>JAEZCZ010000096.1 GCA_023433305.1 Pseudomonadota bacterium | reverse complement strand
GCGCAGGGATCACCGCCTCCTTGGGGACATTGCAGAAGAGCGCGATCTTCGCGCGCTCACCGTCAGGCAGCGGCCGCTCGCAGCGGCAGACGAGCACGTCGGGCTGGATTCCGAGCGAGGTCAGGTCGCGTACGCTGTGCTGGGTGGGCTTGGTCTTCAGTTCGCCCGCCGCCGCGATGTAAGGAACCAGCGTCACGTGGACGAACACGGTGCTGCCCCGGCCGAGATCGTTACGAAGCTGGCGAATCGCCTCCATGAACGGCAACGATTCGATGTCGCCCACCGTCCCGCCGATCTCGCACAGCACGAAGTCGAGATCCTCGGTCTCGGCCCGGGCGAACTCCTTGATCGCGTCGGTCACGTGCGGGATCACCTGCACCGTGGCGCCGAGATAGTCGCCGCGCCGCTCGCGCGCGATGATCTTCTGGTAGATGCGCCCGGACGTGACGTTGTCGCTCTGCCGCGCCGAGACGCCGGTGAAACGCTCGTAATGGCCGAGATCGAGGTCGGTCTCGGCTCCGTCGTCGGTCACGTAGACTTCGCCGTGCTGGTAGGGGCTCATCGTCCCCGGATCGACGTTGAGATAGGGATCGAACTTGCGGATGCGGACCTTGTAGCCACGCGCCTGCAGCAGCGCCGCCAGGCTCGCCGCCATCAGACCCTTGCCAAGCGAAGAGACCACGCCGCCGGTGATGAAAATATACCGCGCCATGGGAGACGAGCCTTACGCATGCGGGCGGATTCGGTGCAAGCACCGATCGCGCGAATTTCACAGATAGCGATGACGCCGCGCGAGGCGGTGGCTTGCGGCTTACTCGGCGACGCGCGCGAGCGGATCGTCGGTCGCCGGTGCCGTTTCGGCGGGGACCGGCGCGACCGGCTGGTTGAGTCCCGCTCCCGGCTGCGTGGCCGGAGCGAGCGGGTCCGCCGCCGGAGCGACGGTCCGGTCGAGCGAAGTGTCGATCTCGCGGCCCGTTGTCGTGTCGACCGCCACGGCGGCCAGCACGATCGCCAGCACGACGAACAGCACCGCCAGCCACTTGGTCGAGCGGGTCAGGAAGTCGGCCGCGCCGCGCGCGCTCATCAGGCCGCCGGGGCTGCCACCGCCGCCGATGCCGAGCCCGCCGCCTTCGGAGCGCTGCATCAGCACGAGGCCGACAAGCGCAGCGGCGACGATTCCCTGGACCACGGTTAGGAAGATGAACAGCGACATCCGGACTCTCTAATCAACGTGAGCGCGCATGTAAGGCCCGCGCGCCCATTGAGCAAGGCACCCCGCCCCCGGCGGGTTCAGGATTCGCCGCGCTCGGCGGCGGCGACGATGATGCCCAGGAAGCTCTCCGCGGTCAGGCTCGCGCCTCCGACCAGCGCGCCGCCGACTTCGTCCGCGGCCAGGAGCTCGGCGGCGTTGTCCGGCTTGACCGAGCCGCCGTAGAGGATCCGCACTTGCTCCCCGGCCGGGCCGTAGATGGCCTTGAGCCGCTCCCGAATGGCGCGATGCATGGCGCCGACGTCTTCCACGGTCGGCGTGCGGCCGGTGCCGATCGCCCAGACCGGCTCGTACGCGACGGTGACCCTCTCGGCCGCGCCTTCGCTGCGCGGCAAGGATCCTTCGAGCTGCGCGAAGACGACCGCTTCCGCGTTGCCGGCGTCGCGCTCCGATTCAATCTCGCCGACGCAGACGATCACGCTCAGGCCGGCCGCGAGCGCGGCGGTCGCCTTGCTCTGAACGATCGCATCGGTCTCGCCGTGGTCGGCGCGCCGCTCGCTGTGTCCGAGGATCACGAAATCCGCCCCGGAATCCTTGACCATCGCCGCCGAAATGTCGCCGGTGTGCGCGCCGCCGTCGGCCGCGTGGCAATCCTGTGCGCCGACGCCGATCAGGCCGGCTTCCTTGCGGGTCGCGTGAATCAGCGTGAACGGCGGTGCGAGGGCGACTTCCGCCTTGAGCAGCCGCTCGGCCGCGCGGTCGATCGCTCGCGCTTCCGACAGCATGGAGCGAGTGCCATGCATCTTCCAGTTGCCGACGATGTAAGGGCGCTGGGCCATGGTGTTCCTGTGGATTTCCAAATGATTGTTAGCCCCCGCGATGGGGGCGAAGCCGAAGCCCGCTAGTCCGCCCGGCGCGCGTTGTCAAAACCGGTTTCTTCGAGCGCGTGGGAAAGCCGGCTCGGCTGTTGCGGCCACGCCGCATGCGGGATAAAGCGCCGGTTCGATTTCGCCGGGATCGGCTGCCATTTGCCGGTCCCTTCGTCGTGCCGCTGTCTCGAAAGTGCCTCCGACTTCTCATGATCCAGCTGTTTCGCAAGTTCTTCAGCTCGAAGTTGGGGATCGTCATCACGCTGGCTTTCCTCGGCCTGATCGCCATTGCCTTTGCCAGCATGGACATCTCGAGCACCGGCGTGTTCGGCGGGGTCTCGGGTGGAGACCGCGTCGCCGTCGTCGGTGACGAGCGGATCGATGCGGCGGAGCTGTCGATGAATGCGACCAGTTCGCTCGACCAGGCGCGGCAGAGCGACCCGACGATAACGATGCAGGCCTTCATCGCGCGCGGCGGTCTCGAAGGCGTGATGCGCCAGCTGATCGAGCGGACGACGATCGCCGAGTTCGCGCGGCGCCACGGAATGCGGGCGAGCGACCGGTTGATCGACAGCGAATTGCTCCAGATACCCGCGTTTCGCGGCCCCGACGGCAATTTCGACCAGAACGCGTTTCGCTCCGCCCTGGCCCAGCAGGGCCTGAGCGAGGCAGCAGTGCGCGCCGACCTCGGAATGGGCCTGTTGGCGCGCCAGCTCCTCACCCCGATCGGTTTCTCGCCGACAGTGCCTGCCAGCATGGCGCGGCAATATGCGGCCTTGTTGCGCGAACGGCGGGAAGGCTCGATCGCGATGCTGCCGAGCACGGCCTTCGCGCCCCAGGGCGCGCCGACCAATGCACAGCTCCAGGCCTATTACCAGGCCAACCGCGACGATTATATCCGGCCGGAACGCCGCGTGATCCGCTATGCCGCATTCGGCGACGAGGCCCTCGGCAATCTGCCCGCGCCCACCGCGGCGCAGATCGCGGAGCGTTACCAGCGCGACCGCGCGCGCTATGCCGCCAGCGAACGCCGCACGCTCACCCAGCTCGTCGTGCCGACGCAAGCCGCCGCCCAGGCGATCGTCGCCGAAGTGCGGGGCGGCAAGGCGCTGGCCGATGCGGCGCGCGAGAAGGGCCTGGCGACGACGACGGTCGGCCCCGCCACCCAGGCCGAGCTCGCAAGCACCACCTCGGCCGCTGCCGCGCAAGCCGCCTTCGCCGCCCAGCAGGGCGCGCTCGCGCAGCCCGCACGCGGTGGGCTCGGCTGGTACGTCTTGCGGGTCGACACGATCGATCGTCAGCCGGCTCGCACGCTCGAGCAGGTACGCGGCGAGATCGCGACCACGCTGGCGGCCGAGCAGCGCCAGGCCGCACTCGACGACCTGACCGCGCGTATCGAGGAGGAATTCGAGGAAGGCCGCAGCCTGTCCGACGTCGCCCGCGAGCTGAATGTGGAGATCGCCAGCACGGCTCCCGCGACCGCTGATGGCCGCATCTACGGAACCCCTGACGAAACGGTCCCTCCGATCCTTGGCCGCGTGCTCGAAGTCGCATTCGACATGGAGGAGCAAGAGCCCCAGCTCGCTGTCGTGACGCCGGGCGAAAGCTTCGTGGTGTTCGACGTCGGCGCCATCACGCCTTCGGCCGTCGCGCCTCTTGCCGAGATCAGGAACGACGTGATCGCAAACTGGCGCAGCGACGAGGGCTCGAAGGCCGCCAAGGCGGCGGCGGACCGCATTCTCGCGCGCATGGCGAAGGGAAGCACTCTGGCCCAGGCCGTCGCAGCCGAAAGCAAGCCGCTGCCCGCGCCGCAAACGCTCAACCTGACCCGCGACCAGCTCGCGCAGCAAGGGCGCGTTCCGCCGCAGCTCGCGCTGTTCTTCAGCATGGCCGAGCGCACGACCAAGAAACTCGAGGCGCCCTCGGATGCCGGGTGGTATGTCGTCCGGCTCGACGACATCGAAGCGCCGCAAGTCGCGGCGAACGATCCGATCGTGCTCGGCACGATCCAGCAACTCGGGCAGATTGCGGGCAACGAGTATGTCGAGCAGTTCGTCCGCGCGGCACAGCGCGAGGTCGGCGTCGAGCGCAACCAGCCCGCGATCGACGCGGTCGCGGCCCAGCTCACCGGCCAAGCCAGCAACTAGGCGGCTGTCCTGGCCGGCTCCCTGCCCGAGAACGCCGAACAGGCACATTCCCGTCTTGCCGCGGGCGAGGCGGCGCTCGTCTGGCGCAAGCTCGTCGCCGATACCGAGACTCCGGTCGGCGCCGCGCTCAAGCTGATCGAGCCCGGCCGCGGCGACTTTCTCCTCGAATCGGTCGAAGGCGGCTCGGTTCGCGGGCGCTACAGTCTGCTCGGCCTCGATCCGGACCTCCTGTTCCGTGCCGTCGGCCACGCCTGCGAAGTAAACCGCGACTGGCGGCATGACCGCTCGGCCTTCCAGCCCCTTCCCGGCGACAGCCTCGCCGAGTTGCGCAGCCTCGCGGAAAGCTGCCGGATCGATGTGCCCAAGGCGCTCCCGCCTGCCCTCGCCTGCCTGGTCGGCTACTTCGGCTACGAGACCATCGGTCTCGTCGAGAACCTGCCGCGCGCACCGCAAAGCGCGCTCGAAATGCCGGACATGCTGTTCGCGCGCCCGACGCTCATCCTGGTCTTCGACGGGCTGACCGACGAGCTGTTCTGCATCGCCCCGCTGTGGGCCGACGGCGCCGATCCCGCGCAAGCGATCGAGCGCGCAGGGGAGCGGATCGACGAGGCGCTGAGCCGTCTCGCCAACGCAGCGCCGCCCCCTGTGCGCGACGCGTCGTTGCCTGAACTCGCGCTCTCGCCGGTGACTCCCGCGGCCGATTACGAGGCGATGGTGCTCAAGGCGCAGGAATACATTGCGGCGGGCGACATCTTCCAGGTCGTGCTGGCGCAGCGCTTCACCTGCCCGTTTCCGCTCCCGCCGTTCGCGCTCTATCGGGCGCTCAGGCGCGTGAATCCCTCGCCGTTCCTCTACTTCCTCGATCTGCCCGATTTCGCGGTGGTCGGCTCGAGCCCCGAGATCCTCGTCCGCGTTCGCGACGGCGAAGTCACCATCCGCCCGATCGCCGGCACTCGCCCTCGCGGACAGACCGAGGAAGAAGACCGCGCCAATGAAGCCAGCCTGCTCGCCGATCCGAAGGAATGCGCCGAGCATCTCATGCTGCTCGACCTAGGCCGCAACGACGTCGGCCGGGTGGCGGCCGCGAACAGCGTCGAAGTCACCGCCAGCTTCACTATCGAGCGCTACAGCCACGTCATGCACATCGTCAGCAACGTCGTGGGCCGGTTAGGGGTGGGTAAGGACGCTCTCGATGCGCTGTTTGCCGGTTTCCCCGCCGGAACCGTCTCGGGTGCTCCGAAGGTGCGGGCCTGCCAGATCATCGCCGAGCTGGAGCCCGAAACCCGCGGCGCCTACGCCGGAGGAGTCGGCTATTTCGCTCCCGACGGCTCGGTCGATTCCTGCATCGTGCTGCGCACCGCGGTGGTGAAGGACGGCGTCATGCACGTCCAGGCCGGCGCCGGCATCGTCGCCGACAGCGACCCGGCCTATGAGCAGCGCGAGTGCGAGGCGAAATCCGCCGCACTCCTCGCCGCCGCGCGTGAAGCCGCGCGCGTTGCGGCAGAGCCGGGTTTCGGGCAGTAGCCGCGCCATGATCCTGGTCATCGACAACTACGACAGCTTCACCTTCAACCTGGTCCACTACCTGATGGAGCTGGGCGCGGAGGTCGAAGTCGTCCGCAACGATGCCATCTCCGCCGGCCAGGCGATCTCGAGCGGGGCCAAGGGCTTCCTCATTTCGCCCGGCCCGTGCACGCCCAACGAGGCGGGCATCAGCCTCGATCTCGTTGCCGCCTGCGCCGATGCCGGCAGGCCGCTCCTCGGCGTCTGCCTGGGGCACCAGGCGATAGGGCAGCACTTCGGCGGCACCGTCACGCGCGGCGGGCTGATGCACGGCAAGACCAGCCCTGTCGACCACGACGGAAGCGGCGTCTTCGCGGGCCTGCCCAGCCCTTTCACCGCAACCCGCTATCACTCGCTGGTCGTCGAGGACATTCCCGAGGCGCTCGTCGTCAACGCGACCAGCGAGACCCCGGGGCTGGACGGCACGAGCGTCATGGGTTTCCGCCACCGCGAACTGCCGATCCACGGCGTACAATTTCACCCGGAAAGCATCGCCACCGAGCACGGGCACGAGTTGCTCGCGAACTTCCTGCGGATTTGCGGCCTGCCGGCCAAGGCCCTGGCGTGAGCCAGCTCCCGCCGGTCGACCATCCTCTCGATGAGGCGGAGGCCGAAGCGGCCTTCGGCGCCATGCTCGACGGCGAGCTGGCCGACGACGAGATCGCGCGCTTTCTCGTGGCCCTGTCGGATCGGGGCGAAACGGCCGCGGAGATCGCGGGCGCGGCGCGCGCTATGCGGGCGCGGCTGATCCCGATCGAGGCGCCGGCCAACGCGATCGACGTCTGCGGTACCGGGGGCGACGGGCATCACACGCTCAACGTCTCGACCGCGGTGGCGCTGGTGGTGGCGGCTTGCGGGGTGCCCGTGGCCAAGCACGGCAACCGCGCCGCGAGCTCGAAAGCCGGCGCCGCCGATACGCTTGAAGCGCTTGGTCTGAACCTCGAACACGCGATGAACACCGCCGAACAGACGCTGAACGACCTGGGCATCTGCTTCCTCTTCGCCGGCAAGCATCATCCCTCGATGGGCCGCATCATGCCGATCCGCAAAGCGCTCGGGCGGCGCACGATCTTCAACCTGATGGGGCCGCTCGCCAACCCGGCAAGCGTCCGCCGCCAGCTCGTCGGCATCGCCCGGCCGGCCTACGTGCCGATCTATGCCGAAGCGCTCGCGCGCCTGGGCACCGAGCACTCGTTCGTGATCTCGGGCGACGAGGGGCTCGACGAGCTCAGCCTCGCGGGCGGCAACGAACTGGCCGAGATCAAGGACGGTGAAGTGCGCATGAAGCGGGTCGACGCCTCCGAGGCGGGCCTGCCGCATGCTCCGGTCGAGGCCATCCGCGGCGGCGACCCCGCGCATAACGCCGCCGCGCTTCGCAAGCTTCTCGACGGCGAAACCGGGCCCTACCGCGATGCCGTGCTCTTCAATGCCGCGGGCGCGCTGATGGTCGCCGGCGAAGCCGAAAGCTGGGCAGAAGGCGCCGAGGAAGCCGCCGAAGCGATCGACAAGGGGCTCGCCAAAGCGCTGCTTGCCTGCTGGATCGACGTCACGACGCGCTGATCCGCGGGCTCAAGCTCCCTCGGGCTATCGACACGGCCAGACACCCCCGGCATAGGCCTCCTCTGATGGACAAGCTGACCGAAATCTGCGCCACCAAGCGCGAGGAAGTGGCGGCTCGCAAGGCGCTCGCCACGCTCGAAGACCTCGACCGCAGGGCCGCCAGCGCCTCGCCGCCGCGCGGCTTTCGCTCGGCGTTGGAGCGCAAAGCCCAGGCCGGGTTCGGCCTCATTGCCGAAATCAAGAAAGCTTCTCCTTCCAAAGGCTTGATTCGCGCGGATTTTCGCCCTGCGGAGCATGCCGTAGCCTACGAACGGGGTGGCGCTGCCTGCCTCTCGGTGCTCACGGATGCCCCCTATTTCCAAGGGCACGAGGACTACCTGATGGACGCTCGCGCGGCCTGCGGCCTGCCCGTGCTGCGCAAGGATTTCATGGTCGATCCCTGGCAAGTCGCCGAGGCTCGGGCGATGGGGGCGGACGCGATCCTCATCATCGTGGCCGCGCTGGGCAATGCCGAAATGGCGGAAATCGAAGCGGCCGCGATCGAGCGCGGGATGGACGTGCTGGTCGAGGTCCACGACGAGGCCGAGATGGAGCGCGCCGCACAGCTGCGTTCGCGCCTCATCGGCATCAACAATCGCGACCTGCGCAGCTTCCGCACCGACCTTGCCACGACCGAGCGCCTCGCCCCGCTCGCCCCCGAAGACGCGCTCCTCGTCGGCGAGAGCGGGATCAACACCCGTGCCGACTGCCTGCGCCTGGCCGAGGCTGGCGTGCGCTGCTTCCTCGTCGGCGAAAGCCTGATGCGGCAGGATGACGTCGAGCAGGCCACGCGCCGGCTCCTCGAAGGTTGAGCCATTCGCGGATGCACGTCGATCACGACAGCCAGGCCCCGGCCGCACCCGAGATTGGCTTCGACCAATTCCTCGCAGTCGACATCCGCGTCGGCACCGTGGTCGCGGTCGAGCCCTTTCCCGAAGCGCGCAAGCCGGCGTTCAAGCTGACCATCGATTTCGGCCCCACGCTCGGCCGCAAGCGCTCTTCGGCGCAGATTACCGAACATTACGATCCCGCCGACCTTGTCGGACGGCAGGTCGCCGCGGTGGTCAACTTCCCGCCGCGCCAGATTGGCCCGATGATGTCGGAAGTGCTGACGCTCGGCTTTCCCGACGAGAACGGCAAGGTCGTGCTCGTGCAACCTTCCAAGAAGGTGCCTGACGGCGGACGGCTGTTCTGACGGCTTGCCAGGCGCAACAGGCATGAACGATAACGTTCGCGGGTGATCGATCGACGGATCCCGGGGAGCGTTATGGCCGACAACGACGAAAGAGACGGCGACGCTCGGTTCCTGAGGCGGCTGATCCTGGCCATCCTCGTCGTCGCGACAGCCTGGCTGTTCTGGCACTTGCGCTTCGTGCTGGTGCTGGCGTTCGGTTCGGTACTGTTCGCGATGGTTCTGCATGCGATCGCGCGTCGGCTGCGGCGCTGGCTGCATCTTTCGGATCGGCTCTCGCTGGCGCTGGCGATCCTGCTGCTGTTCGCGGGCCTGGCGGCGGTGCTCCTGCTTTTCGGCGCCCAGATCGCCGACCAGGCCGAGGCTATCGCAGGCCGGTTGCCCGAAGCCGTCGACCAGCTCGAGCGCCTCGCCGCGAGCCTCGGCCTCGCGGGCTGGGCGCAGCAACGCATCAGCGAGATTGCGAGCGGATCGGGAGGCTTCGGCGATCTCGGTCGATTCCTGATGACGCTCGGCGATGGATTGACGAATCTCGTGATCCTGCTGTTCGGTGGCATCTTTCTGGCCGCACGGCCCGAGCTGTATCGCACCGGCCTCATCAAGCTCGTGCCGGCCCGAGCGCGCGGCAACGCCGCCACCGCGCTCGACGATTGCGACAAAGCCTTGCGGCTCTGGCTCAAGGGCCGGCTCCTCGCCATGGTGATCGTCGGCGCGCTGATCGGCCTAGGCCTGTGGGCGATCGGGGTCCGCTCTTATCTCGCGCTCGCGCTGCTCGCCGCCGTGCTGGAGTTCGTACCGTTCATCGGCCCGATCGTTGCCTCGGTGCCGGCGATTCTTCTCGCGCTGCTCGCGGGCCCGGAGGAGGCGTTGCTCGTCGCGGGGCTGTTCCTCGTGGTGCAGCAGCTCGAAGGCAATGTGATCACACCGCTCATCCAGCAACATGCGGTCGAGCTGCCTGCCGCGCTGCTCCTGTTCGCGCTGCTGGCTTTCGCGCTTCTGTTCGGGATCATCGGTGTCTTGCTGGCAGAGCCGCTCACCGTCGCGCTGTTCGTGCTGGTGAAACGCCTTTACGTTCGTGAGGCGCTCCACACGCGCACGCCAATGCCGGGGAAGCAAGACTGACGCGGAGCCCGCCACGGCGGCCTGTCCTATTCCGGAGCTTTCTGGCATGGGAGCCGCATGTCCAACCCGCCCCTTCCCTCGACTTCCGTCGTTCGCTGCGCCTTGCCGACCCAGGCAATTTTGAGCCCAGGACTGTGTCAACAGCGTCAACCTGGTTCAGCTAGCATCGGCGCACGATGAACAAGCTCACCCATCTCGATTCGCGGGGCCAGGCACGAATGGTCGACGTCGGCGGCAAGCCGGAAACCGCCCGTTCGGCGACGGCGACGGGCCGCATCCGCATGTCGCCCGAGGCGCTCGCGGCGGTTCGCGAGGGGAGCGGCCCCAAAGGTGACGTGCTCGCTGCCGCGCGGATCGCCGGCATCATGGGGGCGAAGAAGACCGGCGAGCTGATCCCGCTCTGCCACCCGCTCGCACTTGATGCCGTGACGGTCGAGTTCGATTTCGAGGGTGATGGAGTGCGCGCCACTGCGCGCGCTTCGCTCACGGGCAAGACCGGCGTCGAGATGGAGGCGATGACCGCCACGGCCGTCGCGCTGCTGACGATCTACGACATGGCCAAGGCGCTCGACAAGGGCATGGTCCTGGAGGAGGTTCGCCTGCTCGAGAAGACCGGCGGAAAGAGCGGCCACTGGCAGGCGCCATGAACCCGCCGATCCCGCTCGAGGAAGCCCAGCGGCGGTTGCTCGAACAAGTCGATGCGCTTCCCGCCGAGCCGATCGCCGTGGAGACCGCGCTGGGCCGCTACACCGCCGCGCCCGTCCTCGCCGGGCGCACCCAGCCCACCGCGGACCTCTCCGCGATGGATGGCTATGCGATGGCGGAGGGCGACCTCGCGGGGCCGTGGCGGATCATCGGCGAAAGCGCCGCCGGCCACCCGTTCGGAAGCCCGGTCGCGCCCGGCGAGGCCATTCGCATTTCGACCGGCGCAATGATGCCGCCTGGAACGGGCGCGGTTCTCCTCCAGGAGAACGCCACGCGCGACGGCCATCGCCTCTCGCTTAATGGGGAAGGCGATCCGTCGCCGCGCCACATCCGGCGCGCCGGGTTCGACTTTCGCACCGGCGACCCGCTCCTGCCCGCGGGAATCCGGATCGGCCCTGCGCAGATCGCGCTCGCCATCGCGGGGGGGCGCGCGGATATCACGGTCCATGCGTTGCCGTCGGTGGCGGTGCTGGATAGCGGAGACGAGCTCGGCGCCGACCCGACCGCCTGCGAAAGTCATCAAATCCCGGCCAGCAACGGCGCGATGCTGGCGGCCATGGCGGCCCCGTACGCCTCAGACGTCAGCCGCATCGGCCCGGTCCCCGACAAGCTCGACGCGATGATCGACGCGCTCCGCCAAGCCGGCGACACGAACGTGATCGTCACCAGCGGCGGCGCCTCTGTCGGCGATCACGACCTCGTGCGACCGGCGCTCGAAGCCTGGGGCGCGACGATCGATTTCTGGCGCGTGGCGCTCAAGCCCGGCAAACCGATCCTCGTCGCGCGGCGCGGCGACCAGTGGATCGTGGGCCTGCCCGGCAATCCGGTCTCGAGCTACGTCACGGCGTTCCTCTTCCTGTTGCCGCTCCTGCGGAAGCTCGGCGGGGCGGCGGATCCCATGCCGCACGCGGTGCGGCTCGCGCTGGGCGCGGACCTTCCCGCCACCGGTTCGCGGCTCGAGCTGATCCGGGCGCTTCACGCTGGCGATACGATCGCTCCGGTCGCCGAGCAGGATAGCAGCGCGATGCTCGCGCTTGCCTCCAGCAACGCGCTCATCCGGCGCGAAATCCACTCTCCGGCTGCGTCCGCCGGGGACATGGTGGAGGCCTATTTGCTCGGGAACGGCGTAATGGCTTGACGGGGCGGTAGGAGTTGCCTACTTGTTCCGTGTTCGTTCCCGAATTGGAACACATGAGGAGAGGGCTTCCATGTTGACCGCCAAGCAGCACGAGCTTCTTCGCTTCATTCAGCGCAAGCTGGAGGAAACCGGAATCTCGCCTTCGTTCGAGGAAATGAAGGAAGCGCTCGATCTCAAGAGCAAGTCCGGCGTCCATCGGCTGATCTCCGCGCTCGAGGAGCGCGGGTTCATCCGTCGCCTCCCCAATCGGGCGCGCGCGCTCGAAGTGGTGCGCCAACCCGAGAATGTGGCCGCGGCTGCTCGCGCGGTTCCGGCCAACGACACGGTCGTGCAGATGACCCCGCCGCGTTCGCGGCCAGAGCCTGCGAACGACGTGATCGAGATTCCGCTCCACGGCCGGATCGCAGCGGGCGTTCCGATCGAGGCGCTCGAAGGCCAGTCCACACTGCCCGTCCCTGCAGCCCTTCTCGGCGCCGGGGATCATTACGCGCTCGAAGTTTCGGGCGACTCGATGATCGAGGCCGGCATCCTCGATGGCGACTATGCGCTGGTGCGCCGCACCGACACCGCGCGCGACGGCGAAATCGTCGTGGCGCTGGTTCGCAACGAGGAAGCGACGCTCAAGTACTTGCGCCGTGAGAACGGCATGGTTCGGCTCGATCCCGCCAACGGTGCCTACGATCCGCAGGTTTATCGGCCTGATGAGGTGCAGGTTCAGGGCAAGCTCGCCGGGCTGCTGAGGCGCTATCACTAATATTCGGTGGGACCGGACCACTCCTCTCGGCTGAGGATTTGAAGGGCGGCTAAGGCCGCCCTTCGCGTCTTCCCCGCCACCAGCCATGCTCGCCCTGGCTGTCCGCCACGCGCGAGACACTTCGGTCGTCGAGGACGATGGCCAGGCCGCCGCTTTCCGAAAGCATGCGACCATCGGCCTTCAGCCAGCGCGGACGGCAGCTCGCCGGAAGCCAGCGTTCGGACACCACGATATCGGATCGCTCGCACGCTGCCGCGAGCGCCCGTTCCGGGATGAGCGCGCGGCTCCGGCTCATCAGCACGTCCCAGGGTCGCCCGCTCCGGTGCAAGGTCGCCACACAGAAGTCGCGGGAGCACTCCGCGCCGGGCCATTCGCCAAGAGGTATTGGTTCACCGGTCACTCCGGCCAGCTCGAGAAGGTTCTCGCGATTGAAATCGCTCCGCGTCTCGCGCAGCACGAGCAACCGGCCGCCCTCCGTGATCCCGACATGCTTCCCGTCGCCTGAGACCAACAGGTCGGGGACTGGCGTCGCCAGCAGCATCGCCGTCGCCAACACTACCGGCACGAGTCCCAGCAGGCGCAAGCGCGCTCGCCACAAGGCCACCCAAAGTCCGCCTGCCACGAACAGCGCGAAGGTGAACCCGCTCATCTGCGGCATCAGCTTGACCGCGCCGGGCTGCGCCGCGGTGAAGTGCGCAATTTCCAGCAAGAGATCGAGCGATCGGCCGGCGAGCCACCAGGCCGGTGCGCCCGCGCCTGCCATGTCGAGCAACAACGCCAGCGCGATCAGCGGCATCGACACGAAGGTAACCAGCGGGATCGCCACGACATTCGCGACCGCGCCGTAGAGCCCGGCCCGATGGAAGTGGAACAGCACGATCGGCATCAGGGCGACCTCGATCACGATGCCGGTCAGCAGCAGCATCGCCAGGCGCCGAGCGGCCCACGGGAGCCAGCCCTCCTCACGTGGGCGCAGGAACGCGCGCACCGGCGCGGCCCCATGCAACGCGACGATGGCGACGACAGCCGCGAAACTCATCTGGAAACTCGGCCCGATCAGCGACTCGGGCCATAGCAAGAGCACGAAGATCGCGCCGACCGCGACCATGCGCAGCGACAACGGCTCGCGTCCGAGCGCCAGCGCGACGAGCACCAGCAAGGCGCCGACGCAACTTCGCACCGTCGGAACCTCTGCGCCCGTCAGCAGCGTGTAGACGACGCCTGCCAGCGCGGCGATACCGGCGGCGACCAGCGGCAGGCGCACCCTCAGCGCCAGCCAGGGCCACAGCGCCAGCAGCTTGATGGCAAGCAGGTAGGCCGCCGCAATGACGGCGCTGACATGGAGGCCGCTGATCGACAGGAGGTGCGTCAGCCCCGAGTCGCGCATCGCCTCCTCGTGTTCGGGCGCGATCGCACCGCGGTCGCCGCTCGCAAAGGCGGCCGCGATGGCACCCGGCGCCCCGTCCGACCGTGAACGCACGTGCTCCGAAAGGCGGCGTTGCAGCGGGGCCAACACGGCGTCATCCTCGGCCGGTTCGAGCACGTCGATGTCGCCCTGCAACCCGCCCGTCGCCGCCAGCCCCTCGAACCAGGCGGCGCGGGCGAAGTCGTAGCCGCCGGGCAACATCGGCGGCGACGGCGGCATCAGCCGGGCCTTGAGGCGCACGAGCGCGCCTTCGGTCAGATCTGGCCGATCCTTCGCGAGCGGCACGTTGACCCGCACCTTGATGGCGCGTTCCTCGCCCGGCAGCCGTGTGGCCAGCACGATCCGGACCCGGCCCTCCGCCGGCTGCTCGATCCGTTCCAGCACACGGCCAGCAAGCGGCGTCGAGAGCGCGCGGTCGATCGGCTCGGCGCCGATCAGCGCCGAACGCGTCCAGACGATGCCGAGCCCCGCCGCCATCAGCAAACCGACCGACACCACTGCGGCGAGGACATGAGCCCGCGCCTCTACTCCGCGCCACATGGCCACGGCGGCGAGCACCGCCATGAGGCAGCCGCTCGCCATCAGCACCCATTCGAGCGGCCCCTCGAGCACGAACCACGCGGCTATGCCGCCCGCGAACGCGATCGCGAGCCACGGGCCGCGGTCGAAACCTGCCTTTGCCAATGCGGAATCGAAGGCATCGCCGACGCTGGACAAGCGCGCGCGGTTTCGCCAAGGCGACTGCTGCAACGCAGCATCGGCCGGTTCCTCCCCCAGCGGAACGAGTGGCGCCTGGCGCGTGGCCATGAACCCTTTGAAGAGGACCCACCACTCGATGGCAAGCGGAAGTGCACCGGCAGCGGATCAAGCGCCCGAGGCTGCGCGCCCTGTCGTCACCCGCTTCGCGCCCTCGCCAACCGGCTTCCTCCATATCGGAGGCGCGCGGACCGCGCTGTTCAACTGGCTCTATGCCCGCCGCAACGGCGGCCGGTTTCTCCTCCGTATCGAGGACACGGACAAGGCGCGCTCGACTCAGGAAGCGATCGAGGCGATCCTCGACGGGATGCGCTGGCTCGGGCTCGATTGGGACGGGCACGAGTATTACCAGTCGCAATTCTGGGCCCGCCATGCCGAAGTCGCGCACGAGCTGCTCGCGCGCGGCCATGCCTACAAGTGCTGGATGAGCCAGGAAGAGCTCGCCGCGCAACGCGAGCGCGCCCAGGCCGAGCGCCGACCCTTCCGCATCGACAGCCCCTGGCGCGAGGCCACCCACGAAGGCGAAGGTGCTTTCGTCCTGCGCCTCAAGGCGCCGCGCGAGGGCGAGACCGTCATCGAGGATCGCGTGCAGGGCCGCGTGGCCGTGCAGAACGCCGAGATCGACGACTTCATCCTGCTCCGCTCCGACGGTTCGCCGACCTACATGCTCGCAGTGGTGGTGGACGACCACGACATGGGCGTGACGCACGTCGTGCGCGGCGACGACCACCTCAACAACGCGTTCCGCCAGCTCGCAATCGTCCGCGGCATGGGCTGGCCCGAGCCAACCTACGCGCACGTCCCGCTGATTCACGGCCCGGACGGGGCCAAGCTATCCAAACGGCACGGCGCCCTCGGGGTCGACGCGTACCGGGACGAGATGGGAATCCTGCCCGAAGCCCTCTTCAATTACCTGCTGCGGCTCGGCTGGGGACACGGCGACCAGGAAGAGTTCACCCGCGACGAAGCCGTCGAAGTGTTCGATCTCGACGGAGTCGGGAAGAGCCCCTCGCGCTTCGACATCAAGAAGCTCCAGAACCTCAACGGCCATTACATCCGCGCGGCAGACGATGCCCGCCTCGCGCAACTAGCGGCCGATCGCATCGGCCCCGAGGCCGACGTCGCGCTGCTCACTGAGGCGATGCCCGTGCTCAAGACACGAGCGCGCGATCTGAACGAGCTCGCCGATGGCGCGTCGTTCCTTTTCAAGCAACGCCCCCTCGCGCTGACCGAGCAGGCCCAGGCACTGCTCACGCCGGAGGCACGCGCGCTGCTGAGCCAGATTTCCAGCCTCTTGGACGAGCATCAGGACTGGACAACCGAAAGCCTCGAAGCCAAGCTGAAAGCCTGTGCCGAGCAACAGGGGCTTGGCCTCGGCAAGCTGGCGCAACCGCTCCGCGCCGCGCTAACGGGGCAGACCACTTCGCCGGGAATTTTCGATGTACTGGCCCTCCTCGGCAAGGAGGAAAGCCTGGCGCGTATCGGCGCGCAGGCAGCCGGTTGAGACAGAGACAATAGGAGACGCAATTTGGCGGACAAGCAGGCTAAGCTGACGGTCGGCGGCCAGGATTTGAACCTTCCCGTCCTGGAAGGCACCACGGGCCCGAGCGTGGTCGACATCCGCAAGCTCTACGGCACTTCGGGGATGTTCACGTACGATCCCGGCTATACCTCGACGGCGAGTTGCGAAAGCGCGCTGACCTATATCGACGGCGAGGAAGGCGTCCTCCTCCATCGCGGGTATCCGATCGGCCAGCTCGCCGAGCAATCGAGCTTCATGGAAGTGTCGTACCTGCTGCTGAACGGCGAACTGCCGAGCGCCGAGCAGTTCGACGAATTCACGCGCACCATCACCCGCCATACCATGCTGCACGAGCAGCTCGCGGTGTTCTACCGCGGCTTCCGGCGCGACGCGCATCCGATGGCGATCATGTGCGGCGTGGTCGGCGCGCTCAGCGCGTTCTATCACGACAGCACCGACATCTCGGATCCGCTGCACCGCCGGATCAGCAGCCACCGCCTGATCGCCAAGATGCCGACCATCGCGGCGATGGCCTATAAGTACTCGGTCGGGCAGCCCTTCCAGTATCCGGACAACCAGCTCAGCTACACCGCCAACTTCCTGAAGATGACATTCGGCGTGCCGGCCGAGCCCTATGAGGTCCATCCGGCGGTCGAACGCGCGATGGACCGCATCTTCATTCTCCACGCCGATCACGAGCAGAACGCTTCGACATCGACCGTTCGTCTAGCCGGTTCGTCGGGTGCGAATCCCTTTGCCTGCGTCGCCGCCGGAATCGCCTGTCTGTGGGGGCCTGCCCATGGCGGAGCAAACGAAGCCGCGCTCAACATGCTCCGCGAGATCGGCACCCCCGACAAGATCAAGCACTACATCGAGCGTGCGAAGGACAAGAACGACCCGTTCCGCCTGATGGGTTTCGGCCACAGGGTGTACAAGAACTACGATCCCCGGGCGGCGGTGATGCAGAAGACGGTGCGCGAGGTGTTCGACGCGCTGAAGGTCGACGATCCGCTGTTCGAGACCGCGCTGCGGCTCGAGGAAATCGCCCTCAGCGACGATTATTTCATCGAGAAGAAGCTGTTCCCGAACGTGGACTTCTACTCGGGCATCATCCTGTCGGCGATCGGCTTCCCGACGACGATGTTCACCGTGTTATTCGCACTCGCCCGCACCGTGGGCTGGGTTGCGCAGTGGAACGAGATGATCTCCGACCCGCACCAGAAGATCGGCCGCCCGCGTCAGCTCTATACCGGGCCGACGCAGCGTGACTACGTCCCGGTCGACAAGCGTTAGCCTTCGCCGGGATCCGCGGGCAGGTCGAGCGTGAAGCGCGCGCCCTGCCCCGGAGCGCTTTCGACGGTCAGTTCCCCGTCCATCGCACGGGCCAAGCGGCGCGAGATGTAGAGGCCGAGACCTGATCCGCCGCCTCCGCTGCGGCCCAGCCGCTCGAACTTCTCGAACGCGCGCACCTGCTGTTCCGGGCTCAAGCCCTCGCCCTGGTCGGCAACGACGATCCGCGCCCGGTCGCCCTCGCGCTCGACACGAAGCCAGACAACCGACCCTTCGGGCGAGTAACGGATCGCATTGCCTACGAGGTTGAGCAGGACCTGCAGCACGCGGCGGAACTCGCCGACCGCGCGGACCGATTCCCCCTCTTGCGGCGCATCGATGCCGATGCCCCGCTCTCGGGCGCGAACCCCGAGGATGCCAGCCGCGCGGCGCGCGAGGTCGGCGAGATCGATCCGATCGGGCGCGGTGGTGAATTGCTCGTCCTCGACGACCTCTAGGTCGGCCAAGTCGTCGATCAGCGCCAGCAAGTGTTCCCCGGCGTTCGAAATGTCCGCCGCGTAGTTGCTGTACTCTTCGGCCAGTGGCCCGGCGAGCTGAGTCCGGATGGTCTCGGCATTGGCGATGATGCGGGCGATAGGCTGGCGTAGGACGGGCGCGATCTCACGGCCGATCGCGGTGCTGAACGACGGTTGAGAGACCTCGACGGCCGCGGCGGTTGCTGCGGGTTCGAGCGGTTCTTCGGCGACAAGGTAAAGCTCGTAGCCATCGCTGCCCGGATCGGCCTGTCCCAAGGGGACGAGATGCGCTTTCCAGTGGCGTTGCGAGCCTTCCAGCCGGACCCGTGCACCGTCGAGCAGGCGCCAGTGGAGCGGCTGTTCGTGAACATTGCCCTCGAGCGAAACGAAATCCGTCCAGGGCCGGCCCAGGCCCGCGCGCATCGCCTCGACCAGCTGACGCAGATCGTCCGCCTCGTTCTCGACCGCGAGCACTTCCTGCCGAGCGCCGAGGCGCGCGGAGAGTTCGGCAAGGTGCCGAGCGATGTCGCGCCGTCGCTCGGTGGCCTCCGCCCCGTTCCGATCGGGC
This sequence comes from Pseudomonadota bacterium, assembly GCA_023433305.1. Lineage (GTDB taxonomy): Bacteria > Pseudomonadota > Alphaproteobacteria > Sphingomonadales > Sphingomonadaceae > Croceibacterium_A. The sequence goes on along the minus strand of JAEZCZ010000096.1, from coordinate 5,977 downwards.
AAGGGCGCGGTTTGCCAGTTGCTGAAGCCGATCAGGCAACCACCTTCTTCGCCCGGCTCGACTTCGACCCAAGCGGTGATTTCCTCGTGGTCGTCCTGCGCGCGAACGGCGCGGGCCAGGCGCAACCCGTACAGCCGCGCCTTGCGAACCAGCTCGAGCAGCGCGGGTGCGGCAATGATCCCCGGTAGCTCGCCGCCGCTGCGAAGCTGCAGGCCGGCGAGTGGTTCCTCCGCCTCTACCAGCCAGTCGCGCGCGTCGGTCTTCGCCCGCGCGATGAAGGGGGCCTCGGCTCCCATCGGCCTAGATGGCGGCTTCCGGCCGCGAACCCGCCAGCAGAGCCGCCGCGCGATCGGGTCGCAAGGAGTCGAACCCCTCGGGAAGCGCGACTTCGGGATGCAGGTAGAGGAAATGTTCCTCGACGGCCTGTTGCCTGAGCCCGGCCGCACGCAGCCCCAACGCGAGACGCGCGAATTGCCGGTCCGCGAACGAAAGCACCGTCAACTCACGTTCCTGGCCCGAAGCCAATGCCAGCGCGGTTGCAAACAGCGCCAGACCGGCATGATCGATCGACAGGGCGCGCGTCGCTTTGGGGCCCAAGGTCATGATCAGGCGCGTCAGCAGGCCAAGCCGGCTGCAGCCTTCGTCGTAGCTACCCTGCACTCGACGTTCGACTTCTACGGCCTGCTCGTCCGAGCCGCCGAGGGCGCGCAGGAGGACCAGCGCGGCGTGGAGAAGATCGCCGGGCAGCTCGCCGAGTGGCAGTTCCATGCGCCGCTGCTGCTGCATGAAACGTGCCTGAGCGGCAAGGACGGCGATCGCCAGGGCCGCGGTCTCGCCCTCCTTTGCGGCGGCAAGCTCCTGAATAAGGGGCGTGAGGACCGAATCGATGCCTCCCCGGGCGCGGAGCCGCTCGGCGATTTGTGCCTCGAGTGTCAGCGCATGGGCGTGGGCGAGGAGCGCGCCTTCCTCGAACAACGCCTGGACGAGGTCCTCCTCACGCTCGGCAGCATACGCCGCCGGGTCGAGGGCTTCGATGACGCCCGCCTGCACGAACAGCAGTTGCGTGGCGACATGCGTCATCATGCCGCGAATGCGGGTCACGGCTTCGTCGTTGAACAACCCCTGGTCGTCGTTGGCAACGAGATGGCGCAGGATCGGCCGGGCCGTCGCGATCATCGCGTCCGCCCGGTCAAGCTCTTCGCGCAGGATATCTTCGACCGGATCCAACGATCGTTCAGTCATCGAGGGCCTCTTTCACCCCCTCGCCCTATCCGAATAGGGTTAAGCCCGCGTTATCCGCTCCGTGCGCCGCCCCGCGCGAGATTGAGCGCCACGAGGAGCAGCGAGACCAGCATCACGACCGGCTCGACGAAGCCAAAAACGGCTGCAAGGGCCAGTCCAACCGTAAGAAGCCCGCGATCTCCGATCAGCGCTGCCCAATCGCGGCGCGTTTCAGGTCGAATGGCTCGCAACATCCCCAGCATCACGAGCGGCGGAAACAGCCGGTGGAGCCATGTCCCTTCGATGGCGAGCACCGCACAGGCCAGGAGCGCTGCGTCGACCAACCAGGGCAAAAGGGCGTGCAGCCTTTCCCACCGTCCGTGCGCCCCGAATGGCGCCGTGCGCAGGTGAACCAGACCGGCGACACCTTGTGCCAGGAGCGCCGCGACAGCGACTAGAGTGAATCCCAGCCACGAAACGCCGTACAGCGCCGCGAGAACCGACACCGCCAGCACTGCCAGCGTGGCCAGCATCAATGCGCTGGTCGCGTGCGGCGCGGAGAGCAGGCGACCGGCGGCGGCACGCAACGCCACCCCTCCGAGCCATTGAGTCGGCGCGAACGGGGAGGTGGCGGGCACGTGTCGTTTGAGCCAGTTGGCATCGCTTGCGACCGGATCGGCGCGATCGCCGAACATCTTCCACGATCCTTCGACCAGCACATCCTCGGGCAACGGCGTCTCGCGCACGTTGGCTTGCAAGGCGACCCGCACGAGCGCGGACGACGGCACCACGTCGACCGGCAGATCGGCGAGCCGCTCCACCTGGGCCCCTCCCACGACGAGCACGCCGGCCCATGCGCGGTTGAGGTCGATCCGCTCGAAACCCGCCGAGACAGCGGCCCCTGCCGACAGCACCAGCACTCTCCGGCCCTTCATCAACGCCTCGATCGCTTCCGGCGCTTCCGGCAAGAGCCCCGGCGCGAGCACGAGCAAGTCGTCATCCGCGGGGATCACCCCGAGCAAGCCGTGGCTGTCGCGGATCGCCTGGAAACGCAGTCCCTCGGCCTCCGCAGCGTGGCGCAGCGCGATCGCTTCGGCGGACCCGCCGTCGCCCAACGCGATCACCGCCTCGCAACCCGCAGCAATTGCGAAATCGAGCTGGCGTCGCGCCAGGGTCTTGCCCGCCAGAACCAGCGGAGCGTCGCCGGCGGCGGTGCGCGGCTGTCCCGCTAGTGAAATGAGCGCCGTGCGCACCCTCGTGCCTCCCTCCGGGTCGGCGCAGGGCTACGCGCTCGGAGGCAGGCTGCCAAGGAAGGAGCGTGTCACTCCGTGGGTTGGACGGCGAACCGTTCGCTGAGCGCGGTCAGTTTGCGAATGACGCCCGGCTCGCCCGGCGCGCCCTCGAGGGCCTGATCAGCCAGCCTGATCAGCTCGGGCGCATGGAAGCTCGATCCCAGCCCTTTGAGGCGAAGCGCGGCGACTTCCCAGTTACCGTCGCAGCGCGCCCGGCGAAGCAGGTCGACCTGTTGGGCCAGACTCTCTCCGAACGCGCTGCGCAACTCGGCCAGCAGCGCCAGGTCCTCGCCTGCCGCGGCGGCGAGCGTTGCGTCGAAATCGGCTGGTTCGTGCGCCATCCGGGCCGGTATAGTGGATGAGCGTTAAGCCGGGGTTTATCATCCCGGCCCCTGTGGTAGTTTCGTGGCCATGGTAGGCAGGAAGAACCTCGTGGCCATTGGCCCGCAAGAACCCGAAAGCGGCGCCGAACCCCTCGCGCAGGAAGTCGGGGTCGCCATCGAAGACCCGGCCCCCGAAGCCCCGTCCTATGACGAGGACTGGGACGATGACGAGCCGGCGACCGCCATGGGCCGCCTACGCTGGATCGCTCCCTCCTTGGCCATACTTGCCGTGCTCGCGTGGACGGGCTTCTTCGCATGGGTGTACCGAGACACCATGCTCGCGGGAGCGGCCCCCGCGCAATGGGCCGAATGGGTGGTCGATTGGTCGGTGCCGGTCCTGCTGGTCGTGGCGCTCTGGCTCCTCGCGATGCGCAACAGCCGCCGCGAGGCAGTTCGGTTCGGGGAAGCGGCGCATGTCCTCTCCCAGGAATCGGCTCTGCTCGAGCGAAGACTGGCGACCGTCAATCGTGAGCTCAGCCTGGCACGAGACTTCATCGCGGCGCAATCGCGTGACCTCGAATCGCTAGGCCGGATCGCGAGCGAGCGGCTCTCTCAACATGCCGATCGGCTGCAGGGTCTGATCCAAGACAACGGAGCCCAGGTCGATGCGATCGGCCGCGTCAGCACCACCGCGCTCGAGAACATGGACCGGCTGCGCGACGACCTGCCGGTCATCTCCAACTCCGCGCGTGACGTGGCCAGCCAGATCGCGAACGCCGGCGGCGTGGCGAAAAGTCAGCTCGAAGAGCTCATCGCCGGCTTCAACCGGCTCAATCAGTTCGGCGAAGCGAGCGGTCGGCAGGTCGTCTCGTTGCGCGGCAAGGTGGACGAAGCGCTTACCGCGTTCGGCGCACAGGCCGCCCAGCTCGAAGAAATCACCGCCAAGCGCTTCGCCGAACTGGCCGAACGCAGCGCGGCCTTCCGCGCCGATCTCGACGGCCGCGAGGTCGAGACTTTCGCCGCAATCCGGCGCCGTGCCGACACGCTCCGCGAGGAACTCGAAAGCCACCGCCACCAGGTCGACGCAGCGGAAGACGCCGCGCTCGACAGCTTGCGCTCGCGCATCGAACAATTGCGCGACGATGGCACGCGCGTGGCCGACGCCCTGCGGGTCGGCGAGGCCGAAGCCGCGGAAACCTGGTCCGAAGCGGTGTCCCGGCTCGAAGAGCGAATGGTCGAGGCGATCCGGCGCGTATCCGAAATCGACCGCCATGCGATGGACAATGCCCGCCAGCGGCTCGACGCGCTCCGTGCGGAAGCGCAGCGGGCCGACGAATCCATCCTCGAGCGCGCCGACGCGTTCCAGGATCAGCTCGTCCGCCGCAACGCCGAAGCGTCCGAACGCGAGGCGGCGGCGCTCTCGGCGCTGGGTGAACGCCTCGCATCCTTCGACGCGCAGCTTTCGGAGCGGCAGCAGGAGCACCTTGCCCATGTCGCCGGCCTTGCCGAGCGTGGCGATGCGCTCGCCCAGCGGCTCGCGGCGATGAGCGCCGAGATGGACCGTCTCGCGGCGCAGGGCCTGCAAACGCAGGACGGCTTGGCCGAAGCGGCTTCCGGGCTCGCGGCACGCCTTGCAGAGAGCCGCGCCGTGATCGACGAGAGCGAGGCCAAGGTCGCCCGGCTGACGCATGACAGCGTGCGCCTGCTCGAGCTGATCCGCTCGAGCGCCGAGCATAGCGGGCGCGATCTTCCGGAGGCGTTGGGCCAGGCCGAGCAGCGGTTGGTGACCTTCCGGGAGCAGGCACAGGCCCTCTCCGCGCTGATCGCCCAGACCGGGGATCGGGGTGCGGCCCTCGCCGGCCACGTCGAAGCCGCGCAACACAGCGGCACGGCTACTCTCGAGCAACTGACCTCGCTCGAGCAGCGCCTCGCCGACCTGGCCGAACGCGCCAATGCCCTGGCCACGCAAGCCCGCGAAGAACTCGCCGATGCCGTCGCGGCGCTGGAACAAGGGTCCGCCAACACTCTCGCCAACCTCCAGAGCCAACAGGCCGAGGAAATTCGCGCTCTCGCCGATCGTATCGGGTCCGAAAGCAGCGCCGCCATCGACGCGGCCCTGCGCGCCCATGCCACCGAGGCGATCGCCGAACTCGAAGCCGCGGCACGGCTCGCAAGCGAAACCGGCCGCGCGACGGCAGTCCAGTTGCGCGACCAACTCGCCGCGGTGAACGAACTGGCGGGCAATCTCGAACGGCGCGTCGCCCACGCGCGGCAGCGCGCCGAGGAGCAGCTCGACAACGACTTTGCCCGGCGCATGGCGCTGATCGTAGAAAGCCTCAATTCGAGCGCGATCGACATCTCCAAGGCCTTCGCCAACGACGTCACCGACACCGCATGGGCGAGCTACTTGCGAGGAGACCGCGGCATCTTCACCCGCCGCGCGGTGCGCCTCCTCGATCACGGCGACGCGCGCGCCGTGGCTGAGATCTACGAGGCCGACGGCGACTTCCGCGAAACCGTCAACCGCTACATCCACGATTTCGAGGCGATGCTGCGCAGCGTCCTCTCCACCCGCGACGGCCACGCGCTGGCGGTGACACTGCTCAGTTCCGACATGGGCAAGCTCTACGTCGCGCTAGCCCAGGCGATCGAGCGCTTGCGGGCGTAGGGAACGTGGTAACCGAGCCGGCTTGGGTTAAATGGGTCTAGCGGTCGGAACCGGACGGTTCGCCGAAGAAGTTGAGGTCCTCGACCCCGATCCAGCCATTTACGTAGTTGGCAACGTATAGCCCGCATAGCACGGCGGCCAGTAATGTCGCGCGCAGCACCAGGCGGCCAGGGCGGAAGTCCGCCGGGGCGCTGTCGGCCTGCCCGGGGATCTTCGGAACACCGGCCTCGTCGTGCGTTTTCACGCCGAACGGCAAGAGGATGAACGCGCTGAGCACCCAGAACAGGGCGTAAATCGCCAGCACCGACGTCCATTTCATCGCAGCATCACCACCTTGGTCTGCGGTTTCTTGCCCGACCACCTTTGCGCCGCGCGGCGGGCGGCCAGGCGAGCGGCCTCCTCGACGGCGGATGCATCGCGAGCGTTGGCGCCCTTGAGCTTGCGCAGCGCCTCGGCCACGTCGCGCTCGGCCT
>JAEZCZ010000075.1 GCA_023433305.1 Pseudomonadota bacterium | reverse complement strand
AAAGAGGCGGGCCAGCAGGAAGCCGGCGAGCGCCGCCAAGCCGACGGCCGTGCCGGGGCTCTTGCGCACGAACTCGCGGGCGTCGTCACCCAGTTCCTCGACGCTCTTCTGGTCGAGGCGCTGCGCGGTTTCCTGCAGCTTGCGCGACGCGGTCCGGGCATAATCGCCGTACTGCGCGCCGAGATTATCGTCGATCGTCGGAGCGTTTTCCTCGACCACCCGGCTGAGGCCGGTGAGCGCTTCGCTCGCCTTGGTCTTGCCCTCGCGCGCCAGGCCAACGGCCTTGGTCTTCGCATCGCCGGCCCAATCGCCGCCGCGCGTCTTGGCCTGCTCGCGATAACCGCCGACTTTGTCCCGCGCCTCGGCGCCAAGCGCGGCGGCGCCGGCCCGGGCCTCCTCGAGCGCGGCGTTAAAGCGCGATTTCGCCTCGTCGCGATTGGAGCGCGTGGTGACGGCGGGTCCGGTTGCGCCGCTTTGCGTTGCGGTGGACTTCGCCGCGGTCTTGCGCGGCTTGGTTGTCTTGGCGGCAGTCTCGGCCATGGTATCCCTTTCCGTTGCCCGACGCGAACCCGATCGAACGGGCCCCTCAAAGTGCAAAACCAACGCGGCTTGCACCGCTCGGTTCCGCCGAATAGGAGGCCCGGCAGACCCGACATCGGGGGTGTGCTAGCGAATTACAACACCCCCGGAAACCCCATACCCCTCGGAGCGCCGCATGACTGCCATCATCGATATCCACGGACGCGAAATTCTCGATAGCCGGGGCAACCCGACGGTGGAGGTCGATGTGTTGCTCGAGGACGGCAGCTTCGGGCGCGCGGCGGTTCCTTCGGGCGCCTCGACCGGCGCCCACGAGGCGGTCGAGCTGCGCGACGGGGACAACGCGCGCTACCTCGGCAAGGGCGTCTCCAAGGCCGTAGCGGCGGTGAATGGGGACATCGCCGAGGCGCTGCTCGGGATCGACGCGGAGGACCAGCGCGAGGTGGACTTCGCGATGCTCGCTCTCGACGGCACGCCGAACAAGGGCCGACTCGGCGCGAACGCGATCCTCGGCGTCAGCCTCGCGGTGGCCAAGGCCGCGGCGAATGCGCGCGGCATGCCGCTCTGGGCCTATGTCGGCGGCGTCTCGGCGCACGTGCTGCCGGTGCCCATGATGAACATCGTCAACGGCGGCGAGCACGCCGACAACCCGATCGACTTCCAGGAGTTCATGGTCATGCCCGTCGGCGCGCCGACGTTGGCCGAAGCGGTCCGCTGGGGCGCGGAGATCTTCCACACGCTCAAGAAGGGCCTGCACGAGAAGGGCCTCGCGACCGCGGTGGGCGACGAGGGCGGTTTCGCGCCGAACCTCGCCAGCACGCGCGACGCGCTCGATTTCATCATGGCTTCGGTCGAGAAGGCCGGCTTCAAGGCGGGCGGGGACGTGGTGCTCGCGCTCGATTGCGCTTCGACCGAGTTCTTCAGGAACGGCCAGTACGAAATCAGCGGGGAAGGGCTCTCGCTCTCGCCCGAGCAGATGGCCGACTACCTCGCAGACCTGTGCGAGGCCTATCCGATCCGCTCGATCGAGGACGGCATGAGCGAGGACGATTTCGAGGGCTGGAAGGCGCTCACCGACAAGATCGGCAACCGGGTCCAGCTCGTCGGCGACGACTTGTTCGTGACCAATCCGGAACGCCTGCGGATGGGCATCGGCAAGGGCCTGGCCAATTCGCTGCTGGTGAAGGTCAATCAGATCGGCACGCTGACCGAGACGTTGCAGGCGGTCGATATCGCGCACCGCGCCGGCTATACGGCGGTGATGAGCCACCGCTCGGGCGAAACCGAGGACGCGACCATCGCCGACCTCGCGGTCGCGACCAACTGCGGCCAGATCAAGACCGGCTCGCTCGCCCGCTCGGACCGGCTCGCCAAGTACAATCAGCTGATCCGTATCGAGGAGGAGCTGGGCGACGCGGCGGTCTATGCCGGGGCAGGGTGCTTCGGCCGCCTCGGTTAGGCTCGACCGGGGGGGCATCGCGCTCGACCGGCGTTTCTTGCCCCAGGCCGGTGTGCGGCTTATGCGGTTCCATCCGAAACCAACCGCGCTTCTGCGCGCGTCGAAGGGAATCCCGATGACCTCACGCCTGCTTCCTGCCCTGCTGCTCGGCATTGCCACCGCCACGCTCGGCCCCGTCGCCTGCACCGGGGGAACCGAGAGCGAAATGGCGGCAGCCGGCACCGCGCTCGGGATCAAGCCGGCCTCGATGGACACCTCGGTCGATCCGGGCGACGATTTCTATGCCTATGCCAACGGCGGTTGGATGAAGGCGACCGAAATCCCCGCGGACCGCTCGAACGTCGGAGGGTTCTGGATTGCCAGCGAGCAGACCGAGAAGAACCTCGCCGCGCTCCTTTCCGAGCTCGAGACGAGCGAGCCCGAAGCCGGCACCGATGCGGCGCGCGTGAAAGCCTATTACGACGCGTTCCTCGACACCGCGGCGATCGACAGGCTCGGTATGGAGCCCATTCAGGCCGACCTGCGCCGCATCGCCGCGATCGAGGACAAGACCGATCTCGCCCGCGTGCTCGGCAGCACGATTCGCGCCGACGTCGACCCGCTTAACGCCACGGACATGACCACCGAGAACCTTTTCGGGGTCTTCGTCAGTCAGGCGCTCGCCGAACAGGAGGTGATGCCCTACCTCCTGCAGGGCGGTCTCGGCATGCCCGAGCGCGAGTATTACCTCTCCTCCGATCCGGCGATGCGCGAGAACCAGGCGGCTTACCGGCAGTACATCGAGGATATGCTCGCGGCGGCCGGCATCGCCAATGCGGCGGCGAAGGCCCAGCGCATCTGGGACCTCGAGCTGAAGATCGCCCGCGCGCATGCGACGCGCGAGGAAAGCGACGACTGGTCGAAAGCCAGGGAAATCTGGACCGCCGACCAGTTCGCGCAAAAGGCGCCGGGGCTCGACTGGGCGACGTTCTTCGAGGCCGCGCAGCTCGGCGATCAGGACAGGTTCAACGCCTTCCACGCCGGCTCCATCCCGAAGCTCGCGGCGCTGGTCGGCTCCGAGCCGCTGCAAATGTGGAAGGACTGGCTGACCTTCCACCAGATCAACCAGAACGCGGCCGTGCTGCCGAGCAAGATCGACCAGCTCCATTTCGCGTTCAACGGCACCCAGTTGACCGGGCAGGAGCAACAACGACCGCGCGACAAGCGTGCGCTCTCGGCCGTCAACGCCCATATCGGTGACGCGCTCGGCCGGCTCTATGTCGAAAAGTACTTTCCGGAGTCGGCGAAGACGCAGATCGAAGGCATGGTCGACAACATCAAGGCCGCCTTCTCGCGCCGTATCGACCAGCTCGAATGGATGGCTCCGGCGACCAAGGAGGAAGCCAAGGCCAAGGCCGAAGGCATGGAAGTCGGCGTCGGCTATCCCGACAAGTGGACCGATTATGTGACCCTGGAGCTGTCACCCGGCACCGCCTACGCCAACAAGCAGACCGCCGAGCAGCACTATTACCGCCAGCAGCTCTCCAAGGTCGGAAAGCCGCTCGACCGCCGCGAGTGGTGGATGAACGCGCAGCTCGTCAACGCGGTGAACCTGCCGGTGCAGAACGCGATGAACTTCCCTGCCGCGATCCTGCAGCCGCCGTTCTTCGACCCCGCAGCCGACCCCGCCTATAACTACGGCGCGATCGGCGCGGTCATCGGGCACGAAATCAGCCACAGTTTCGACGATGCCGGCGCCGCGTTCGACCGTAACGGCCTGATGCGCAACTGGTGGACCGATGCCGACTTGCGCGTATTCCAGGAGAACGGTCAGGCGCTTTCGAAGCAGTACGACGGCTACGAAGCGCTTCCCGGGCTGAACGTGAAGGGCGACCTCACCCTCGGCGAGAACATTGCCGACCTTGCCGGCCTCGCCGCGGCCTACGACGCTTACCGCGCTTCGCTGAACGGCGAGGAAGCACCCGTGATCGATGGCTTCACCGGCGACCAGCGCTTCTTCATCGCCTATGCCCAGGCCTGGGCCACCAAGATGCGCGAAGCCGCCCTGCGCCAGCGCATCGCTACCGACGGCCATGCCCCGGGCAACTTCCGCGCGCTCACCGTGCGCAACCTCGATGCGTGGTACGATGCTTTCGACGTAAGCGAGGACGACGACCTCTACCTCGCGCCCGAGGACCGTGTTCGTATCTGGTGAGGATAAACGAAGGGCCGCACGTTCTTTGACCTAGACGGCCAGGGAGGCGGTGCGGCCCCGAGTATCAACATCCAAATTGAGCCCGGGTTCCCAACGGGTTACATCGGCATTTGACGGCAAGACACAGGCTGCGTAGCCTCGGCGCCGGAATAGGGAGGGGCGGATGCGGAAGAGCATTTGGGCCACGGCCGCGATCTTCGCGCTGGCGACCGGCTTGGTAGCACCCATTGAGGCAATCGCACAGGCTCCGGTGGCGGACGCCGCGGCGGCTCCCGTCGATGGGCTTCAGATCGAGACCCGCTATTACACGCTGCCGAACGGCCTCAAGGTCGTCATGTCGCGAGAGCCCTCGGTGCCCACCGCCACGGTCGCGGTCTATTACGGCATTGGTTTCCGTATCGAACCGCAGGAACGCACCGGCTTCGCGCACTTGTTCGAGCACTTGATGTTCCAGGGCTCCGCAAACGCCCCGAAAGGCACGTTCATCGGCTCGATCAACAGCGCGGGGGGCACGCTCAACGGCTCGACCCGCTTCGATTACACCAACTACTTCGAGGTCGTGCCGTCGAACGCGCTCGAGCAGGTGCTCTGGCTCGAGGCGGACCGCATGGCGCGCCCGGTGATCAACCAGGACGTGCTCGCGAACCAGCAGGGCGTCGTCGCCAACGAGGTGAAGGTCAACGTCCTCAACCAGCCTTACGGCGGGTGGCCGTGGCTCGACATGCCCCAGCTCGCCAACGAGAACTGGTACAACGCGCACAACTTCTACGGCGAGCTCGACGATCTCGAGGCCGCCACGGTCGAAGACGCGACGCAGTTCTTCGAAAGCTTCTATCGTCCCAACAACGCCGTCGTGGTGGTCGCCGGGGACATCGATTACGACCAGACGCGCGAGATGATCGAGCGCTACTTCGGCCCGATCCCGCGCGGCGAGCCCGTGGTGCTGCCCGACATTTCCGAGCCGCGCCAGACCGCGGAGAAGTTCGCCACCAAGGCCGATGCTTTGGCGCCGCGCCCCGCCTTCAGCGTCGCCTGGCACGTGCCGCCGCGCGGCACGCCCGAATGGTTCGCGATGGGCCTGCTCGACATGGTGCTGGTGCAGGGCCAGGACAGCCGCCTTTACGACAAGCTCGTGCGCGACACGGGCATCGCCGGCGGGGTGCAGGGCGGCATCAACAGCGGGCTCGGGAACATGTTCAACTACAACGGCCCGATGCTGTGGACCGTTGCCTTCGTGCATGATCCCGACAAGTCGCGCGAGGAAATCACCGCCGCGCTCGATGAAGTGATCGAGGACGTCCGCACCAACCCGGTCAGCGACGAGGAACTGGCCCGCGCCCGCACCAAGATCCGCTCGAGCCTATACAACCTCGCCGATCCGACCACGCGCTTCGGGCTCGTCGACTTGCTCGCGGTCGGCGCGATGTGGGAGGACGATCCCAACTGGATCAACACCCTCGAAGCCGGTTTCGCCGCGGTCACGCCCGAGCTGATCCAGGCCACCGCCCGCGAGTACCTGCGCCCCACCAACCGCTCGATCCTGCTGGTCGAACCGGGCGCGGCCCAGCCTTCCGCCCAGGGAGCAGCGCAATGATCCGTCCGCTCGTATCGCTGATCGCCGCGCTCGGCCTGGCCGTCACGAGCGCCGCCTCGCCCGTCGTCGCGCAGGCGCCCGACTACCCGCCGATGCCGCCGGCGGGCACGCCGAAGCCCTATGCGCTGCCCGCTGCCGAGAGCTATTCGCTCGACAACGGCATGGACGTGACGCTGCTGCGCTACGGCAACGTGCCCAAGGCCTACATCGCCCTGCGCGTCTACGCGGGCAACCTCAACGAGGGCGACGACGTTTGGCTGCCCGACCTCGTCGGACAACTGCTGCGCGAAGGCGCCGCGGGCCGCTCCGCGACCGAGATCGCGGAAGCTGCCGCCGACATGGGCGGAGGCCTCGGCACCAGCGTCGGCGCGCACGAGACGGTCGTCAACCTGCCCGTCCTCGCCGAGTTCGCCGCGCCGGCGATCCAGCTCGTCGCCGATGTCGCGCGGCGGCCGACTTTCCCGGAAAGCGAGCTCGAGCGGGTTCGCGCCAATCTCCAGCGTGGGCTGGCGGTCGCCCGCACTCAGCCCCAGACCGCCGCCGAAGTCGCGCTCGCCGCGGCCTACTACGGCACCGATCACCCTTACGGTCGCGTGCTGCCGACCGACGCCCAGCTCGCCGGCTACACCATCGATGACGTGCGCCGCTTCCACGCCGAGCAATTCGGCGCCCGCCGCGCGCATCTCTACGTCGCCGGGCAGTTCGACCCGGCCGAGGTCAAGGCCGCGATCGAACAGGCCTTCGCCGACTGGCAACCTGGTCCCGAGCGTCTCTCGCTGCCCGCCCAGCCCAGGCCCGGCCCGCAAGTGCTGCTGATCGACAGGCCCGACGCGCCGCAGTCCACGATCCGCATCGCCTTTCCCGCACCGGTCATCGGCAGCGAGCAGGACCTCGGCTTCCGCGTCACAAACGCGCTGCTCGGCGGGGCGTTCAACTCGCGCATCACCCAGAACATCCGCGAGCAGAAGGGTTACACCTATTCGCCCGGCTCGGGCATCGGCTTCAATCCGGACGAGGCGCGCTGGACCTTCAACGCCGACGTGACGACCGACGTCACCGGTCCGGCGCTCCAGGAAGTGATCGGCGAGATCGCGCGTCTCCAGGCAGAGCCGCCGAGCGCGGAGGAAGCCGCGGGCATGCGCACCTATCTCGCGGGCATCTTCGTGCTCCAGAACGCCAGCGCCAACGGCCTCATCAGCTCGCTCGCCACGCGCGACTTCCACGGCCTGCCGGCGAACTGGCTCGAAAGCTACATCCCCGGCGTGCTCGCGGTGACACCCGCGCAGATGCAGTCGCTCGCGCGCGAATGGATGCCGCTCGACAAGATGACCGTCGTGGTGGTCGGCGATCTCGACACGGTCGAGCCGCAACTGAGGGGGCTGCCCGCCCTCGAAGGAATCCCGTTGCAGCGCGTCGATCCGTTCGCCGCGCCCTGACCGGCGCGGACGTCAGGCGGTCTCGGCTTCGACTTCCCGCTCGGCCTGCTCCTGCAGTTCTTCGAGCTTCTCCAGCTTGGCCCTGTTCTTCGGATTGAGCAGATACTGCCACACGCCCCAGGCGTTGATCAGCAGTAGGATCGCGTTCATCGCCGCGATGGGCAGGGCGTCACTGGTGAGGCCGGACACGATCCACGTCACCGCCACCGCGCAGAACAGCACGAACCCCCATCCGGTCGCCTTGCGCCCCAGGTCGGCGGCAATCATCCCGGCCGCGATCATCGTTCCAAGCGCGGCGATCCATTCGAGAGGTCCGTTCATGCGCTGATGAGCGCACGCACGGCGGTCAGGTTCCAGCCCGACGAAAAGGCCCCCTCCCGCGAAAGGGGAGGGGGCATCACACAAGTGTTAGAAGTTGTAGCCCACCGTCACGCCGTAAGTGCGCGGCTGCAGGTAGGTGACGCCGATCAGGCGGCCCGTGGCGAGCGCGAAAGTGCTCGAGGGCCGATCGACGTCGAACAGATTCTTCGCCCAGGCCTGGACGGACAACTTGTCGTCCAGCGTCCGGTAGATCACCGAGGCATCGACCATCGTGTAGGCGCGCGCACTTTCGATCTCGCGCTTGTACTCGGTGAAGTACACCCGGCTCTTGTGGCTGACGTCGCCCTGCAGCGTGATGGTGCCGTTGCTCAGGTCGATGTCGTACTCCGCGTGCGCGTTGAACGCCCACTTGGGCGTGTTGCGCACCGGGTTGCCGGCGAGCTGGATCTCGCAGGTCGGTGTGGCCGGATCGAGGTCGCCCGCGCACGGCGCGCCGAACGCGGTCGGCGAGGGGTTCGTGACCGGATCGTAGGCGCCGCCCGGGGTCGAGACGTTGCGCGGATCGAGCGGATCGAGCGTCACGAAGTCGACGTATTCGGCATCGGTGTACGACACCGCACCGCTCACGCGGAACTGCGGCGTGATCCGTCCGAAGATGTCGAGCTCGAAGCCCTTGGCGGTCGTTTCGGCAGCGTTCTCGAAGATCGTGGTGTAGCCGGTCGGGCCGCCCGCGATGGTCTTGTTGAGCTGCGCGCCTTCGAGGTCGTAGGTATAGGCCGCAAGGTTGACCGAAAGCCCGCCGAACAGCGTCGCCTTGATGCCTGCCTCGTGGTTCTGGACCATCTCGGGATCGACGATGGTGCGGCTGCCCGAGGCGTTCTCGCCCGAGCCGGCTTTGAAGCCTTCCGCGTAGGTGTAGTACAGCATCACGTCGGGCGTGGGCTCCCACGACAGGCCGATTTCCGGCGTGAAGTCGCTGAAGCTGCGCTCGACGAACGTGCTCGCGGTGGTGTGGCGAATCACCGGACCGCGGCCGCCGGCGGCGATCACGATCGAGGGGTTGGAGGAATCGACCGTTTCCTCGCTGTAGCGGCCGCCCAGCTTCAGCGTCACCGTGTCGAGCACATCGGACAGCAGGCCCAGGCCGATGTTGGCCTGGCCGAACACCGCCCAGGCCTCGGTGCCGAGGTTGGACTTGGTGCAGACGCGCTTCGGCGCGATCACCGTGCTGCCGCCGGTCACGCCGTCGGGGCCATAGCCGCACAGCTCGTACGCTTCGGCAAGATCGACACCCGCCGCCTGCAGGACGGGGATGTTTGACTGCATCCCGTTGCGGCGCGCGAGACCGACGTTGTCGATCGGACGCTGCCGCTCGTGGAAATAGAAGCCGCCGACGACCAGATCGACGAAGTCGCGCGAGTAGTTGAACTGGACTTCGTTGCTATACTGCTCGCTATCGATGCGGCGTTCCTGCACCGTGGTCGGCTGCCCGTTGGTCTGCAGGCTGTTCACCACCGCCGAAAGGTCGAGATCCTGGAACAGCGAGGAGTCGAACTTGCGGTAGTTGGCGATGTTGGTGAAGGTCAGCGCGTCGGTCAGGTCGGCGCGGAACGTGCCGGTGAACGAATAGGTCTCGGTGTCGGTCCCCACGTCCGTTTCCGAAGCGAGGTCGCGCGGGTCGGTGGCCCAGCCACCGGCCCCGAGCGAGGCCAGGCGCGGAACGCCCGGGAAGGATTCGCGCAGGAAGTGCACGGCGCCCGAATGGTCGTCCTGCCGGAAGTACTCGCCGGTCAGCAGCAGCTCGACCGCGTCGGAGAATTCGAACTGCAGGTGTCCGCGCGCCATCCACCGGTCGAGATCGTCGACGTCGTTGCCGGTCACCGGGTTCTCGCCGAACCCGTCGCGGTTCTCGGTCTTGGTGGCGACACGGAACAGGATGTTGTCGGTGATCGGCCCGCTGACCGCCGCCTCAGTGATGATCGTGCTATAGTTGCCGTAGGTGGCCCGCGCATATCCGGAGAGAGTGCGCGTCGGCTTCGCGGTGATCAGGTTGATCGAGCCGCCGGTCGCGTTGCGGCCATAGAGCGTGCCCTGCGGCCCGCGCAGCACTTCCACGCGCTCGAGGTCGAACAGCGAGGTGAGCTGCGCTTCGGCGCGCGACACCACGGCACCGTCGACATGGAGCGCCACGCCCGTGGCGTTGCCGGTCGTCGAGGTGTTCGCGCCGACGCCGCGAATGAAGATCTTCGCCTGGTTGAAATCGTTGCCGAAGTTGACGCTCGGGACGATCGTCTGGAGATCCTGCAGGTTGTTGATCTGCGCTTCGTCGAGGCGATCGGTCCCGATCGCGACAACGGAAGCCGTCACATCCTGCAGCGACTGTTCGCGGCGCTGGGCGGTCACCAGGATGGCGTTGCCGGATTCGGTGGCATCGCTTTGCGCGGCGGCCTCCTGGTCCGATGCCGGCGGCGGCGTGCTGGCTTCGGGGCCAGCCTGCGCGAAGGCCTGAGTGCTGACGGTGGCGAGGAACGTGACTAAAAGAGCACGGTAACGCGTACGCATGGGGTCTCTCCGGCTGGGGGGTTAACCAGATTTTGATTATGTTCTTAGGCGAGATCCCTCTGCCCGCAGTTGACTTAAGTCAACATTGACTCAGTCCCGCTCCGCGTCCGCTGCGCCGCCTGTGCTGTTTCGGCATCAGTGGCTGTCGCATCGCCTCGCTGTGCGCGTCCGCCCGAACAACGGGCGTTCCGCGTCGAGCAGCTCCGTTGCCGAACGTTCTCGGCGGCGTTCAACGCGTGATCGAGCGCTTCATTGACGTGTCTCTCGATGTTCGGCGGCGCGCGCCGTCGGCACGAAATCCTATTCGATCCCATGCGGGTGTGATGCGATGTGACGCGGGCGCCGGTTCTACGGGTGCGGAACCGCTTCAGCGCGGCGGCGTGGCAACGACCAGCCGGTACCCCGCATCGAATTCCTCCTGCTCGCGCAGATGGCCGTACCGGCGGTCCCATGCGCCGCTGGCGAGATCGTCGGCCAGCCTTCGCAGCCCGGCATCGAGGCCGGCGAGAAGGTGGAACGAGGAGCTTCCCGCCCGCACGACCGGATCGAGGTAGGCCTCGGGCCGCCGCCAGAAAGCATGAAGGAACCCGTCCCGGCAGTCGTGGGGAATCGGTACGGGCGACACCATGACGTCGCCGAGCCAGCGCGCGTAGTCGTCCATCGGCGGCATCTGCCGCGCGTCGAGGGCACCGAGCTCGGGCAGATAGTCGCCGAGCCAGGTGCCCGAATGCGCCGAGTCGAACGTCAGGATCACGACCCGCCCGCGCGAGATGCGGCGCATTTCTCGGACGCCCTCAGCCTTGTGCGCCCAATGATGCACGGTCAGGATCGCCATGGCCGCGTCGAACGCGTCGGTGGGGAAGG
Organism: Pseudomonadota bacterium; assembly: GCA_023433305.1. Classification (GTDB taxonomy): domain Bacteria; phylum Pseudomonadota; class Alphaproteobacteria; order Sphingomonadales; family Sphingomonadaceae; genus Croceibacterium_A. Next base: position 12,825 of record JAEZCZ010000075.1, on the reverse strand, counting down.
GCAGGTGCTCCGCGCTGGCCTGCACCGCAGGCGCCGCCCCGGCGGGGCGCTGCGCGATCATCTCGCCGGAAGGCTCGACCGCCGTCACCTTGCGCCCGGCCGGCTCGTACGATCCGCCCCCGCGCCGACGTTGATCACAGTGCGGGCGTCGCCGAGCGCCGCATCGATCCGTGCCGCGATCCGCGGGTCGGTACGGCGTTGCGCCGAATAGCCCGTGCCGATCCGGTCGTAGAGCGGCACGGCAGCCGGCTCCTAGGTTCCGGCGGCCGTGAGGCGCGCGAGCTGATCCTCGCTCAGCTCGAGGGCGAGCGCTTCGAACTGGATGTCGAGCTGCTCCGGGCGGCTGGCGCTGGCGATCGGTGCCGCGATCCCGGGCTGGCGGGCGAGCCAGGCGAGCGCGATCGCCCCGTGGCTGGCGCCGGTTTCCGCTGCCACCGCGTCGAGCGTGGGCAGGACTTCGAGACCGTGCTCGAAGAACCTCTCGATGCTCGACCCGCGGTTGTGCTTTTCGAGGTCCTCGCGCGTGCGGTACTTGCCGGTGAGGAATCCGGCGGCGAGGCCGAACCACGGCAGCATCGCAATGCCGCGCTCGACGCAGAGCCGCTGCAACTCGGGCGGGTAGTCTTTGCGCTCGACGAGGTTGTATTCGTTCTGCAGCACGGTGAACGGCGCGAGGCCGTTCGCGGTCGCAACGTCGTGGACCTGGCCCAGTCGCGCCGCGTCATAGTTCGAAGCGCCGACCTCGCGCACCAGGCCCTCGCGAATAAGGGCGTCGAACCCGCGCGCCACGTCTTCGAGCGGCGTCTCGGGCTCGTCGCGGTGGGCGTAATAGAGATCGACAAAATCGGTCTGCAGCCGCTCGAGCGATTTGGCCAGTTCATCGGCCACCTTCTGCGGGGCGAGGTCGCCAGGCTTGCCGAACATGCCTGTCTTGGTGGCAATGCGCATCTCGCCGCGGACGCCGCGGGATTGCAGCCACTTGCCGATCACCGTCTCGCTCTCCCCGCCGACGTGGCCGGGCACCCAGACCGAGTATCCTTGCGCGGTGTCGATCATCCGCCCACCGTGCTCGTAGAAGCGGTCGAGGATGGCGAAGCTGGCGTTCTCGTCGGCGGTGAAGCCGAACACGTTGCCGCCCAGGACGAGGGGGATTCCGGCGATGGACCAATGGTTTGTCATGCGAACTTCTCCCGCAGTGCGAGAAGGGCGAGGGCGGCCTCGGACGCTCCGGCGCCTTTGTTGAGCTGCCGGGGATCCGCCCGAACGATCGCCTGCGCTTCGTTTTCGACGGTCAGTATGCCGTTCCCGACGGCGAGCCCGTCCATGGTCAGCGCCATGATCCCGCGCGCGCTCTCGCCGGCGACGATTTCGAAGTGATACGTTTCGCCTCTGATCACGACCCCGATCGCGACGAAACCGTCGTAACGTCCGCTCTCGGCCGCCATCGCGATGGCTCCCGGCACTTCCAGCGCCCCCGGCACGGTCAGCACTTCGACCGCGTGCCCTGCCGCCTCGAGCGCGGCGCGCGCGCCCGCGATCAGCATGTCGTTGAGATGCTCGTAGAAGCGGGCTTCGACGATCAGGAAGCGGGCCATCGTAACTCCGTAACAGGCTAGGGCAGGTGTGGTAGTCGCGGCCGGGGCGAAGTCAAACCGGCCCGATCGGCCGCTCGCCCACGATCGAAAGGTCGTATCCCTCGAGGCCCACGAGGGCGTGCTTGGTGTTGGTCAGCAGCACCATGTCGTGCACGCCCAGCTCGGCGAGGATCTGCGCGCCGACGCCATAATCGCGCTGCTCCGCTGGCATCTCGTCGTCCTCCTCGGGAGCGGCGTGGTCGAGTTGCCGGATGGCGCGGCTCGCATAGTTGGCGGACGGGCGGCTGATCAGCACGACCACGCCGGCGCCTTCCTCGCCGATGATCTGCATCGCGCTTTCGAGCAGGCCCCGCCGCTCGGTGTCCTGGGCGAACACGTCGTCGAAGAACGACAGCGAATGCATCCGCACAAGGGTCGGCTTGTCGGGAGCAATGTGGCCTTTCACCAGCGCCAGCGTCTCGCCCTTGGTGGCCTTGTTGTAGAACGCGATCACGCGCCAGTCGCCGCCCCACCGGCTCTGGATGCGGCCTTCGGCGCGCTTCTCGACGAGGTGATCGTGGCGGCGGCGGTAGGCGATCAGGTCGCGGATCGTCCCGACCTTGAGGCCGTGCAGGCGGGCGAAGCGCAGCAGGTCGTCGAGCCGCGCCATCGTGCCGTCCTCGGCCATGATCTCGCAGATCACGCCCGAGGGATTGAGGCCGGCGAGCCGCGAGATGTCGACCGCCGCTTCGGTGTGTCCGGCGCGGACCAGCACGCCGCCTTCGCGGGCGAGGAGGGGGAACACATGTCCTGGCGTGACGATGTCGTCGGGGCCTTTCGAGGAATCGATCGCCACCGAGATCGTGCGCGCGCGGTCGGCGGCGCTGATTCCGGTGGTGACGCCCTCGCGCGCTTCGATCGAGGTGGTGAAGGCGGTTTCCATCCGGCTGCGGTTGTTGCGGCTCATCGGCTGCAATCCGAGCGCCTCGACCCGCTGGCGCGCCAGGGCCAGGCAGATCAGGCCGCGGCCGTGCGTCGCCATGAAGTTGATCGCGTCGGGGGTCGCCATTTGCGCGGGGATGATTAGGTCGCCTTCGTTCTCGCGGTCCTCGTCGTCGACCAGCACGAACATCCGTCCGTTGCGCGCTTCGTCGATGATCTGCTCGATCGGCACCAGCACGGGCGTGTCGTCGTTGGTGTTGAGGAAGCGCTCGAGCTTGCCGAGGGTCTCCGCGGTCGGGTTCCAGCTATCCTCAGTGCATTCTCGCAAGGTGTTCGCGTGCAGCCCCGCCGCGCGCGCAAGCCCCGCGCGGGTCATCTTGCCGTCTCGGATGATCGAGCGGACTCGCTCAATGATGGGTGACATTCCCGCCCGGTATCACACGCCAATGTGATCGCAAACGCCAAAATCACATTCTGATGCGAGACACTCCAACCACCACCTTGCACAATCCCCCCCACCGCCCCATGGAGCACCCGTGACCCAGGCCATGCAGGAACACGAAGCCCTTCTCGACGCGTATCGAAATGCGATGCGCCATGTCGCGGCGACCGTCTATGCGGTGACGACGGGGCACGAGGGCGATCGCTATGGTATTCTCGCGACTGCGGTCAGTTCGCTAAGCTTCGACCCACCATCGCTGCTTGTCTGCGTCAACCGAAGGGCGTCGCTCCACGCGCCGCTTTGCGACGCGAACATCTTCTGCGTGAATGTGCTCGGGCTCGGCAATCGCAATGTAGCCGAGCATTTCATGAACAGCGGCGCCGATCGTTTCGCCGTCGGGGAATGGGAGGAAAGCCACGGCGTGCCCGTGCTCGCCAGCGCACAATCGAGCCTTATTTGCCGCCGGGCGCACTGCCACGAGTTCGGCACGCACTCGATCTTCATCGGCGAGCTTATTGCGGTCAAGCACCGCGCCGACGCCGCTCCGCTAACCTATTACGACCGCCATTACATCGACATCAGCGGGGCCCCCGTCCATCCGGCGGACTGATCATTCGAAAGCCGCGTCACGCCGCGACAGGAGGTGCCCGGGAAAGCTGGGTGCGCTGCCGCCGCCGAGATAGTCGGCGATTTCGCGTTCAACGAGAGCGGCCCGAGCTTCCGGCGATGGATAGGTGCTGCTGCGCAGGAGACCGCCGCCGGCACGGCGGCCGAGGCTGCTGCGCCAGAAGGCGGGCGCGATAGCCGGATCGTAACCGGCATTGGCGAGCAGGTGCACCGCCATGCGATCGGCCTCGACCTCGACTTGCCGATTGAGGCGCTGGTTCTTGCCGAACTCTCCGAAGAAGCCTTTTTGCACGCCGGCGGCCTCGAGCCGGCGCCGATGCTCGAGCACGAGGTGCGCCATCTCGTGTGCGAAGACAACGGCCAACTCCGCATCGCTCGCGGCCGCGGCCAGGCCGTAATCGATCTGAATGACGCGGCCGTCCGACCGCGCCTCGAGCGAATCTGCCGCCTTGATCTCGACCAGCGCGCGGCACCCGGTGGGAGCTTCGAGCGCGACCTCCCGCCTGCCTCCATCGCGCGAGAACGCGAGAGATACCGGAGCACCATCCGCCAGGTCGGCGAGCGCGCGGAGCGCGGTGTCGCGCAATGGTGAATCGCCTTCGGGCGTCATTTCCGAAACTTGCCGGGGTCCGACAGCCGCGAGCCCGTCGCCCACCTGGATTCCCGCTGCTTCGGCCGGAGAGCCCGGCACGACCACCGCCACCGCCACCGGTCCGTTGACAAAGGCGTCGCCGGCAATGCGGTCGCTGTATTGGTCCCGGCTGTGGAGAACCATGCCGGTTAAGGGCATTTCGCTCCGGCATAGCGCGCGATTGGACCCAAGCAGGCGCTCGCCGACTTGAGCGAGGCGGAGGTCTTGAACGTTGAGTTGCTGCATCGGGCCAGTGCCCTGCGCGGATACCTGTTGCCCGAAAGCCATAACTGCAGCGGCAAATGATAATAGGATGGAACGTTTCACAACGCGGGTGATTACTTTGCCGGCGGACTTAAGAGAACCGCAAACTTTGGAAGGCAGTAGCACCGCGCCGCTGCGTTACAGGGTTGGCATCAAGGACTTGAGCCTGTATGACCTTCCGGCGGGGACATTCCGAGCGGAAAGTCCGGAAGGGGAAGCAGGTCCGAGGGTTGACGTAAGGATACGCCGAGAATACTGCACCGGCGGAAATGAATGGAAGGGCACTAAATGGTTACTCGTAAAGCGCTTGCCGCTCTCGCATCCGCGGGGATCGTGTTCGGTTCGACTGCCGCTGCTGCTGCGCCTGTCGCCGTCAGCGATACTCGTGCCGCTTCGTCGGTTGCCGAGTCCGAGGCTCTCGGTGGCAGCAGCTGGGCCTGGATCCTGGCGTTGATCATCGTCGCCGGCGTGATCGGCGTGATCGCTTCGGATGGTGATGAGGATCTCCCCGTCAGCCCGTAATAGGGTTTCGACGACCAAAGATATTCGGAACGGCGGGGAGAAATCTCCGCCGTTCTTCTTTGTGCGTCCGATTCGCTAGCCTCAGGTCAGTCGCAGGCTTTCGAGTTCGGCAATGTTTCGCGCGCCCAACATGGCCATCGTTCGCCTCGTTTCCGCCTGAAGCAGAGCAAGCGCACGGCTGACGCCATCTTCTCCCGCGGCGGCAAGGCCGTAGAGCGGCGCTCGCCCTACCAAAACCGCGTCGGCCCCGAGCGCCAGTGCCTTCACTACGTCGCTGCCGCGCCGGATTCCGCTGTCGAGAAAAACGGTCATCCTGCCACCCGCCGCCGCGACGACGCCGGGCAGGGCATCGATCGTCGCAATCGACGAATCGAGCGCGCGACCGCCATGGTTGGAAACCACCACACCATCCGCACCGAGCGCCAGCGCATGCTCGGCATCCTCGGGATGGAGGATGCCCTTGAGCACGAGCTTGCCGGGCCAACGATCGCGCAGAGCCTTGATGCCATCCCATTCCAGATCGTCCTGCTTGAACAAAGCCCCGGGAGGCGCGCCCTTGGTGACTTTCGCGCGCAGCCGGTCGGGCAAGTTGGCTTGGCTCGGAATCCCGCCGCTCAGGGCATACCTCCCCATGACTCCCGCGAGCCAACGTGGATGCAGCATGACGTCGCGTATGTTGCGAGCGTTGAGCTTGAACGGCGTGCCGAAGCCGTTGCGCTGAATGTATTCGCGATTGGGCGGCACCGGCATGTCGAGTGTGACGAATAAGGCCTCGCAACCCAAGTCATGCGCCTTGTCGACCACGGCATGCGAAAGCGAGCGGTCTTCCCAATAGTAGAGCTGGAACCAGAGCCTGCCGCCCGCCACCGCGATCTCCTCAAGGTCCATCGTGCTGGCGCTGGAGATCGTGAACGGGAGGCCGGCCTTGGCCGCCGCGCGAGCGAGCGCGAGATCACCCTGGTACCATAGCAGCCCCGCCGCTCCGGTCGGTGCCAGGGCGAGCGGCGAGGGGACTTCGCTGCCGAAGATGTCGCTGCGCGTGTCCACTGCATGGACGCCGCGCAGCACGCGCGGCCGGAACGTCACGCGTTCGAAGGCCGCGCGATTGCGCGCCATGCCGGTTTCGTCCTCGACCCCGCGCTCGGCGTATTCCCAGATTCCCCGCGGCAGGCGCCGACGCGCCCGCTCGCGCAAGTCGGCGATGTTGTAGCAGCGCAGGTCGGCGCTCAACGCACCCGCGCCCTCAGCCGCGCCCGAGGAACGGCAGGTCGATCTGCACAACCATGCCTTCGTAGAAATTCAGATGGTCTGGCAGGTCGCACATGTGGACGATGACGCCGGCAATGTCCTCAGGCGAGGCGGCGAAGTCCTCGGGCAGCTTGACCGCGCCGGGCGCGATCTCAGTCGCCACGATTCCCGGATGAAAGATCGATGCGGCAATGTTGAATTCGCGCCCGTCGATCGCGAGCGACCGTGTAAGGCCGTCGAGCCCCCACTTGCTGGCTGCATAAGCCGGGCTGTTCTGCCGCGGCACCCGCGCGGAGATGGACCCGATGTTGATGATCCGTCCGCGGCGCTGTTCCTTCATGATGCGGAAGGCGGCGCGGCTGCACAGGAAGGCCGAGGTCAGGTTCGTTTCGATGACCTTGTGCCACAGCTCCAGCGACATCTCGTACACGGCGGTGCTGTCGGCGATACCGGCGTTGTTGATCACCACGTCGACCGTACCGAATCGCTCGACCGCCTGATCGAAAAGGTTCTGCACCGCGGCTTCGTCGGTCACGTCGGTGGCGACTCCGAGGGCCTCGCCCCCCACGCCTTCGATCTTGGCTACGAGCGTTTCGAGCCGTTCGGCGCGGCGTGCGGCGAGCACGACCTTGGCACCCTTGTTCGCGAACGCGGCGGCGCAGGCCTCACCGATTCCCGAACTGGCGCCGGTCACGAGAACGACCCGTCCCTGCAATATGCTCACCGCTTTTCCCTTCGCTTGGCTTTGGGGCGGGCTTAACCAACCCGGCGCGGAAGCGAAACCGCCAAATCGACGAGCGATGGGGCGGTGGCGTCGGACCTCGAACCTCGGCCCGAGGTCGATCATCCCCTTACCGCGCTAGCGCCGCGCTGTAGAGCCGCTCGATATCCTTGGGTTGGGCCAGGCCGGTGCCTGGTGTGAGGATTGCGGCGGTGCCTGCCGCAATCCCAAAACGGAATGCGTCTTCGATGGGCCGCCCGTTCGCCAGCGCATGCACCATGGCCGCGAGGAAGCTGTCGCCCGCGCCGACCGCGCTCGCTACTTCCACCTGCAGCGCCGCAAGCCGCCACGAACTAGACGCGTTGACCAGCATCGCCCCGTCCCTGCCCATGGTGACGGCCACGTTTTCGGCTTCGCCGCGCGCCACGATCGCTTGCGCGGCCTCGGCGATTTCCTGATCGGATTCGAGGGGCAGGCCAGTCAATGCACGGAGCTCCCCTATGCTCGGCTTGACGAGGAACACGTTTCCGGCGGCGAGGCCTTGGGCGAGCCCGTGACCCGAACTGTCCAGCACGAAGCGCACCCCGCGCGCCTTTGCCTGCAACGCAGCTCTTGCGTAGAAATCCGCCGGAACGCCTCGCGGCAGCGATCCACTGGCTACCAGATAGTCGCATTCGACCAGTGCCAGCTGGTCCAGGCATTTCTGCCACTCGTCCGCAGAAACCTCGGGGCCGTCCGTGACGAAGCGGTACTCGCGCTGGCTCTCCCTTTCGAACACCGTCGTGCTGACCCGGGTTTCGCCCTTGATGGGAATCTTGCTTCGGACCAGCTGATGGAGATCGAGTAGCCCGTCTAGGGCCACGCCGGTCGCGCCTCCCGAGAGGTAAACACACCGCGCGTTGCCTCCCAGGCGTACGAAGACGCGCGCGACGTTTATGCCACCACCGCCAGGGGCATGCCGTTCGTCATGACCGCGCATTTTCCGCGTGTGGAACACGGCGTCGACCGAGAACGAGACATCGATGGTGGGGTTCAGAGTAAGCGTCGCGATATTCATCGAGAGGCAGCTCCTGCCGGCGAAGCAACGAGCGGTCTCGGCAGGGTTTCAGCTTCCGCGGCCGCGACATGGCGCTTCACAGCGACAAAGCTGTCCGGTGTGACTGACATCGAATCGATCCCGCAACCGACCAGGAAGCGTGCGAATTCGGGGTGGTCACTGGGTGCCTGCCCGCATAGTCCGACCTTGGCCCCATGCTCGTGGGAAGCTTCGATCACGTGGCGGATCATCCATTTGACCGCCGGGTCCCGCTCATCGAACTGTTCGGCCAACAACCCGGAGTCCCTGTCGATCCCCAGTGTGAGTTGAGTGAGGTCGTTGCTGCCGATCGAAAATCCGTCGAAGCGCTCGGCAAACGCTTCCGCCAAGACGACATTCGAGGGGATTTCGCACATCACGTAGACTTCGAGGCCGTTTTCGCGGCGCCTGAGGCCGTTCTCGGCCATCACCCCTAGGACTCGGTCGGCTTCCGCAATCGAACGACAGAATGGGATCATCACTACGACGTTTGTGAAGCCCATTTCTTCGCGCAGGCGGCGGATCGCACGGCATTCGAGCACAAAGCCCTCGCGGTAGCGCGGCGAGTAGTACCGCGACGCACCGCGAAAGCCGATCATGGGGTTTTCTTCTTCCGGCTCGAAGTCCCGACCGCCAAGGAGCCCCGCATACTCGTTCGTCTTGAAATCGCTCATGCGGATGATGACAGTACGGGGGTGCCCGACCGCCGCGATGCGGGCCAGACCGCGCGCGAGCCGGTCGACGAAGTATTCCTCCTTGTCGGCATAGCCTTCGGTCAGTCGTTCGATTTCCCGGCGTTCGTCAGGGTTGGATACCTGATCGAACCTCACCAGGGCCATGGGATGGACCTTGATCTCGTTGCTGATCACGAACTCCATCCGTGTCAGTCCTACGCCATCCGCCGGAAGACGCCACCAGCGGTAGGCCGCCGCCGGATTGGCCAGATTGAGCATCACTTTTGTCCGGGTTTTTGGCAACGCGTCGAGTTCAACTTCCTCGATGTTGAAGTCAGCCTTGCCTTCGTAGACGAACCCGCGGTCTCCCTCTGCGCAGCTGACGGTTATCGTCTGTCCGTCGTGGAGCACGTCGGTCGCATTGGTGGCGCCCACGATTGCGGGCAAGCCGAGTTCTCGGCTGACGATGGCCGCATGGGATGTGCGTCCACCGTGGTCGGTAACGATCGCCGCCGCGCGCTTCATGATCGGCACCCAGTCCGGATCGGTAGTGCTCGTCACCAGGATGGAGCCGTCGACAAACGTGTCGATCTGGTCCGCGCTCCCGATCAGGCAGACCGGGCCGGTCGCGATCGCCTCGCCGATGGCGGAGCCTTCAGCCAGGACGCGGCCCCTCTCTTTGAGCGAGAAGGAGCGCAGCTTGCCCGAGGCAGCCAAGGCCTGCACGGTTTCCGGCCTGGCCTGCACGATGAACAGTTCGCCGTCGGGGCCATCCTTTGCCCATTCCATGTCCATCGGGCAGCCGTAGTGCCGCTCGATCACTACTGCCCATCGAGCCAACTGGAGGATTTCGTCGTCAGCGAGGACGAAGGATCGGCGCTCGGCCCGCGAGGTCGGCACGTTGCGAGTGCCTTGGCCGCTGTCGAGGTAAACCATTTTGCACTCTTTGCCGCCGCGCTTCTTCGCCACGATCGGACAGAACGCCTCGTCCGCGAGCAGCGGCTTGAAGACCTGGTATTCGTCGGGGTCGACGGAACCCTGCACGACATTCTCGCCGAGGCCCCACGCAGCGTTGATCAACACAGCCTTGTCGAATCCGCTCTCAGTGTCGATCGAGAACATGACGCCGGAGCCGGCCCGGTCCGAGCGAACCATCCGCTGCACACCGACCGACAAGGCCACCGCCTCGTGGGCGAACCCCTTCGTCTCGCGGTAGGTGATCGCCCGATCGGTGTAGAGAGACGCGTAACAGCGCCTGCAGGCTGCTAGCAGGCTTCTTTCCCCTCGGACGTTGAGGAAAGTCTCTTGCTGCCCGGCAAAGCTGGCTCCCGGCAGATCCTCGGCCGTGGCGCTCGACCGCACGGCGACGTCGAGCTCAGACACGGCGCTTGATTGACACAAGTCGCGATAGGCCGCCGCGATCGCCTCGCGGACTTCAATCGGCCAATCTCCCGCGATGATTGCCTTACGGATAGCGGCACCGCTTTCGCTCAAGGTAGCCTTACCTGTGTGATAATCGGCGAGGTGACGAGAAATGACCGGCTCCAGGCCGTTTTGCGTCAGGAACGAGCGATAGGCCTCGGCAGTGGTGGCGAACCCGGGCGGGACCCTCACGCCCATCGGCTCAAGCCTTGCGATCATTTCACCCAGGGAGGCGTTCTTTCCCCCGACAACGGCAACATCTTGGGCCGAGAGCCCGTTGAGGGAGATGACGAGGCTGCCGGTCATGGCGATCTCCTGATGAAGTACGTCACCGTGGAGGGTTATGGCCTCCATATCTCTCCGGAATGATACGGACAATTAGAGGACCGGCGAGAGAGGTCACGGCCAGTGCCCGTGGGTACCGCGTCTCGCCCGGACGAGCGCCGCAAAGGTGCCGTTCGCCACTCTCGCCCCGAAATGACGGCTCGCCACCCGCTGCGGATGTCGACGTATCATTCTCGATGAACAGTTCGCGAAAACAGACCTTATCTGCTGTCCGCTAAACTGACCTGCCTGCTGACCGTTAGACTGGCTTGGATATCCAACGGACGAACCGGCATGCGCGGAGCCTCGGTCACTACCAGTTTGACCCAGAGGGTATCCCCGGCCCTGAAATAGGACGTCTCGTTGGCCCTGCGCAATGCGTCCAGGCTGGCCTGTTCCGTTCCGGAGGTGGCGTTGGTGAACCCTGGCAGTTCGAAGATGACCCACGAACCCTGGTCCATCTCGGCAACGCTGAGAGAGACTTCGGGCCGCGCGGTCTGCACCTGAATTTCGGTGCCCGCCCGCACATTGCTCTGGCTACCGGCGACCGTGAAGGTCTGGCCCTTGTGGATGAGCGTGATGGGCGCTTGCGGCGCGGGAGGATTGGCAAGGGCGGCCATGATGGGACTGGGGCCGGATCCAGGCGGCCTCGGGCCGTTGATGCCTGCACGCCCCATTGAGAATCCGCCCGAGCGCATGTTGAAATACAGGCGTCCGACGTCACCCTGGCAGACAGACGCGTTCCAGTCTGGCTTGATCACACAGGTATCGTCGGTGACGACGCTGTTGTTTTCGCCATCATGCAGGTTGATGTGTGACATCGGGACACCGCTCGTCGTGCCGTCCAGGTCGAGGATCGACAGGGTTCTCCAGGAGTTGCCGCCGCGGTTGTCGTTGTCGAACCGCTTGTCCATCGGCGGGAAGTACACCGGCTTCGCGTTTATATAGGTTGCGGTCTTGATGGTGCTTGCGGTGGTCACGCCCGAACTGTTGTACATGAGCCAGGACAGAGCACCTGTCTTGCGCAGATCATTGTCCTGATAGTTGACGAACGTCGTGTTCTGCACCTCGTTGCGATAGTCGTAATATTCGTAAGCGCGGATGGGATAATCCGGAATCAGGCGCTTTGGAACACTCCGGCCGATAGCAATCTCTTCGGGTGTCTCGGGGTTGCCGATATTGTCGGTTTCACCCACGAACAGGGAGTCTGTCACCAGCGAGGTGTACTTTTCGGTACCGAAGGCGCCAGACGACATCGTCATACCGATGGCGTTGTCGGCAAACTTCGCGTTGCGAAGCGTGAAAAGCTCGCCGCGGCCCCAGAAACCTTGGTTCCGGTTCTTGTAGGCCGTCAGATCCGAAAAGACCGTCTCGAGCATTTCGCTTTCGGGATCGAAGGGGTCCTTCAGCGGCATGTAGGCGTTGCCGGCGAGGCCGTAGGTATTGTCGTCGTTGATGTTCCGGTCGAACATGAACCCGTCGTAGTTCGAGTGGGCCGTGTTGCCGCGGAAGGCGCGCAGAAGTAACCGGCGCGGAAACGTCTTGGAGGCGATTTCTGAGCCGAGGAACGCGCCATTAGGGTGGTGAGGGAGAGACAGCCAGAAGCCGGCTTGATCCGAGCCAGCGGCTACATTGTCGATGTAGCTGTTGTCGGGATTGGTGATCCAGAACGAAGAGGCCGTGTTATCCGAAGGCAGCAAGGTTTTGCCACCGTGGAAGCTCTCCTGTCGGTAGGCCGCTCGGTCAAAGAATAACGGGGGCATCTCGCCGTTCGGCGCGATATTGGTGGGCACGCATTCCAGCGTCGGGTGGCACTTGGTCTGGATGGCCAGGTTCCTGATGAACTCGTTGCCGGTCTCGATCCCGTCTTCGACGAAGAAGCAGTGGCCGACGGTGTTGTAGGTCACGTTGTTCTCGACCCGCGCGTTGTTGGTGCCGTGCACGGTCACGCAGCGGCTGTAGGTGTCGTGGATCGCCGAGTTCTTGATGTACTGGCCCGATGCGTCGCCGACGAGATGCCAGTGCATCGGATAGCGCGCCAGCGTCAGGTGCTGGCCCATCCGGTAGAGCTCGACGCCCGAGATGTGCACCTGCGAGGCGGTCATCGCCATGATGTGCCCGCCGAAGTAGCTCTCTTCCGCATCGTCCGAAGCCTGGATGCGGATGTTGCGGGTCAAGAGCCCCACCTCGCCGCGCTCGTCGACCCCGAAGGTGATCTCGCCGAAGTGCATATACTCGAGCGGGCGGTCGAGCGTGATCGTGTTGCCCTTGATGGCCGCGATCGAGCGCTTCTCGGCCTGGCGGGGATCGAAGTCGGTCGAGGCGAGCACGATCTCGTCGCCCTTGCGCCAGCCCAAGG
>JAEZCZ010000059.1 GCA_023433305.1 Pseudomonadota bacterium | reverse complement strand
TGATCATCGCTTTCTGGACCGGCGGCGCGTGGATCATGTACTTCGGAGACGCGCCCACACTCGTGCGCGATTTCTGGAGCGGGGACGCCGCTCCTGTCGCCTATATCGCCGTCGCGGTTCTCACGTTCACAACCTTCACGCTGGGCGGGTTCATGCGCGAGCAGGTGTGCATTTATATGTGTCCCTGGCCGCGCATCCAGGCGGCGATGATGGACGAGAGATCGCTTACCGTCACTTACAAGGACTGGCGCGGCGAGCCGCGCGGCAGCGTCAAGAAGGCGGAGAAGGACCCCGAGCATTACGGCGATTGCATCGACTGCCTGCAATGCGTCGCGGTCTGTCCGACAGGGATCGACATTCGCGAAGGCCCGCAAATCGGCTGCATCACGTGCGCGCTCTGCATCGACGCCTGCGACCGGGTCATGGCGGACATCGGCCGACCACGTGGGTTGATCGATTACGTCACCCTCGAAGATGCCGAACGCGAAGCGGCCGGGGAACCGTCACGTCCCGCGTGGAAGGCGCTGCTCCGCCCGCGCACCATCGCCTATTTCCTCATCTGGGGTTCCGTGGGGCTGGGCATGCTGTTCGCCCTGGGCGCCCGGCCGCACACCGAAATCTCGGTGGAGCCGGATCGCAACCCGCCCTTCATGCTGATGAGCGACGGATCGGTGCGCAACGCCTATACGGTCAAGCTGCGCAACATGGAGAGTCGCCCGCGCGAGATGCGAGTGTCGATTGAGGGCTTGCCGGGTGCAGTGATGTGGACCGACGAGATGCCGCGCGAAGATGCCGCCCGCCAGGTGGTGGAAACAGTCGCACCCGACGCAACGGGAGCGATGCGCATCTATGTCGTGGCACCTTCTGGTACCGAACAGCAGGAGTTCTCTTTCGCTGTGACGACGCTTGATGCGACGCCTGAGACCGACAGCACCGAAGCGCGCTTCTCGGCGCCGGAGCAATGAGTATGCGCAGGCGGTTCACGGGGCGTCACGCAACCATGATCATCACCGGGTTTTTCGGTGTGGTGATCCTGGTCAACCTGACCATGGCCAGCTTCGCCACGTCCACATTCGGCGGGATCGTCGTCGAAAATTCCTACGTGGCGAGCCAGGAATTCAACGGCTGGCTCGACGAGGCCGAAAAGCAGCGCGCCTTGGGCTGGGACGCGGTCACCACCTGGCGGCCCGATAACCGGCTTGCGGTGCAGCTTTCTGGCGTGCCGGCGGGCGCGGAGGTCAAGGCCAGGGCGCGCCATCCCCTCGGTCGCATGCCCGACCGCGCGCTTGCCTTCGAAGCGACACGCGAAGATCGCTTCCTCTCGCAGACCGCGCTTCCGCCGGGCCGCTGGCATCTCAGGCTAGAGGTCAATGCCGACGGCAAGACCTGGCGGCGCGAGGAAGAGCTGAAGTGAACGCGCTGGCGCAGCCCGGCGCCGCGCCCGTTCGAACGGTCCTTTCCGTGCCCGGAATGCATTGCGCCGGCTGCATGGGTAAAGTCGAGCGGGGGCTCTCGGCGATCCCGGGCGTGTCCGAGGCACGCGTGAACCTTTCCGCGCGAACGGTCGCGGTAACCCACTCCGCTCAAGTCGAAGAGCCGGAGCTGATCGATACGCTCGTCGGCATCGGGTTCGAGGCCCAGCCGCGTCGCGACGAACTCGCGCCCCGCACATCCGCCGTCCGGCCTTTGCTGGCGCCGTTCGCCGTCGCCGGGTTCGCGGCGATGAATGTGATGACGCTGTCGGTCAGCGTGTGGTCTGGCGCCGATGGTTCGACGCGCACGTTGTTCCACTGGCTTTCCGCGCTGATCGCGGTTCCGGCGATTGCCTATGCGGGAATGCCTTTCTTCCGCTCGGCGTGGGGGGTGTTGAGGCGCGGCCGCACCAACATGGACGTGCCGATCTCCATCGGCGTCGTCATCGCGACCTTCCTCAGTCTCTATGAGACCGTGGTGGAGGGGCGCCACGCCTGGTTCGACGGCGCGTTGATGCTGCTTACTTTCCTGCTCGCGGGGCGCGTGCTCGACGCGATGATGCGCGATCGGGCGCGGGCCGGGGTCGATGCCTTGCTCAAGCAGGCGGCGCCAGGCGCGATGGTGGTCGACACCGATGGCGCTCTCCAGTGGCGAACCGCGCAGGACCTCGCGCCGGGGATGATGATGCGCGTCGCGGCCGGCGAACGTCTCGCCGCTGACGGGGAGATCGTCGCCGGCACGAGCCGCTTCGACCAGTCGCTTCTGACCGGCGAGTCCGCGCCGATTCCGCTGCGGGTCGGCGACCGCGTCTTCGCCGCGACGCTCAATCTCGACGCCCCTGTCGACGTCCGCGTTTCGCACGCCGGCCGCGATACTTCGGTGGCCGAGATTGCGCGCCTGATGGAAGCGGCGACGCAAAACCGCTCGCGCTATGTCCGTATCGCCGACCGCGCCTCACGGCTCTACGCGCCCGCGGTCCATACGCTGGCCGCCGCCGCGACGATCGGCTGGCTGATCGCGGGGGCGGGGCTCTACAAGGCGCTGGTGGTGGGCGTGACGGTGCTCATCATCACCTGCCCCTGCGCGCTCGGATTGGCGGTGCCCGTCGCGCAAGTCGTGGTGAGCGGCGCGCTCATGCGGGCGGGCATCATGGTCAAGGACGGCTCCGCGCTCGAGCGGCTCGCCAAGGCCGACCGCGCGTTGCTCGACAAGACCGGCTCGCTCACGCTCGGAAAGCCGACCCCTGATCCGGCCGTGCTGCGCTCGCTCGATGCCGACGAGGCTGCCGTCTGTCTCGCATTGGCATCGCACAGCCGGCATCCGCTGTCGCGCTCGCTCGCCAATGCACTCACGGCCGCCGGCCACCGCGCGGAGCCTCTCACCGACGTCGAAGAGCTGCCCGGGACCGGCATCATGGCGCGCTGGAACGAGACGCCCGTGGCGCTTCGTCGGCCCGAATCGGCCAACGGGATTTCCTCGGCGCTCGAGATCGGCGAGCGGCCCGTCCGGCTGATTCCCTATTCCGACCGCCTGCGCCCCGACACCGCCGAGGCCCTTGGCCGCCTCCGCCGGCTGGGGCTCGAGCCGACCATCCTTTCGGGCGACAACCGCGCCGCCGTTGCGCAAGTGGCGCGCGAGACCGGGCTGGTCGCCCAGTCCGACGCCACGCCCGCCGGCAAACAGGAAGCGATCGCCCGTCTCCAGGCGGCCGGTCACTCGGTTCTGATGGTCGGCGACGGGCTCAACGACGGGCCAGCACTGGCGGCAGCCGACTCATCGATCGCGCCGGCTTCGGCGAGCGACGTAGGCCTCCAGGCGGCAGACCTCGTCTTCGTGTCGGATTCGCTGCTGGCCCTGCCGCGGGCGATTTCCGCCGCTCGCGCGAGCATGCGGATCGTGCGGCAGAATTTCGCCCTCGCGATCGGTTACAACGTGCTCGCCGTCCCCCTCGCGGTGGCCGGCTTGCTGACCCCGCTCATTGCCGCCGCCGCGATGTCGGCGAGCTCGCTGATCGTCGTGGCCAATTCGCTGCGCCTCGCAAGGGCAGTCAAATGAACGGCCTGCTGTTCCTGATACCCGTTGCGCTCGGTCTCGGCCTCGCGGGCCTCGCCGCGTTCTTCTGGGCCCTGCGCCATGGCCAGTTCGACGACCCGGAAGGCTCGGCCAACCGCATCCTCCTCGACGACGAGGACGACTGAAGTGACGTCGCCAGCGCTGCTGCTCGCGGCCATGTCCCTCGTGCCGGCGATGACCGGGCCGCTCGCCGGGGCGCAGGCGCACGAGGTCGCGATCGCGCTTTGCAGCGGCGGGTCGATTTCCATTCCTCTCCAGCAAGGCCCAGCCCAAGGCGACGAGAACGGCGCGCACTGCGCGAAGGGCTGCCATTCGACGCGCCCGCGAAAAAGTGTTGATCGAACGCAATGAATGGTGGGTGCTCGGGGCGCATGGACCGGGTATGTGGTCGTATCATCCCGAGCTGCTGGCAACGCCGGTTCCCCGCTACACCAGCTTCCCCACCGCAGCCGAATTCGGTCCCGGCATAACTCCGGCCGATTACAAAGCCGCGCTCGCCGCGGCTTCCGGCGACGTCTCGCTCTACCTGCACATTCCCTATTGCGAGAAGATCTGCTGGTATTGCGGCTGCAACACCGGCGCCGCCAATCGTCCGCACCGCCTGACCAGTTACCTCGAAGCGCTCCACCGC
Source organism: Pseudomonadota bacterium (assembly GCA_023433305.1). Lineage (GTDB taxonomy): Bacteria > Pseudomonadota > Alphaproteobacteria > Sphingomonadales > Sphingomonadaceae > Croceibacterium_A. The sequence continues at coordinate 33,367 of JAEZCZ010000059.1, read as the reverse complement.
GAGGTTGCGCACGTCGCGGCACTCCTGCCAGCGGATGCGCGGGTGAAGCGGATCGCGTTCGGCGGCGGCAGTCCCAATGCGGTTCCGCCACACGATTTCCTGCGCCTGATGGATGCCGTGTCCGAGAGCTTCCCGCTCGCCGATCCGCTCCTGTCGATCGAGCTCGATCCGCGCTCGCTGACCGACGCATGGGGCCCGGTGATTGCCGCCATCGGAACGCGCAACGCAAGCATGGGGGTGCAAACCTTCTCGCCCAGGTTGCAGGAAGCGATCGGCCGCATCCAACCGCTCAGCATGATCGAACACGGCGTCGAACTGCTCCGCGGCGCGGGCGTTCGTTCGCTCAATTTCGACCTGATGTACGGCCTGCCGGGCCAGACGTTCGACGATCTGGAGGACGCGCTCGTTCGGGCGACCGCTTTCGGCGCCGATCGCATCGCGCTGTTCGGCTATGCGCATGTCCCGCACCTCATTCCCCGTCAGCGCCGCATCGATGCCACCCTGCTGCCCGGGCAGGACGATCGCTTCGCCATGGCGGAGTTCGGATACCGCCATCTCGTCGAGGCCGGCTATCGCCCGATCGGCTTCGACCACTTCGCGCTTCCAACGGATCCGCTTGCCCGCGCGTCGGCCGACGGCACGCTGCGGCGCAACTTCCAGGGCTTCACCGACGACCAGGCGCCTGTGCTGATCGGGCTGGGCGCTTCGGCGATCGGCAGCTTCCCGGGGCTGCTGGCACAGAACGAGAAGAACTCGGGGCGGTATCGCATGCTGCTGTCGCAAGACATCCTGCCGGTCTCGCACGGCATTGCACGCTCGGCCGAGGACCGGCGCCGCGGTGGCGTGATCGAAAGCCTGCTCTGTCACGGCCGCGCCCGCGTCGATTCCGATCTCGTCCACGAGACCGCACCCGGTCTGCAGCCCTTCCTCGAAGCGCGCCTGTGCCGCTGGGACGGGCCTGTCCTCGAAATCCCCCCGGGCGGCCTGCCTTATGCACGCACGATCGCTGCGCTGTTCGACCCTTATCGCAGCCACTCCCCCCGCCGGTTCAGCTCGGCGGTTTAGCGCCGGACCACATCCGCGCCGATCTTCGAAGCCCGGCGGTCAGCGCCTTCCATTGAAAGGCGCACAGGGGCGCGCACCCAGCGTGCGCGCATTGATCGCTACGCCGTTGACTCCAATATGCCTAGTTCGTTATATAGGCATCCATGCAATCGAAAGTCGCGCTTTTCCAGGCTCTCTCCGATCCCACGCGCCTGCGGATCCTGCAGCTTCTGCGGGAGATGGAGCTGGCGGTCGGCGAAGTCGCGCAAGTCCTGGCGCAAAGCCAGCCGGGTATTTCCAAGCACGTGAAGATACTGCTCGATTGCGGTCTGTTGACGCGGCGCAAGGAAGGCAATTGGGTGTTCCTGAGCCTCGGCGAGCCCGAACTGGTCCAGCCGGTCTTCGCTTTGCTCGAACGCTGGGGCGAGGTGCTCGGCCGCAGCCCCTGGATCGCCGCGGACGCCGCGCGCCTCGCCGCCATCAAGGCCGAGCGGGCGGAAGAGGCGGCGCGCTACTTCGCGGCGCACGCGGGCGAGTGGGACAAGCTCCGCTCGCTCCACGTGCCCGTCGCCAAGGTCGATGCTGCGATCCTGCGCGCGCTGGGAAACAAGGCGCCCGGCCGGCTGGTCGATCTCGGCAGCGGCACCGGCACGATGCTGCGCCTGTTCGCCGACAAGGCCAGCCACATGATCGGCATCGACCGGTCGCCCGAAATGCTGCGCTACGCCCGGGCAATGCTGGCCGAGGAAGGCATCGGCAACGCCGAGCTGCGCCAGGGCGACATCGTCGGGCTCGATTTGCCGTCAGGCTCCGCCGATACCGTCATCCTTCACCAGGTGCTGCATTACGCCCAGCATCCCGCCGCTTTCATCGGCGAGGCCGCGCGGCTGCTCGCGCCCGATGGCCGCCTGCTCGTCGTGGACGTGGCACGTCACGACCTCGAGGAGCTGCGCAAGAGCCACGCGCATGCACGCCTCGGCTTTTCCGATGAAGAAGTCCTGGCTTGGCTCAGGGCCGCCGGTCTCAAGGGCGAAGTGGTCGACCATCTCGACGGCGGCGAGCTCACCGTGACGATCTGGTTCGCGCGCCCGGACAAGAAGCTCTTGCGGGCCGTGGCATGACCGCGCTCGTCCAGCCGGCGGCCGCACCGGGCTGCGTCGCCGACGACATCGAGGTGTCGTTCGAATTCTTCCCGCCCAAGTCCCCGGCGGCCGCGTCGGGACTATGGAGCGCCGTCACGGGCCTCGGGCGGCTCGCGCCGCGGTTCGTTTCGATCACCTATGGCGCCGGAGGCACGACGCAGGCCGGCACGCTCGACATCGTGGCGCGCATCCTCGGCGAGACATCGCTGGTTCCCGCCGCCCATCTCACATGTGTCGGCGCCTCGCGCGAAGAGGTGGACCGCATCGCCGCGGGCTACTGGGAGATGGGCGTGCGGCACATCGTCGCGCTGCGCGGTGACGCTGCGCCGGGCGAGGCCTACCGGCCGCATCCGAGAGGCTATGAGAACGCGGCCGCGCTCGTCGCGGGCCTGAAGAACGTTGCCCCGTTCGAGATTTCGGTCGCCGCTTACCCCGAAAGCCATCCGGAATCCTCCAATCGCGCTGCCGATCTCGACAATCTCTGGCGCAAGATCGACGCGGGTGCCGACCGGGCGATCACGCAGTTCTTCTTCTCGGCCGATTGCTTCCTTCGCTTTCGCGACCACGCGGCGGCGCTCGGCATCGAGGCGGAGATCGTTCCCGGCATCCTGCCGATCGGGCACTTCGCGCAGGCGCGCTCATTCGCGGAGAAGTGCGGCGCCAGCGTTCCGGACTGGCTCCGACGTCTCTTCGAGGGGCTCGACGATAATCCGGAAACGCGTCCCCTGGTCGCGGCTGCCGTCGCGGCCGATCTCTGCGCGCGTCTCCATGCCGGAGGCGTCCGCCAGTTCCACTTCTTCACTCTCAACCGGGCGGAGCTCTCCTCGGCCGTCTGCCACTTGCTGGGGGTCCGCCCCAAGGAACCGGTCCGTGAACGCGCTCGCGCAGCTTAGGCGCGAGGGCGCCACGCGAATCCTGCTCACGGACGGTGCGTACGGCACCGAGATCCAGGCGCTCGGCCTCGGCGAGGAAGATTATCGCGGCAAGCTTGGGCTCGAGCGCGACCAGAAGGGCAACCATGACATCCTCGCGCTGACCGCGCCCGATGCCGTCGCGGGCGTGACGGCTTCCTACCTCGCAGCCGGCGCCGATATCGTCTCGACCAACACCTTCAGCGCCAACCGGATCAGCCAGGCCGACTACGGTGCCGGGCATCTCGTCGCGGAAATCAACCTCGCGGCGGCGCGGATCGCGCGGCGTCTGGCCGACCAGGCCCGGGCTCGCGACGGAACGCCGCGCTTCGTCGCCGGAGCGATCGGCCCGACCAACAAGACGCTCTCGCTCTCCCCGGACGTCAACGACCCCGGCTATCGCGAGATCGATTTCGACACGCTCAAGCAGGTGTACCGCGAGCAGATCGAGGCTCTTCTGGAAGGCGGAGTCGACTTCGTGCTGGTCGAGACCGTGTTCGACACGCTCAACGCCAAGGCGGCGCTCCTGGCCGCCCCCGAGGCCGGCCGGGCGCGCGGCGAGCCCGTGCCGCTGATGCTGTCGATGACGCTGACCGACCTTTCGGGGCGCAATCTCTCGGGGCACAGCGTCGAAGCCTTCTGGCACAGCGTGCGCCATGCGGAGCCCGCCACCATCGGGCTCAATTGCTCGTTCGGCGCCGCGCAACTGCGGCCCCACCTGAAGGCGCTGTCCGACGCGGCGAACACGCTCGTCCTCGCCTATCCCAACGCCGGCCTGCCCAACGAGCTTGGCTGCTACGACGAGGCGCCGCACGAAACCGCGGCACAGATTGCCGAATGGATCGACGCCGGCATCGTCAACATCGTGGGCGGTTGCTGCGGCTCGACGCCGGAACACATCGCGGCGCTGCGCGACCTCGTCGACGGCCGCGCGCCGAGGCAGGTACCGGTGCCTGCGCCGGTCACGCACCTTGCGGGCCTCGATGTCATGGCGCTGCCGGTATGAACCTCGAAACCGCCCGGATCGAAGGCGACACCCCTTTCCCGAACCCGCTCGTCGGCAATGATGAAGTGGCCCGACCCTCTCTCCGGGCCCGCTTCGTCAATGTCGGCGAGCGGACCAACATTACCGGCTCGGCGGCGTTCAAGAAGCTGATCATGGCGGGCGACTATGCCCGCGCGGTCGAGGTCGCGCGGCAGCAGGTTGAGAACGGCGCGCAGATCGTCGACGTCAACATGGACGAGGGCCTGCTCGACTCGGTCGCAGCCATGGATACTTTCCTGAAGCTGCTCGCCGCCGAGCCCGATATCGCGCGCGTTCCGCTGATGATCGACAGCTCGCGTTGGGACGTGATCGAGGCCGGGCTGAAGTGCGTTTCGGGCAAGCCGATCGTCAATTCCATCAGCCTCAAGGAAGGCGAGGAAGCGCTTCTCCATCACGCCGGCTTGTGCCGCGCCTATGGTGCCGCGGTCGTCGTCATGGCCTTCGACGAGAGCGGGCAGGCCGATACGCTTCAGCGCAAGGTGGAGATCTGCGAGCGCGCCTATCGGCTGCTCGTCGGCCAGGGCTTCCCGCCCGAGGACATCATCTTCGATGCCAACATCTTCGCGGTCGCGACAGGTATCGACGAGCACCGGCGCTACGCGCTCGACTTCATCGGCGCGTGCCGCGAGATCAAGGTACGCTGTCCGCACGTCCATCTCTCGGGCGGGCTTTCCAACCTCAGCTTCTCATTCCGCGGAAACGAGCCGGTGCGGCGGGCGATGCATTCGGTGTTCCTCTATCACGCGATCCCTGCGGGGCTCGACATGGCGATCGTCAACGCCGGCCAGCTCGACATCTACGACACGCTCGATCCCGAATTGCGCGAACACTGCGAAGACGTGATCCTCGACCGGCGGGACGATGCGACCGAGCGGCTCGTCGCGCTCGCCGAGCGCTTTCGCGGCACCGACGAGCGTGAGGAGCAGCGCGAGGCCGAATGGCGCGGCTGGCCGGTGACGAAGCGGCTCGAGCATGCCCTGGTGCGCGGGATCGACAGCCACATCGTCGCCGATACAGAGGAAGCGCGGCTCGCGGCCGAACGGCCGATCGAGGTCATCGAAGGCCCGCTGATGGATGGGATGAACGTCGTCGGCGACTTGTTCGGGTCGGGGCGGATGTTCCTGCCGCAAGTGGTGAAGTCGGCGCGCGTCATGAAGAAGGCGGTCGCCCATCTCATCCCGTTCATCGAGGCCGAGAAGGAGAGGATCGGCGCGACGCAGGGCAAGGGCCGTATCGTCCTCGCCACGGTGAAGGGCGACGTGCACGATATCGGCAAGAACATCGTCGGCGTCGTGCTCCAGTGCAATGGGTTCGAGGTCGTCGATCTCGGCGTCATGACGCCCTGGAGCGACATCCTCGCCGCGGCGGCCGAGCACCAGGCGAGCATGATCGGACTCTCTGGCCTCATCACTCCCTCGCTTGAGGAGATGGTCACGGTGGCCCAGGAGATGCAGCGCGCGGAACTGACCACGCCGCTGCTGATCGGCGGCGCCACCACCTCGCGCGTGCACACCGCGCTGCGGATCGCGCCGGCTTACACGGGGCCGGTTATCCACGTGCTCGACGCGAGCCGCGCGGTCGGGGTGGCCTCGGCCCTGGTCAGCGAGACCCAGGCCGAAGCGCTGGTCGAGAAGACCGCCGCCGAATACGCCGACATCCGTACCGCGCGCGAGGGCAAGGAGCGCAGCGCTCTCGTTCCTATTGAGGCGGCGCGCGCCAACGGGCTGCCGGTCGACTTCACGCTCAAGCCGCGCGCTCCCGTGCGGCCGGGCGTGCACCGGTTCGACGATTGGAGCCTCGAAGACTTGCGCGCCTGCTTCGACTGGACGCCGTTCTTCCGCGCCTGGGAGCTGGCCGGCACGTATCCAAACATCCTCTCGGATCCGGTCGTCGGTGAAGCGGCAACGTCCTTGCACCGCGACGCGCTCGCCATGCTCGACCGCATCGTCGCCGAGAAATGGCTCACCGCGCGCGGCGTCGCGGCGCTCTGGCCGTGCCGAAGGGACGGCGACGACGTGCTGGTCGGCGATGCGGGGATGCGCTTCCCGTTCCTTCGCCAGCAGTTCGTCAAGCGTGAGGGCCGGGCCAACAGTTGCCTCGCCGATTTTATCGATCCGGCCGGCGACTGGATCGGCGGCTTCGCGGTCGCCATCCACGGCATCGAGCCGCATCTCGCGCGCTTCAAGGCCGAGCATGACGACTACTCGGACATCCTGCTCAAGGCGCTCGCCGACCGTTTCGCCGAAGCCTTCGCCGAGCGGCTCCACCAGCATGTCCGCACCGAATTGTGGGGCTATGCGCCCGACGAGGGCTTGGGCAACGCCGCGCTGATTGCCGAGAAATACCAGGGCATCCGCCCCGCACCGGGCTATCCCGCCAGTCCCGATCACACCCTCAAGCCGCTGCTGTTCGAGCTGCTGGGCGAGGCGCCCGCCGGCATCTGCCTGACCGACAGCCTGGCGATGTACCCAACTTCCGCGGTGTCGGGCTTTTACTTCGGGCACCCGCAAGCGCACTATTTCGGCGTCGCCAGAATCGGGCGCGACCAGCTCGACGACTACGCCGCGCGCCGGGGAATGAGCGTGCCCGAAGCCGAGCGGTGGCTGCGGCCGAACCTCGATTGAATTGACAGTTTCTGGAGGGACCAGCGATGACGACGAACGCCGCAGCCGTGCTGCAGGATGACACCCTATCCCATTTCGGCGCCTCGCTGGTCGAGGCGGATCCGGAGATCTTCGCGGCGACCCAGAGCGAGCTGGGCCGGCAGCGTGACCGGATCGAGCTCATCGCCTCGGAGAACATCGTCAGCCGCGCGGTGCTCGAAGCCGCGGGCTCGGTCTTCACCAACAAGTACGCCGAGGGCTATCCGGGCAAACGCTATTACGGCGGGTGCGAGTGGGCCGACGTGGTCGAGACGCTGGCGATCGAGCGCGCCAGGCGGCTGTTCGGCTGCGCCTATGCCAACGTCCAGCCCAATTCGGGCAGCCAGATGAACCAGGCGGTGTTCCTCGCGCTGCTCGAGCCGGGCGACGTGTTCATGGGCCTCGATCTCGCTGCCGGGGGGCACCTCACGCACGGCGCGCCCGTCAACCTGTCGGGCAAGTGGTTCCGCCCGGTGCACTACGGTGTGCGGCGCGAGGACCAGCTGCTCGACATGGAGGCGATCGCATCGCTGGCGCGCCAGCACCGGCCGAAGCTTATCATCGCCGGCGGCACGGCTTATCCGCGCCACTGGGACTTCGCCGCGTTCCGCGCCATCGCCGATGAGGTCGGGGCCTGGCTGCTGGTCGACATGTCGCACTTCGCCGGTCTCGTCGCGGGCGGGGCGCATCCATCGCCGTTCCCCCACGCCCACGTCGCCACCACCACCACCCACAAGTCACTGCGCGGCCCGCGCTCGGGCCTGATCCTCACCGACGACGAGGCGATTGCGCGCAAGATCGACGCCGCGGTGTTCCCCGGGCTCCAGGGCGGCCCGCTGATGCACACGATCGCCGCCAAGGCGGTCGCGCTCGGAGAGGCGTTGCGGCCCGATTTCAAGCTCTACGCCCATCGGATCGTCGCCAATGCCCGCGCGCTGGCGGCCGCGCTTGCCGACGCCGGGCTGACGCTCGTTTCGGGCGGTACCGACAATCACCTGATGCTTGTCGATCTCCGCTCCGCCGGGGTCTCCGGCAAGGCCGTCGAACAGGCCCTCGGCCGCGCCAACATCACCTGCAACAAGAACAGCGTGCCGTTCGACACCGCCAGCCCGTTCGTCACCTCGGGCATCCGCCTCGGCACGCCGGCCGGCACCACGCGCGGCTTCCGCGAACCGGAGTTCGCCCAGATCGGCGGCTGGATCGCCGAGCTCGTCGATGGACTGGGGCGGCACGGCGCGGAGGGCAATGCGGCCGCCGAGGCACGAGTCCGCGAGAAGGTCGCGGAGCTCACCGCCCGCTTCCCCATCTACGCGCCCGACTGATCGCAGCCCAGCGGCGTCCCGGCCGCCCCGGTCGGCGCGGATTTTGCTGAAGAAAGGTGGAGGCCCGAGCCGGACTTCCACAAGCGCGGTTTTCTGCGGTTTTCGAATGTCTAACCTGCACAAAATGCTCGACGGAGTTCTGCGGGGTTCGGGGGTAAGTGTCTAACCGAAAGTCAGGTATAGATGTCCGCTTTCCCACTTCGTTTCAGCCGTTCGAGTCAGCGGCTGTTGACTGAAAGCGGACCAAATCGGGGTGCGTGTGGTCATGGAGCCCGCGGAAACGTTCTCAGATCGGGCCGAAACGGCACCCCGCATCGTGTCGCTCCGGCCAAAGAACTACTGTTGCGAATCGTCCAGTTGAGGTATCGTTCTTCTAAAGAGAGCGGCCGAATAAGTTAAGGAATCCAGTTAACTTCGGCCGGTCCCCGGGTCTGCATGTATCGAACTGCATGGATCGAGGACCGATTGGCCCACGCCGTAGCGAACGAACCGACCAAACGGCGATTGCGCGTCTACGCGTTCGACCCTGCCGCTTCGGTCACGCTTGAAACGGCGGTCATCAACGACGCCGTGATCGAAATTCCCTGGGAAACCCGCTGGGAGGATTCGGTCGGTCTAGGCCCATCCAACGAGTATCTCGAGGTCGTCGATTACGATCAGCATTGCCGGACGTTTTACCAGCCGCTCGATCCGAACCATCCATGGTTCCTTGCGCAGGACGGGCTGCCCCCCTCGGAGGGCAATCCGCAATTCCATCAGCAGATGGTCTTCGCGGTCGCGATGTACACGATCCGCAACTTTGAACGGGCTCTCGGACGAACGGTGTTCTGGGCGCTGCCTGACGACGACCCCAGGGCGCAGGCGAAAAAGGCCGCAGGCGGCGCGCGCAAGGCAGCAGACTATCCGCCCTTCACGCGGCGTCTGCGGATCTATCCGCACGCCCTGCGCGAACCGAACGCCTATTTCAGCCCGGGCAAAGGCGCCCTGCTGTTCGGCTACTTCAAGAGCCCTCCACGCTCCGAAGGGGACGAGGGGCAGTGGATATTCACCTGCCTTTCGCAGGATATCATTGCCCACGAAACAACACATGCGATTCTCCATGGCATGCGCCGGCGCGGGATCGAGCCGGTCAATCCAGACTCGCTCGCCTTCCACGAGGGCTTCGCCGATACGGTCGCGCTGCTGCAGCATTTCACGATGGAGAACGTCGTGCGCCACGAGCTGGCGCGCACCGGGGGGGAATTGCGTTCGGAGAGCCTGCTGAACGGGCTTGCCAGCCAGTTCGGTCATGCGACCGGGCGAGGTGGCGCCCTCCGCCTGGCGCTCGAGACACTGAAGCGCGAGCAGCACTCGCAGGCGCAAGCCGGCGAAGGCCGTACGCAGTCGCGCGAGCCTGCCATCAAGACGCTCGCTGCGGCCAGCGAGCCGCACGACCGTGGGCAATGCCTGGTCGCCGCGATTTTCGATACGTTCGTCACGATCTACGAACGGCGTACCGACGACTTGTTCCAGATCGCGGGCGCCGCCCGCGGCAGCAAGAATCTGACCGAGAAGCTGGTGGCGCGTCTGGCCAAGGATGCCAGCCGGACGGCCCATTCGGTCCTCGAGATGTGCGTTCGCGCGCTCGATTACCTGCCGCCCGTCGCAGCGACTTTCGGAGACTACTTGCGGGCGATGATTACGGCGGACACCGACCTCGTCCCCGAGGACCGGCTCAACTTCCGCGTCGCTTTGGCCGAATCCTTCCGCAAGCGCGGCGTCCCGGTGCCCGGCTGCCTGTCTTATGCGCCGGACTCGCTGTGCTGGGAGCCGCCCGACCTGCGCCAGTTCGTGGCGATGATCGACGAAGGCGAGAACGCCGACGACAAGCGGCTCGGCCCGGATGCGCTGTTTGCCGACGCGTTGCGCGACATGACTTTCGTCGCCCGGCTCGACAACGACGCGCCGAAAGGAAAGCTCGACAAGCAGACGGACCCTCGCTCGGCGGACTCACAGGAGAAGAATGACTTCATCGCCGCCTCGCCATACCTCGGGACCTCCACCGAAACGCGAAACCTGCGCGATGAGGCGATGCGCGTGGTGATGCGCAACCAGCTCGCGCTCCATCGCTGGCTGCTCAAGCCGCAGCCGACGACGCGGCAGCAGCGGATGTGGGAAAGCCTTCTCGGAGTCCGTACGCTGCCGCTCGGCGCGCAGCTCGACCGGCGTCTCAAATCCAGCGGCGCGTGGAGTCCCCTGTCGATCAAGGCTCGCGAGATCTCGTTTGCGGATTGGGACGAGGACACACGCCCCAAGGATTGGCTCGTTGACGAGACGACGCTTCGCGACGGCAAGATCCTCCTGCCGGTGTTCGAAGTCCATTCGGTGCGGATCGCTCGGAGGATCGGGCCGGATGGCCGCGAGCTGTCGCAGATGATCGCGCAAGTCACGCAGAAGCGCCGTGGCTATTTCGACGTAGATCGGCAACAGGAGGTGGATCGGAACGGCGTGCCGCCGGACGAGGAACCGGACTTCTGGTTCCGCGGGGGCGCGACGATCATTGTCGACCTGCGCGACGGCCGCCTCGACCGCATCGTCCGCCAACGGATCGACCAGGACGAGCGACTTGGCCGCCAGCGCGAGTTCCTGCGCGGCGATGCCGTCGCCCTGACGATGATTTCGGCAAAACCGGGCAAGCTCGATGCGCCAATCGTTGGCTTCGAACGTGAGCCGTTCGCCTTCATGCATGGTGACATGTGATGAAGGTCGAGCGCGTCAAGGTCCGGATGTACAAGAAGTTGCTCGGCGACTGCTTCCTGATCATCGTCGAGGGCAAGGACGGGACCCGTGACGCTTCGGCGCATATCTTGATCGATTGCGGCGTTCTGCAGGGAACCAAGGGGTCCAAGGATCTCATGATGGCGGCCGTCCGAAGCATCTACGAAGCCGCCGGTGAGAAGGGCCTCGATCTGGTCGTCGTCACGCACGAGCATTACGACCACATCTGCGGGTTCCAGCTCGCCGACGATATCTTCGCGGAGCGCAAGTTCGCCCACCTGTGGATGCCGTGGATAGACAACCCGGACGATCCGGACGGCAAGGCGTTGCAGGAACAGTTCGGACAGTCCTACGCTGCGCTCGCCGGCATGGCTGCGCGCTTCGGCGTAACGACCGACGTCGACGATTTCGAGACGGAGACGATCCTGGGCCTGGCCGGATTCTCCGGGCCGCTCGCCGTTCCGCTCGACGACGGGGACGGCGGCGCGACCGCCGGGGCCGAAGGCGCGCTCGGCGTCAGCGGGAGGGGCAAGATCGGTCGCGGCAGCCGGAAGATCTACCTCGCCCTGAAGGACTGGGCGCAGCACACACGCTACCTTTCGCCCGGGGAGGTCACCCGGACTCCGGGATCGATCGGCCTCAAGACCTATGTCCTTGCCCCGCCGCGCGACCGCGAGCTGCTCGGCAAGGGGCTCCCCTCGACCCAGAATCCGGAAACCTACTTCGCGCTGGCCGGCGAGTATCTCGGATCGCTCGAGCCGACGCAAAATCCACCTGGCAATGACAAGGTACGAAACGAACGAAACGTTTGCCGCGAGGCCCAAAGCCATTCGCCGTTTTCCCCCAGCCATCGCTGGCGCAGCTTCGTCGAGTTGCGCGACGCCACGGTCGTTGCGGGCGACGAAACCACGGAGGCGCAGGCGACACGCTACTTGCGGGAGCGCTATTTCGAGGACGAGTGGCCGGGGGCGGATTTCTCCTCCGGCGAGCCGCTGAAGCACCGGCGCATCGATGATGCGATGCGCTCGACCTTCTCCTCGCTCGCACTCAAGATGGACAACAACACCAACAACACCAGCCTCGTCCTGGCCTTCGAGCTTCCCGACGGGGCCGGCACGATGGTGTTCGCCGCCGACGCGCAGGTCGGCAACTGGGTGTCCTGGGAGGGTGTCGAGTTCCGCGAGGAGGGCAAGGGCGAGACCTTGCCGGTGGCGAGCAAGGATCTTCTCGCCGCCGCCCGGCTCTACAAGGTCGGTCACCACGGCAGTCACAATGCGACGCTGCGCGAAAAGGGCCTCGAGCTGATGACGCATGGGGACCTGGTAGCCATGATCCCGACCGACGAGGAGTTCGCCAGGCGACAGTCGGGCACGTGGGAAATGCCAGACGCGCATCTGAACGACGCGCTTATCCAGAAAACCAGCGGCCGTATCCTGCGCGGCGACCGGCCGGCCGAGGAGTCGGTTGCTATGAACCGCAAGATGACGGGTGAGGAATCGGCCGCCCGATTTGCAGCGCGGATCGTGGACGAGGACCTCTATGTCGAATTCACCGTGTTCGACCGTGAACTGGGAGACGGTGAAGATGCCTGAGCTCGACCACACCGAAGCCCTCGACGAGGGCGCCGAAGCCGTGACTGCCGTCTCGCTGTCGGGCGGCGGCTACCGTGCGATGCTGTTTCATCTCGGCTTCCTCTGGCGCCTGCGCGACGCGGAGATTCTCGGCTCGGTTGACAGGTTCGCCAGCGTGTCGGGCGGCTCGATCGTCGCCGGGATGCTCGCGCGGCGGTGGCGCGAGATCGACTGGAGCGATGACGGCACGAGCTTTCGCGAACTCGTCGCCGAGCCGATCCTCGAGATGTCGCAACGGTCGATCGATGTCGTCGCGGGGGTGATCGGACGCATTCCCGGGCTCAACGGCAGCTGGGTCACGCGGGTTTACGATCGCGTGCTGTTCGGTGGCACCAAGCTCACGGACCTGCCCGACAGCCCGCGCTTCGTGTTCAACGCGACGAGCCTGCACAGCGGCAAGCTGGTGCGCATGGAGAAGCGCCGGATTGCCGATTACACCGTCGGCGAATGGGATCCGCAGGGTATCTTGCTCGCGGATGCGGTGGCCGCGTCGTCGGCCTTTCCGCCGGTGCTCTCGCCGGTGACCATCAAGCTCGACGGGCGCCGCTTCACGCCGTTCCCCGATTCTGTCCACGGGCACAATCCGCCGAAGAAGTTCTACCTGACCGACGGCGGCGTTTACGACAACCTGGGCATCGAGAGCGTCTGGAAGCGCGCGAAGACCATTTACGTCAGCGATGCGGGTGCCAATTTCCAGTACGACCCGGGCGGCATCTTTCTGATGCCCAGCCAAGCCCTTCGGGTCACCTTCATCATGCAGGACCAGGTCGGCGCGCTGCGGTTCCGGCAAATCTGGGACGGCTTTCACACCAGCGATCCCGAGCTTCGGCGGATGGGCTTCCTGGTATCGAGCGACTTCCTCGTCGATCCGCGGCCCACCGGCGGGCCACCCTACGATCGGGAGGCGGCCCTCGTGCTGGCGGCCACGCCGACCCGGCTGACGAAGATGGATCGGGTCCATGCCAGGCGGCTGGTCAATTGGGGATACGTCGCGACCGACGACCGCATCCGTAGCCGCGGTCTGCCCGCCGGAGCATGTGACTACCCTTATCCGCAGGACGGAGTCTGAAATGAAGCGGAGAAGGATCCACGGGCCGCCGACAAGTTAGATCGGGCAGTTCACTCCAGAGGAGGTCATCATGGCACTTGAATTTGCAGGCAACGCGACGCCGCTCGACGACGCGGCGATCGAAGCGGCGGCGAAGAAGCTTGGTTGCCAGGTAGCGGCCGTCCGCGCGGTCATCGACGTCGAGAGTCGCGGCGGGTTCCTCCCCGACAAGCGCCCCAAGATACTGTTCGAGCGGCACTACTTCTCGCGGCTGACGAAGCGCAAGTTCGACGCTTCGCATTCCCATATCTCCCATCCGAAATGGGGCGGATACAAGGGCGGCTCGCGCGAATACGGCCGGCTGGGCGAGGCGATAAAGCTCGACCGCGACGCGGCACTTCGCTCGGCGAGCTGGGGCGCGTTCCAGATCATGGGCGACAACTATAAGGTGTGCGGCTTCGCCAGCGCAGAGGATTTCGTCCAGGCGATGGTCTCGGGCGAGCCGGCGCAGCTCGATGCTTTCGTCAGCTTCGTCAAGAAAAACGGGCTGGCGGACGAGCTCATCCGGCTCGACTGGGCGGGCTTCGCGCGCGGCTACAACGGGCCGGCCTACAAGGCGAACAAGTACGACGCGAAGCTGTTCGCCGCCTACATGTTCCACAGCGCCGGCGGCGCGCGCTCCGACAGCCCCCGGCCGCTGCTCAAGATCGGCGATCAGGGCGAGGACGTGAAGAAGCTGCAAGCGGCGCTTGGGATCACCGCCGACGGCGATTTCGGGCCGATGACCAAGGCCGCGGTGGTCGCGTTCCAGAAGAAGAAGGGGCTTTACGCCGACGGCATCGTCGGCAGGCAGACCTGGGCCGCGCTCGACATCGACTGAAGTTCGGCGAGGAGGGGAGGGAGGCGGCCTTCAACGGGCGCCTTGCCTCCGTTGCAGCCAGCGTAAGTATTCCGGGTAAGTCCGTATCCCCTGGCGGGTCATCCATTCCTGCAGGCGCTTGATCGAGCCGTACTCGCTGGTGATGACCAGCGCGATATGATGCTCGGCCAGGATGCGGGCGACGTCCTGATGGTAAGCCTGCGTGGCGAGCTCGTCGCTTGCCGGCGGGATCGGCAGACCGCGCAGCCTGGCTGCTGCCGCGAACATTTCGCCGGCCGCCCGCTGGGCATTGGCGGCAAGCGCCTGCATCTCGGGGGTGCCCGTCGCCTGCAGCGCAGTGGCGCGCTGGGTTATCTCGGCCGCGGCCACGATCAGGTTGATGCGCAGGCGATCGCCGCTCATCGCCGAAACGCTGTCGAGCGTGTCCACGTTCACGGCCTTGTCGTCGGCCACCACGATCTGCAGCGTGTGATCGCCGTCCGCGTTGGGGAGCATGTGAAACCCGACGATGTCGAGGCCACCTCGGTTGGTCCTGCCTCCGGTGGCCGCGTCGGACTTGAGCAGCGACATGAACGGCGCACCGGGCTCGGCCATCCCGAGTGGAATGCCGGTCAGCATGCGAACCGCCTCCAGCTCGCTGAACAGGGCCTTCACGTTGGTTTCCTGACCCCTGACGAATGACGCGATGAATTCCAGCGCCTGAATATTGCGGTTCCCCGCCTCGGTGTCGGGAAGCAGCTCGGTGATCCGGCGCGCGAGAAATTCGGCGAGCTGGTCGGGCGTGGCGCGCGCGGTCATCAGCAGGACGTCGGGATGATCGCGCACGAGCTGATCCAGGTCGTCGACGGTGATGCCGGCCTGCCGGTAGCGCTCCTGCCACCGGTCGATGGTTTGCTGAAGGCCGCTGTCGCGCAGCGTTGCGACGAGCGACCGGACGCCGCCCGCGACCTCGTCCGCGTTGGCGCCCGCCACCCGCCTCGCGCGCATGAAGTCGCGCATCCGTTCCTGCATCGGTGCAGTGCTCGTCAGGAAGGCCATCACCGCGGCCTCGTCCTTGCGGAAGATTTCCTTGAATCTCGGGCCGGCGGATTCGCGGCCTACCCGCTCGGCGAATTGGCGGGCGGCGAGAAGCACCAGCCGACGATCGAGGGCCGCCTCCGCGCGTTGCTGCAGGCCGCCGGTGGAATCGGCCCACATCGTCCGTTCGACGGCGGTCGCGATAGAACGGTGCAGCGGCCCTTTGGCATCGACGATGGAGCCGAACGCCCGAGCATAGCGCTCGGCCAGCGCCGGAGGCATGCCGCCCGCGGTCATCTCTCGCACCAGTGCGGCTTCCTGCGCCGCGCTGAGCACGCGGCCGCCGCCTTCCGCCGTGCCCATGCCGAGCGAGCGCAGGATCGCGCCGGCGGCTTCGGGAGCAGAGGCCATTACCTTGCGCAGCACGCGGCCCTGAAGCTGACGCATGCGGTCGGGCCCGTCGGCCGAGATGAAAGCGCGCACGGCTGCACCGATCGCGTCGTTCGTGGCCTCGGTACGCTCCGCTTCCCGCGCCGCCCGTTGCTGCGCCTGAGCTTCCGTCTCGGGCGGGAGAGATCGATCGAACGAAGCGGCGAAGGCGCGCTCGATGTCCTCGCCGGCCTGCCGCGCCAGGGCCGCCTCGGCATCGTCCACGCCGCTGACTGCCTCGCCCTCCGCATCGTCGTGCTTCAGCGCCACCGGCAGGGGCGCGGGCTCGGTTTCCGGCACGATGCGGCTGCCCATCTGGCTGTTGAGGACGTCAGAGACCACGGTGGTGCGCGCGGCCTGCTGGTCGCCGTGACCGACGCCCGACGTGAACGGACCGCCGAGCTCGCCGAGCACCAGGTCGGGCCGGCCGAGCCGAGGGTCACCGGTCTGCAGCGAAAGGTGTGCGAGGAAAGCCTCGAACACCTGGCCGCGGTTGCCGTGCCCGTCGAGATCCGCGAAGGCGGGTTGGCGCCCCGCCATCAGCGCCTCGCGCATGCCGGGCGTCGCGACGCCTTCGGCGAACATGTGGTAATTGTTGGCGACGAAGCCCTCCCACGCCGCGCGATGCGGGCCGCCGGGGCGGACATCGACGACATTGCCCATGTCGCGGCGGCGCATGATGAAGGGGAAGATCGCCCCGCGCTCCTGGCCGAACTTGGTAGCATAGCGCTCGGCGTTGGCGACCCCGGAGGTCAGGTAGAGACCGCCGCCGAAATCGTCGCCATGACCAGAGCTGACGCGGGCGAGGTCGATCCCGCCGGCGGCCATTGACCGGGCGCGGCCGATTGGCGCGCCATGGAACAGCAGCATCAGCGGCTCGTCGGCGTCGAGATGTCCCGCGGCGATCATGTGCTCGCGCGTGGCCTGGAGCACCGCGTCGCCGATCGCCTGGCGCAGCTCGGGGCTGAGCGTGGTGTCGTTCATGATCAGGTGCAGGCGATCCATCGACTGCGCTTCGCCGACGAGGCCGAGCTGGTCGACCAGCGAACGAGTCGCGGCCTCGGCCTCGCCGGCCCACCTGCGCGCCTCCGCCACGGTGGCATCCGAAGCTCCGCGCTCGCGCAGAATGTCGACCGCCCGGCGGTGCTCCGCCAAGCTCGAAACCTCGTCCGCGAGACCGCGCACGGCGCGGCGGTCGCCCTCCGTGGGCTGGGTTTCCGAGGATCCTTTGCGCAGCACGCCGGTGTCGTCGCCGACGTCCGCGGTTCGCAGCCCGCCACCGCCGACCGGCTCGGTGGCGGCCGACGGGTCGCTCCGGACGCGCTTGACGAAGTCGGCGTAGTCCATCGGCGTGTGGAAGTTCCGGCGCACCCGCTCGCCGGTTTGCGGGTGGGGGAAGTCGATCCAGTACTTGCCGTCGGGATGATCGGGCGTGATTCCGAAGTCGGTGAAGGCGACGCGCCCTTCGTCGCTGAAGTAGATTCGCGAGCTCCGATCGCCCTGGCTGAGGCCGACCGATTCGAAATGGATGACCCCGAAGTCCCCGCCGAACCCGCTCGGCAGGCGGCGGAGGAGCGCGGTACCGGTTTCTCCCGGCCGGTTGGGGTGGAAGTGCGAGTGGACGATCCAGTAACCCTGAGGATCGGGAACGCCGTCGACCGAAACCAGCCGCCCCCCGGCTCCTGGGCCCGACAGCTCGCCGCCGGGGAGGATGACCGCGACCGAATTTTTGTTGCCCTGGACGACGACGTACTCGCCGGTCACCGGGTTGAAGTGGACCGCCACCTCGCGCGTCGGGTCGGCATTGATCAGGCGGCCGAAGTTGTCGTTCGCGGCCATTAGGTTGCGGCTGTCGGGATGGACGAAGACCGCGCCTTCCATCGCCTTGGGCATCGACAGCATGTCGAAGTTCGAGAGCGCCGCGATCTGGTGCGGAAGGCCGCCCGGATTGTCGTTGGCGGGTTCGGGCAGGGCGCGCCGCCCGCCCGGCTCGTCGCGATCCCCGGTGCGCAGCCCGGGGCCGTCGGTGTCGTCGTGCATCAACGCGTGCGGGACGAGCGCCCCGTTCTCGTCGATGCCCATGCCGGTCGGCCGCGGCATCGCAGGGTCCTCGACCGGCACGGTCGGCAGCGCTTCGGTCGGCGCCCTGGCAGCAGGGGGCGCGGCGGGTTCGCCCCCCTCGCTGTTCTGGAACCTCCTCGAGATGCCGCTGCGGTCGCCGAAACGCTCGCCCCCGGCTTCGAGTCCGCCCTGGACCATGCCCTGCATGCCCGCCGAGGTTATCTCGCCCAACGCATCGCCGAGGCTGCCCCGGTAGGCGCCGCGGTTGGAGTCGTAGGCGAGGTCCCACGCCTTGCTCGCCGCGTTGCCGACGCCGTTGAGCGTCGCGCGGGCGGCCATTTGGGTACCGATTCCGGCCGTAGGGGCCAAGCGGCCCATCGGGCGCATCGCGGCGCTGCTGATCATCCCGCTCATCGCTCCGCGCCACAGGCCGTGCCACATCTCCTCGCCGACGCGGCCTTCGCGCCAGGCCCTCGGATCGGCCATCGCGCCGCCCACGTTCGAAAGGACGCCACTGAGCGCCCCGAGCATCAGCTCCTGCCGCAAGGTGAGCTTGGCGAGCTCGCGCATCCCGAGCCGCGTCGCCAGCTGCGCCTCACCCATCGACAGGCGGCCGAGCATAGTGGTCACGGCCTTGCCGCCCGCGGCACCGGCCCGCATGTACAATCCGGCCGCGGCGCCGACGCCGGCGACCAGGGTCTGGACCGCCACGTTGGCGAGGTCGCGGATCAGGTCGTCGCGGCTGTAGCGCCCGCCCTTCAGGGCCCATGTCATGCCCACTCCGGCGAGGCCGATCGCCGCGGTGAGCAACATCGGCAGCAGGATCGAGGCCGCGCCAGCGGTCGCGATCGTGATCACCACCGCCGCGATCACCATCAGCGCGGTGACTAGGAAGTTCGCGGCCGCGTCGACCGCCTGGGTGAAGTTCTCCGCGGTGATCTGGCCCATCGCCACGGCGCGCATGAAATGGGCGCGGGAGGCGCCGGGCCGCGGCCTGAAGCTGCCGTCCTCGTTGAAGTTGCCGAGGTTTACCGGATTGCCGTCCGCGTCCTCCAGCCGGATGCGGCCGCGCGAATCGATGTCGCCGCCACGCAGGCCCGCGAGCTGCAGCAGCGCATTGCGGTTGCCTTCGAGCCGCGCGAATTCGTCGGCCGCGACGGTCTGGCCCGCGCCGGTCGAATGCTCGATCTGCTGGTCCATCCGGCGCAGCGAAACCTCGAACGCCTCGCGGTCGTTCTGCGACACACCCATCACGGCGATCTCGAGCTCGAGCGCATCGTCGCCGGACAACGACGCGCCCATGCCGTGGTGCTCGAAAAGCCCAAGCCGCTGGTAAAGGCTTGGACCGTTGGGATGGTCCGCGTCGTACTGTTCCATCATGGCGTCGATCTGGCGACGGTCCATCCGGCGCAGGTAGCGCAGCGCCATGTCCTTCTTGCCCCGATCGATCGCGTATTCGACGGCGGCGACGGGATCGCCGTGCTCGCCGGCGATGATGCCGAGCGCCAGCGCCTTCGCCGCCGGATCGTTCTCCAGCGCGGTCGAGAAACGTTCGCGCAGGTCGTTTTCCACGCTGCGCGGATCGATCGGGCCGACGAACTGCTCCTCGCCGTTCAGCGCGGTGCGGTAGCGGGCAAATTCGGTCAGCGCGGCATCGCGCGCCGCCTGCGCGCCGGCGTCGTCGCGCGGCGCGTAGCCGCCGCCCTCGACCGCATCCGCGGTGCCGATGTGGAGCGCGTCCTCGAACCGCTCCGCCGAGCCCCGCGACTCGGCGCGGTTGAACTCGACCAGCATCCGCGCGCCGCGCTCCTGGGCGCTGTCGGGCCCGTGGCGAATGGTCTGTTCGATCCAGTTGACCATGTCTGGAGGCAGACGGCCCGGCCGGTCCGCCACGCCGCTGCTCTCGCCGCGATACCCGGGCGGCGGGCGGGGCGGGGTCGCGCTCGGACCGGTGCGCCGCGACCCGGCATATCGCAGGTCGGCCGCGGCATAGCGCAGCATGATGTCCTCGAGCTCGGTGTTGGTGCGGCCCTCCGAGAAGTTGGCGTCGTGCCGGAAGGGCGTTCGGCTGCGTTCCCGCCGCTGCTCGTCGGACAATTGCGGGGCCAGGCCCGTCGGGTCGGCATCGGCCTGTTGATAATGCAGCGTCGACTGGACCTG
Organism: Pseudomonadota bacterium; assembly: GCA_023433305.1. Taxonomy (GTDB): domain Bacteria; phylum Pseudomonadota; class Alphaproteobacteria; order Sphingomonadales; family Sphingomonadaceae; genus Croceibacterium_A. Next base: position 13,278 of record JAEZCZ010000059.1, on the reverse strand, counting down.
ACGCAGATCAGCGAAGTTCTCGAGCGTGCTGCGCCACAGCGCGTCGCGGCGGGCCGCGACCGCTTCGGGGTGCTCGAGACTGAAGATGTCGGCCATGGCGTGGTTCGGATCGCCTTCGAACCGCGCGCCGCCGGAGTTGCGGGCATTGGCGACCGCCTCCTGGATCGCGCGGCCGCGGTCGATGCCGTGGCGCATGTTGGCAGAGTTGATCGCGTCGCGCAGCGTGATGGCCCGTTCCATCCCGCCGTCACCGCGGCGCAGGGCGTTGAATCGCTCGAGGTTCTCGCCGTCGAGATCGGCTGCGATTTCATCGAGCTCTGAATCAGGAATTTGCGCAAGCTGCGCGGCGGTCAGGTTCTGCAGGATTCCTCGGATGCGGCCATCCTCGTTCGTGTAGTTGATCGAGGCCCGCAGCCCGTTGAGCGCTGCGCCCGCGGGATCGCCGTCGAGCGCATCGAGGGCGGCGTTGCGGTTCCACTCGATCGTATCGGTTCCCGCCAGCGTCCGCGTGTACATGTGATCGAACTTGACGTTGATGCCGCGGCGCAGATTGCCGCCGCCGTAGCGTTCCTCGAGCGCCTTGCCCGATGTCGGGGTCAATCCCGTGAGAGCCGCCATGAGCCCGGGGATGTTCGGCTGGCGCCACGAATAATCGAGCGCCGTCCAGCAATCGTTGGTGCGGGTGGTCAGAGTGTTGCTCACCTGCGTCTTGACCCGTTCGACGAAGGCCCCCGTGCTGTCCGCCTTGGTCGGATCGGCCGTCACGTCGTTGGCGTAAGTGCGGAAATCGGGCGACGAGAAGTAGTTGTCGCCTTCGCCCGAGGTGCCGTCCGGAGCTTCCGTTTCGGTCTCGGCTTCCGCTTCGCCCGCCCCGTCCTCCTCGCCCGGGCCTTCTTCTTCGGTGGGGGTCGTCTCGGTTTCCTCCTGCTCGCACCCCGCGCAGCTCGCCGGCGGAGGCATCGGCTCGCCGCCTTCGCCGGATCCCGAACCGTCGGTGTCGGTGCTCGCATCCGTGTCGGGCGGAGGAGTCTCGGCTTCGTCGCCTTCCTCCTCGCCGTCGTTCGACGGCGGGGCGGTGCCGGCGATCGTGGCGTCGACGCGGTCCTCGAGATCGTTGATCGCGCTCTTCAGATTGTCGACATCGGTGGTCCGCGCCTCCTCGGCGCGAGCGAGGTTTTCGTCGCAAGTCGAACGGACCTGCGCGGGCACTCCGGCCATGCGCTGGAACTCGCGCTCGGTCGAGGCATGGAGCTGGTCGTAGGTCTGACGGATGCTCTCGGCCAGCGCGCGGTCGAAGTCGTCGAGCGCGCGTTCTCGCTCCCGCTCAGTCTGGCGCCGCTGCACGCCGCGCTGGCTCGCCGCGCGCTGGGCGATCTGGCGTTGCGGATCGGGATAGCTCTTGGCCATCCCGTCGAGGTTGGCCTTGAGCCGCGCCGAGCCCGACATCACGGCGGAGGCGTAGATCCCGGGCGGCTGGTCGGCGGCCTTGGCCAGCTCCGCACGGCTCGCCTCGAGACCGCGTGTCTGGCTGCCGGCGATCGCCGTCAGCACGTCGGCCAGCTGACGCCCGCCGGCTTCCATCTGCTGCGTCTCGGCCGAGTGCTGCATCGCCGCCATCTGGATCAGCATGTCGCGTGTCTGGTCGTGTTGCTGGACCAGTTGCTCGGCGGTGGAGGCATGCGCTTCGACGATGGTGAGCGTCATTTGCTCGACCAGGCCGTCTACTCCGGCGATCGCGCCGTTCTGCGCGTTCAGCACGCTGCGCGGGCCGGCGACCATGAAGTAGTCCATCCGCGCATCGAGCGTCATGAACGCGGTGTCGATCTGGCAGGGCAGGCAATTGGCGAGCGGCGAGAGCCGGTCGTAGAGCACGTCCTCGCGAGTCCCGATCGCGGTCTTGTCGGCTTCCGCGTATGGGCCGACGAACTCGATCGCGGCCTCGCGCATCGCTTTGGTTTCCCACGGGCCCTGGCCTTCGTCGGCGAAGTCGCCGTCGGTCAGGTAGCTCCCGGGATTGGCCACGAAATCGTCGAGCGAATCCTCCGCGTCCCAGCGCGCGATCATGTTGTCGCTCAGCGCGTCGTTGACCTTGCCGGGCAACGACGTGCGCTTGGCGCGGGGCTCGCTCGTCTCGTTGTCGTAGACCTCCTTCATCGCCGTCAGCCGGCCTTGTGCTGTGCTCGCGGCCGCGCGGATCCGGCGGCGCAGCCCGCTGGCAAGCGCCTGCAGCCGGGCGAGGGCGCGGTCGCGCTCCTGGTCGTTCGATCCGAGCCGTTTGGAGAGCGTTATTCCGAGAATTTGCATCGCCAGCGCGAGATCGGCGTCGAGGTGTTCATAGGCCTGGCGCGCTTCGCGTTCGGTCGCCGCGACGATCTCGCGCGCGGTGCCGACCAGCTCGTCGTAGAACGACTTGCCGGCCTGGACTGCCGCGGCATAGCTGGCGCGGGCGCGCTCTGCGGCGCCGCCTGCGCCGGAATCCTCGCTCTCGCCATGCCTGGCGGGATCGGGCCGGGGCAGATCCGCGACAGCGGCGTAGGGCGGAGCGCGGACGGCTATTTGCGGAGTGGTCCTCGGCAGGACGGCCCGGCCGGTGCGGGGAAGCGGCGGCGGGCGAGCGGTCACCGCATCGCCGGCACCCGCCTCGTCGGGGCCGCCCCTCCGGCGGCGCGAGCCGCGCGAACCGCCGCGTCCCTCTTCTTCCTCCAGCTCCTCTTCTTCCGGTTCTTCTTCCCCGAGGCTTCCGCCCAGCGTCTCGATCATCTCCTCGCCGGCTTCCTCGAGGCCCTCGACGGGCTCTTCGCCGGCGCTACCCGCATCGGCGCTTTCGGTGCCATCGAGCGTCGCGTCGAGCTGATCCATCTTGCGCATCTCCGCGAGCGGCTCCGGCGCGGGCGCCGCGATGACCGGGATCGACGAAAGCGCCGGCGGTTCGGTTGGCGGCTCGTCGTGAACCAGCTCCGTGTAGGCGCTGCGCACGATCGGCCGGTCGATCGCCTCGGTGACGCTTCTCGGGCGGGTCCATCGCGGAGGGCGCCGCGCGGCCGCGGGGTCGCGATCCGAAGTCGCCCCGTCGGGCGCCCGGCGGCGCGGGCTCAGCATGGCGGAAGCGGAGGCGCGGTGCGGCCCAGCTTCGCATACTCCTCGCCGATGGCGCCCGCGATGTCCTCAGCTTCGATCGCGCGGCCGGCCGCGCGGGCCCGCGCCGCCCCGGCAAGCCCGACGTTGCGGATGTGGCCGCCCGCGAGATCGACCGTGCCGGCGACGGCGTCGAGCCAGCGCTCCGGTGCGCCCTGATGGGGGCCGAGGTGGCGGTCCCACAGCTGGCGCCGCGCCGCCGCATCGGGCAGCGGGAACTCGAGCACCATGTCGAGGCGGCGCGCGAAGGCCGGATCGAAGCGGTCGCGGCTGTTGGTCGCGAGGATCGCGACGCCGGTGTAGTCCTCGATGCGCTGGAGCAGGAAGTTGGTCTGCGAGTTGGCGTAGCGATCATGCGCGTCCGAGACCTCGGTGCGGCTTCCGAACAGCGCATCGGCCTCGTCGAAGAACAGCAGCACGTCGCCTTGCTCGGCGGTATCGAGCAGGGCGGAGATGTTCTTCTCGGTCTCGCCGATCCACTTGCTGGTCATCGCCGACAGGTCGACCCGATAGAGCGGCAACCCCGCCTGCGCCGCCAGCCAGTGCGCCGCCAGCGTCTTGCCGGTGCCGGATTCGCCGGTGAACAGCGAACGCACGCCGGGACGGTAACGCGCCGACAGGGTCGGGCCGAGCCCGTCGGCCAGTCCGTTGCGCATCAGGATACGATCTCGCAGCCGGTCGAGCGCTGCCGAGAGCTCGCCCGGCAGCACGATGTCCTCGCGCCCGACCCGTGCGCTCGAGAGCCGGGCCAGCGCATCGATACGGCCTCCGCCTTGCGCCATGACCGCCGCGACGGAATCGAAGCTCGCGCCCGCCGCTTGCGCGCCTAGGGCGCGGCCGATCTCGGCAATGCGTCCTGAGGACTGGCGGTAGCGCCTGGCGACCTCTGCGGCGAGGGCCGCTTCCAGCCCCCAGCCCTGCCACAGCTCGCGCCGCTCCTCCTCGCTCGGGATCGACGCCTTCCATTCGAGCACCGGACGCGAGGTCACGACCTGGCCCTCGCTCGCCGTCGCGAGGATGAGCGCGGTCTCGAGCCGGTCTGCGGGCCCGGGGTCGATCGGCTCGCCGGGTGCCGCCTCGCGCGCCACGATCGGCATGCGTTCGGTGACCGCGAGCCACGCTGCGAGGCCCGGTGATTCGACCGTTCCGAGGATACACGGCACGCTTCCCGCCGCCCTCGCGGCAAGGCAAGCGAGATGCTCGACCTCGGCCGGGCATTGCCCGCGAACGACCAGCAGCGGCTGGCGCGCGCTGTGTTCTGACGCCGCGAGCACACGGCCGAGCGCGGCGACCTCGCGCTCGGCACGCTCCGGCACGCGTACCCGCGGCTGGCCCGGCTCGGTAACCCCGGGCGGCGGCGCCAGCTCGCCGGCGAAGGCCGCCACCATCCAGGGCGGCATGTGGACCGAGCGCTCGGGCAAGGGGGCGTCTTCCTCCCCCCAAGCCAGCAGCCCGGCGAGCGATGCCTTGCCCGCCCACAGCCCGCTTACGGAAAGTCCCTCCCGCGCGAAGAGTGTTGTGAGCAGTCCGGCCATGCAGCGGGCGCCGGCGACAGGTGCCTGCACTTGCGCAACCGCGCGCGCGACACTCGGATCGGCTTCGACCGCGTAGAGCAGGGTCGCCGCGAGCCTTTCGCCGGCGTGCAGCACGAGCCGGTTGGCGAGCGCGTCGAACTTGCGCGCTTCGAAGGGCACGCTCGGCACCGTCCAGCGCGTGTCGCCGAGGATCCCGGCGAAGCGCGCGAGCGCCTCGGTAAGGAGGTTGCCCTCGCGCGCGATGTTCGACGGGGCGTTCATGGCACCGCCTCGGCGCCGAAGTGAAACCTGACCGACAATCCCAGCCAGGCGACCCAGCCGGGGTCGCGGTCGAGCGCGGGGCGGCGCAGGCGGAGGTCGGCGGCATCGAGCGGGAAGTGGATGTCAATCCGGTGCTCGCCCAGGGCGAATTTTCCTGGTCGCCTGACGAGGTCATGCGTGCGGCGGCGCGCGGTACGCCGCAGCCAGCGGTCGAGACCGATCCGCCAGGCATCGGTCCAGCCGGGCTGATCCTCGTCCGATGCGACCGGCGCGAGCGGGGCGAGGGCGGGGTCGTCGGGCCCGATACGGTGATGCCTTGCCACTGCGAGGATCAGGCTCCGCCCGGGATTGTCCCCGAGTAGCTCGGCGCGCTCGGCCAGCCATTCGCCGAAGCCGAGACGGATCAGCGACGGGACGATCAACCACAACCCCGCGTGATCGCTCGCAGGGAGCAGGTGAGGCCTAGCGGGATCGGCAAGGTCGATCTCGGGTGGCAGCGGGCTTTCGGACCGCGCGCGCGCTTCGCCGAGGCGAGCGTCGCGACGTTCCGCGCGCGCCATTGCCGAGGCGCGCTGCCGGGTTCCGCAACACGTCACGACGTCCCAGCGAGGCGCCGCCCCCGACTGGGCGCCGGATGGCCCGCCCGTCGCCTGTTCAGGTGCGGCGCTACCCCCGGCCACGATCTCGCGGGCCTTGCTCGCCACCAACTTCAACAGCCGCGGTCTGAGCGTCAGAGCGGGGGAGATCTGGCGGATCCTTTCCTCGACGACGGCCGCTATCACGCGTTCGCAAGCGCCTCCCGGTAGCGAGGTCTGGCCAAGATCGGCCAGCACCGCCCGCCAAGCCGCCGGGAGCGCCTGGGGAAGCATTTTCACCGCGATCCGGACCGCGAGCGCCTCGTCATCGACATCTGACGAAGCCGACAGCGTCGCTCTGCCGGAGGACAAGGCCTGCCTTGGGATGGTATCGGCGAACGGACCGTCCGGCGCTGCAAGCGCATGCCCGACGGCGGCGACTAGCAGATCGGCGCGACCTGCCTCGACGAAGGTCTGCACGATGCACGCGAGGCGTCCGACATCCTTTTCGGCAAGGGAGGCGGCGACGGCCCGCGGCGCCCAGTCGGTCAACGGCCGCAGGCCCCAGTCCGGCACGGCCAGCCTCCAGAACCAACCCTCGATCGGCTCGCCCGTCAGCAGCTTGCGCAGAAGCAGCGCTTCGGCTTCCTCGCGGCTCGCGAACCACACGCAGTTCGCGCGGTTCGCGGCGCTCTTGCCGCCGTGAACCGCTCCCGCGACGGCCTCGACCCAGCCGCGCCGTACCGCGTACTGCCGGCGCGCCGGGTCGGCCAGATCGCCGCGCACTTGCAGGCGGCGAACCAGCACGAGCCGGCCGTCGTCGGACAGGGTGGTGTTGAGCGCGTCCTCGAGCGCGACACGGTCGCGCACCACGTGGCGCGCCTCGCCCCGTTGGATCAGCTTGCGAACCGAGACCGCCACCGACCGCGCCTACCGTTATCGCATCTTCGCCCCGGCCAGCTCGATGCGCATGGTCGGAACGATCGTCGTGATGGCCGCGTGGAGATGGGTGATCCGCGCCTGGGCGACACCGTCGGCGATGTCGTCGACGACCGCCTGCGAGACGATCCGGTCGCGGTCGTCGCGCACGACCGCAAGCATGCCCTTGCGGACTCGGGCGATGTCGAGCTCGAGCGACAGCCGCCCGCCGATCCGCGCCGGCGCCGGCTCGACGAGGCGCGCCGGGATGATGCGGTCGACCGGCGAGTGCGCGGCCATCAGCATGCAGACGCGGACGAACTCGTTCATCGCGTCGCGAGCGTCCCCGTTGTTGCGGTCGACCTGGGCGAACAGGAAGTCGACGAAGCTCTGCAGCGTGCGGCGCAGTTCGGCCGGGACCTCGGCCCAGCGCGGCAGCGCCGCCAGCGAATGAAGCGGGGCGGGGCGGTCGAACTCGGACAAGGTTTCCGCCCAGGCGAGCCGGACGATCGGGGCGACGTCGCCGAAGCTGTCGTGGAGGCAGCTGCCTGTCGCGGCAATTGCTTCGAGCTGCTCGGTCGCTGCCCTGGTGAGGTCGGGCCGGCGATGCGTTCCGGCGAGCAGGTCGCCGAGCGTCGCCATGGCCTGCAGTTGCGCTTGCGCTTCGCCGAGCGAGAGCCGCGGCAGGGCGGCGAAGTTGACCGCCGCCACGGCGATCCGTCGGCTTTCGACCTTGCTCCGCGCCACTACCAGCGCCTGATGCACGCTCCTGAGCAGCTTCTGGTTGGCGGCGACCGCCTTGAGCGGCGTGAAACCTCGCGGCACGATCGCGCGCTCGCGGATCGTCTCGATCGTACGGCGGACCGGATCGAGCCGGTCGATGCGCGCCACCATCGCAGCGATCCGCGGGAACCATGACAGCGGCACCTCGCGAAGCAGCTGCACGTATTCGTGGATTTCCTCCGGCACGTCCGGATGGTCGCGGCGGCACGCCGTTACCGGCGCTTCGACCAGCCCCGAAGCGCAGGGCGCGACGGGCAGCTCGTCGTGGACGTCGGCCACCCGCCGACGCCGCCAGGCAAGGCCCCTGACCCTGTCGCCGAGCACCTGGCTGCGGCGCAGATTGATCGCGTCGACGCTGGCGATGTCCTCGTCGCGCAGACGCTCGGCGGTCCCGAGGTCGTGCCGCAGTTCGGCGACTTCGGTGTCGATCTGTCTGAGGTAGACTGCGGCCTCTTCCGCCGCTCCGAGGATTCCTTCCTTGAGCTCGGTCAGCGAGGCGGCGAGCTCCTCGAACAACGCCACGCGTCCCTCCACGAGGCGCATGATCGCGATGCTGTTGTCGATCGCCTCGACGGCGGCCGAGAAATATTCGGCCTCGTGCTTGCCTTGCTGCGACGCGGGCAGGGTGTCGTCGTCGACGAATTGGCGCGCCGAGTCGGGCTGCGTTTGATCCGTCAGCAATTCGTCGAGCGTGGGGACCCGGACCTTGTCCGCGTCCTTGCCCACGTCCGCCGTGTGCCGGAAGCCAGCCATCGGAATGTCGCCCAGCGCGATACCTTTCGGCCGTCCCGCCAAGTCACCCGATAGACCTGCGAGCGTTCGGACCACCGCGGCCTTGCTGGCGATCGCGTATTGCAGTGCCTGCACGGCCGGTTGCGGCTTGAGACGCTCGGCGACGCTGACGGTGCGTTCGACGAGGCCGGCGACGGGGATCTGGCGGCGCACGTCGATCGCGCGGAAGCGGTCGACTTTGAAGTCGAGCGCCGCCGCCGCGATGCTCCGCGTCGGGAGAAAGGTAGTCGCCTGTAACAAGTCGCGCGAGACCGTGGTACCGGCGGACAGCGCCGTGCCCGTGGCAAGCGCGGACCGCGGCGTCGGTGCGGGTGCGGCCGTGGCCATGAACATCGGCGTCGCGGCAAGCGCGGGCATGAACGTCGCCATCATCGGGGCGGTTGCCGGTGCCGGGGCCGGCGCGACTGCCCGGGTCATCGCGACGTGCTCGATATTGAGCGTCATCAGCGCGGGGCGGAAGACGGTTCCGCCGGTGCCTCCGGGCGGTGGTGGGGGCGTGTCGTCGGTGTCGGGCGTTGCGCCGATGCTGAACGACCCGGCGCTGGCATCGCGCTTGATCGCGAGGTCGAGGAAGCTGCCGATCCGCTCGCTCGTCGCGCGCGCGCCTTCGTCGCGCTCCGCGAGGTCGGCGAGGGCGGGCGAAGTCACGAGGCGCGAGGCGGCATCGGCGCCCAGCATGATCTGTCGCACGCGATAGATGTCCGAGCGGGCACGCACGAAGCCGAGGTCGATGGCGTCGTTGGTCGCCTTGAGCCGGGCGTCGACCGAGGCGAGGAAGTTGCCGATCCCGCCCTCGTCGACCGCGTCGAGGTCGGCCTTCAGGAACTCCTGCGGCCAGCGCGCGCGGAACGCGTCGAGCGCGGCCGCTCGACGCACGTCGCCGACCAGCACGGTGGCGAACTCGGGAACCGCCAACGCTTCGCGATCCGTCACTACTTGCCACGGCCAGCCACCTGCCGCGCCGTCAAGCGTCAGCTCGGCGCCGGCCGGCGCATCGTCGGCGAGATAGGTGAATATCTGGCCCGCGCCGTCGAGCTTGCCGAACGAAGCCCATTCGACCTCGCCGCCGCGCTGGGCGAACTCGAGCGAATCGATCGCGAAGTCGGCCAGCGTTCCACCTTTCGCGTCCCAAACGGCATCAGCGGGCACTTCGAGCCGGACCCAACCGCCTTCCTCGGGCAGTTCGCCCGCCTTGCGACGGTCGAGACCGGACGTTTCGGCGCCGATCGGCAGCGCATCGGGCAGGCCCCAGTAGACGCCCTTTTCGAACTTGGGCGCGCCGGCCGATCCGCGCTCGCGGCCGGCGCGCAGCGAAAGGCCGGTCATGCGCGAGGCGTCATGGATCCGCACCCAGAACCACAGGCGGTCGCCACTCGCGACGTTTAACGTGGCGTCGGCGCGGATCATCTCGTGCGAGCGCTTGGCTGTGTTGGCGGCGAAACGGCGCGTGCGCGTCACTTCGACGGGAACCTGAACGTGCGGGCGCGGGCTGTTCTCCTCGAGCGGCAGGTCGGAATCGCGCCACCCCTGCACCGCGCCGGTGACGGTCTCGAGCAGCCGGTCGTGCCGGCGCCGCGCCATCTGTCGCCTGATCAGCGCCTCGGTGCGCGCCCGGCGCAAATCGCGGATCGCCTCGCCGAACCGCCGGTCGGGTGCCTCGACCTGAAGCAGGCGGGGCTCGTAGAATTCGTCGGGCACGGGAACGAGGAGGTCGACCGCGTCAGGGTCGCCGCGATCGATCGGAGCCAGGCCGGCAGCTTCGGTGAGCGCCAGGTCGAGGCTGCTGTAGGCGACCGGCACCGCAGTCACCTCGAACCCGGCGGGAAAGAAATGCTGTTTGCGCAGGACCGGGTCGAACATCGCGGCCGGCAGCAGGCCGATCGGGGGGAGCCGCTCGAAGGTCGACTGCAGCGACGCGGCATCGAGGCTCGGCAGCTGGGCGAGCTGGCCGGTGAACTGGTCGAGACGCGCTTGCCACAGCCGATCGTCGCTCGTGACAAGCCCGGTGCGCCCGCGCAGCCGCGGCATACCTCCCGCTCGGGCGACCGCGTGGCGGTCGACGAAGGCGAGGCTCCAGTCGTCTTCGAAGCCCGCAAGCGCGAGCGGAACGCCCCAGGCTTCCCACGGATGGCCGGCGTCGGGACCGAGCAGCGGCTCCATCGCGAACACCGCATGCGCCAGCCGGTTGCGCCACGCGGGTCCGCGCGGCGGCGGACCGTAGTCGGGGCCGCCGTCGAGCGCGACCATCTCGCTCGGCCAGAGGTAGAGCGCGAGCCGCATCCCGTCGATCCGCTGCAGGTCGACGTAAGGATCGTCGCGCGGGTCCGGGCGGCAATCGTCGAGTGGGCGGCCGATCAGCTCGGCGGAAATCGGTTGGGCAACGATCACGCCGATCCTCGGCAACCCGTCGGTAACTCCGGTCTCGATCAGCCTGGCGAGGCTGTCGCCGATCCGGCGCGGCGCTTCGGGGCGCAGCCGGTCGGTGAGGCCTGCGACCGGCGGGCCCTCGGCCTCTCCGGTCCCCGCGTCTGCACCGCCATCGACCCGGGCGATGACGGGCAGCCGCCCGATCGGCAGGCGCACCGTCCTGCCAACCGAGATATCCTCGCCGCTGCGGGCGAGGCCGAAGCCCGGCTCGAGCCGTATCCGCGCCGCATCCGGCGCCGCGCCGATCGCATCGCCGTCCGCGGTCAGCTCGAGCCCTTCGACCAGGCCCGGAGCGAGCGACAGGCCGTAGAGCCGCTGCATGCCCGAGCGCAGGGACTGCTCGGCGGTGAGCGCCTTGTCTGACACGGCCCGTCCGGAGAAGGCGTGGATGCGGCGTCGCCACACGTCGGGAAGCGACGGGCGCATCGGCGGATCGATGCCGATCACGTGCTCGTCTCCGAGGCCGCTGCCGATGTACCGGGTGATCTCCATGGCGGATCGTCCTTCCTTCGGGTTCAGTCCACCTTGCCCAGCAGGCTGTCGATCTCGTCCACTTCCTGCTTGTCGGCGGCGGCCTTTGCCAGCGCGGCGAAGTCCTGCACGCTCTCTTCCGGGACCTTGCGGAACGCGAAGTCGAGCGCCAGTGCGCGGCCCGACTCGCCGAGCCAGACCGCGTCTTTGACCGCCGGCCACTTCTCGCCCAGCGCGCCCGCCAGCCGCGCGAGACCCTCGCCGAGCCGCGGGTCGCCATAGTCCTGCGCGACATCCATGACCTCGGCCTCGCCGAGCTTTAGCTCGGTGTCGGCGCGGGCCTTGGTGGTGAGACCTGCCTCCTCTGCCGCCGCGACGCGGGTCAAGCCCACGCGCAGCGCGGTGAGATCAGCGCTGGCGGGCTTGGCGGTGAGCGTCGCGGGCGCGACGCGCCCGGTGGTTGACAGGCGCCGCAGCAAGGTCGGGTTGACCGCGGTGAAAGTCGGGCGAATGCCGCTCACCGTGCGGATCGGCGCGGTCGCGGGCGCTGGCTGAGCCGTTGGCGTCGGAGCCGGCGCGACGGGCGGTAGCGGGGCAGGTGTGATCGAAACCTCGGTGGGCACCTCGGGCAAATCGGCCGCGACCACTTTCTCGACGTCGGCGATGACCGACGCGGTGAGGATGTCGGAGGAAGCCACTCCGGGTCGCGACAGCAGCGTCATCAGCCGGGCAGCCGCCTGCGGCGTCGCCTCGCCGTTGATCTTCGCGAGCCGCTTCGCCAGCTTGAGCCGGTCGATGCTCTCGTTGACCATGGCGTTGAGCGTGACGTCGTCGCCGCTGAGCCGGACCGCGGCCTGCTCGACCTGCGGTTGGAGCGCGATCGAGCGTCGCCGCACGTACCACACCAGCGACACGCCGCCGGGTCCTGCCGGCAGCGCCGAGATCGCCTCGGCGAGCGCCGCCTTCCAGGCGAGCAGGCGCAGTTCGCCGACCTTGTCGCTCGCGCCGCCGCCCGACAGCGATGCGATCCGGCTGCGCCGCTCGAGCATTTCCGAGATCAGCCCGAAGCCGCTTCCTCCGGCCGCGGTGGCGACTTCGCCGAGCGGCAGGCGGTCGCCGTCGAGTGTGGTCCTGATCCGGCGGAAGCGTGTCCGATCGACTGGCACACAGATCGTGACTCCGGCTCCCGCGAGCTCCTCAGCGCTGGCGGTCAGGTCGATCGGCGGGAGAGTCAGAGATTCCTCGACCAGCGTCGGGATCTCGTCGCCCGGCACGAAGGCGAGGTCGGCCTGGACCGACGGCGGGAAATAGGACTGTATGAAACCGAAGTCGTCCGCTCGGATCGCGGCGACCGGGAGCTGGCCGGCAGGAGGCAGAAGTGCGAAGAAGGTCGATGCGGGGAAGTTCGCGGCGATCTGCCTGGCTCCGGCTTCCTCGAGTACGTCGCCGAGGTGATTGGCGTGCTGGGCGAGGAAAGCCTCGGCGAGGGCGCGCGAACGCTTCGAGACCCCGACGTGAAGACCCGAATCGAGCCCCGTCTCGCGACGCACCATCGCCATGTCGATCCAGCGCACGATGCCGCGGTCGACCGCGAGCATCGCCAGCGGCAATGCGTCGTGCGGCATGGCCCGCCCCGACCCCGCGAAGATCGCCCGCGCCACGCGCCGGCGAGCGTCCTCGAGATCGCTCGCTCCGGCGAGGTCGGGGTAGGGGATCAGCGTGATCGCCGAGGCCTCGATGATGTCGCCGTCCTCCACCGTGCGGCTACCGGTGATGCTGCGCGGATAGGCGGCGATCGGATTGGCAGTGAACTCGACCGGTCGCAGCGCGAGGATGTAGAGGCCGCTGCGGCGGCCGAGCGGAATGCGCGGCTCGTCCGTCAGGCCGAGCGCGGCGTCAAGTTGCCGGCTGGTCGGCAGATCGAGCAGCGGCACTTGCCGGGGCCGGGTGATCATCACCAGATCGCCCGAACTGGTCAGGCCGATGCCGGGCTCGATCAGCAGGGTCTCGCCGCGATCGAGCCCGCGCTCCTCGATCCTGAGCCCGGTGATGACTCCCGCGCCGCCGGCGCGGGCCATGTCGGCCTGGCGCTGGCGGACGTAGTCCTGGTCGCGCGTGAGGTCGGCCCCGGTCAGGAACTTACCGTCGAAGTAGCGCGGCCGCCGGCGCAGCCCGTCGAGGACCAACGGGTCCTGTACGAACCGGTCCTCGATCTCGTGGCGGGTGGACAGGACATCGGCCGCCGCTTCCCTTGCCTCGGCGATGCGAACGAAGGCGCGCTGTTCGGCCTGGTCGAGTTTGGGCATGCGCTATCTCCTCACGGTTCGCTGACCGGCACGGCGCGGGGCTCGGCGCCGCGCCCCGTCCCGGGGATCCAGATG
>JAEZCZ010000052.1 GCA_023433305.1 Pseudomonadota bacterium | reverse complement strand
TCGGGGCTGCAGAACCAGAGCCCGCTCTACGTTCGCGAGGGGCTGGACGGCGCGCCGCGGCTGCTAATCGATCCGAACGCCTGGGCAGACGACGGCGCGACCGCGCTCTCGGACTGGAAGGCCTCCCCCGACGGGTCCAAAGTGCTCTACAGCGTGCAGGACGGCGGCAGCGACTGGCGCATCCTGCGCGTGCTCGACGTCGCGAGCGGGCAGCCGGTGGGCGAGGAGATCCGCTGGGCCAAGTTCACCGCGCTCGCCTGGGTGGGCGAGGAAGGGTTCCTCTATTCGCGCTTCCCCGAGCCCGAGCAAGGCCAGGACTTCCAGGCGCTGAATTACGACCAGGCGGTCTATTTCCACCGCCTCGGCACGCCGCAGAGCGCGGACGAGCTGGTCTATGCGACGCCCGAGCACCGCGACTACGGCCACAGCGCGAGCGTGACCAGCGACGGGCGCTGGGCGATCGTGACCAGCTCGGTCGGCACCGACGCGCGCTATGAAGTGCGCGCGATCGACCTCGCCGCGCGCGACACGAACGGCTGGGCGGCGCGCGAGCTGGTGACCGGGTTCGATCACGCCTGGAGCCTGATCGACGGCGTCGGCGGGACGCTGTGGTTCGCGACCAACAAGGACGCGCCGCGCTATCGCGTGGTGTCGATCGATCTCGACGATGCGGGAAGCGTTTGGCGCGAAGTCGTGGCCGAGACCGAGCAGCCGATCGACAGCGCCTCGATCGTCGGCGAGCGGCTGATCCTCTCGTACCTCAAGGATGCGAGCGCGCTGGCGCGGACCTTCGACCTTTCAGGCAACGAGCAGGCGCCGGTGGAGCTGGGCGGGATCGGCAGCGTCGGCGGGTTCACCGGCAAGCCGGGCGATCCGGAGACGTTCTACAGCTTCTCGAGCTTCAACCGGCCGGCGACCGTGTACCGGCTCGACACCGCGACCGGCGAGACCTCGGTGTTCGCCGAGCCGAAGCTGGTGTTCGACCCCGAGACGATCGCGGTCGAGCAGCGCTTCTACGCATCCAAGGACGGGACGCGGGTGCCGGTGTTCATCGTGCGGCGCAAGGACGTGACCGGGCCCGCGCCGACGCTGCTCTACGGCTATGGCGGGTTCGACATTTCGCTGACGCCGAGCTTTTCGGCCAGCCGCACAGCGTGGGTCGAGGCGGGCGGGGTGTTCGCGATGGCCAACATCCGCGGCGGCGGCGAATACGGCAAGGCCTGGCATGACGGCGGGCGGCTGAACAACAAGCAGAACGTGTTCGACGATTTCATCGCCGCGGCCGAGTTCCTCAAGGCGGAGGGCGTGGCGAGCGAAGTGGCGGTGCAGGGCGGATCGAACGGCGGCCTGCTGGTCGGCGCGGTCGTGAACCAGCGGCCCGACCTGTTCGCGGCGGGCAACGCCCAGGTCGGCGTGATGGACATGCTGCGCTTCGATCGCTGGACGGCGGGGCGCTATTGGGTCGACGACTACGGGTATCCTTCCAAGGAGGAGGATTTCCGGGTGCTGCGCGCCTATTCGCCGCTGCACAACATCAAGCCGGACACGCCCTATCCGGCGCTAATCGTCACGACCGCGGACACCGACGACCGCGTGGTCCCGGGGCACAGCTTCAAGTACACCGCGGCGCTGCAGGCGGCGAACCTCGGGCCCAGGCCGCAGCTCATCCGCATCGAGACGCGCGCCGGCCACGGCTCGGGCAAGCCGACCGACAAGGCGATCGAGGAGGCGGCGGACGTGCTGAGCTTCCTGGCCTACTGGACGGGGCTCGAGGCGCCGGAATAGGTGGTTCGCGCAGGGCGTGCTGCGGAAGCAGGCGCCAGACGGAAGCGGGGCGTCGGACGCTCTGGATTGCCGCGTCCCCCGGCTGCGCCGGGCTCCTCGCAATGACGAAGGGGCGGTAAGAGGCTTTCGAGAGGCGCCTCACACCTCCTCATTGCGAGCGAGCGAAGCAATCCAGCGGCGGTTTACCGGGGTGACGTTCATGTGGATGGGTAGTTTTCTGAACGCTGGCTAACGGCCACATTCAGTCTCGAAACATCGCGGACCGGTACCTTGAGGCTCGTTACGGGGCAGTTCGCCCCGAGAGTCGAAAGGACCGAGAGATGAAGACCATTACCAAAGGCCTAGTCGGTGCTGTCGCGGCTGGCGCGATGGCGATGGGCTCGGCCGCTCCGGCACAGGCGCAGTGGCGCGACCGCGATCGCGGCGACGGCATCGACGTTGGCGACGTGATCGCCGGCGCGCTGATCATCGGCGGGATCGCCGCGGTGGCCTCGGCCGCCGGCCGCAACCGCGGCTACGACGACGGTTACGTTTACGAAGGCCGCGGCTACGACCGGGGTTACGGCTACGACCGCGGCTACTACGACCGCGCGGGCAGCTCGCGCCAGGCCGTCGAGCAGTGCGTCTATGCGGCCGAGCGCAATGCGAGCCGCTATTCGTATCGCGGCGGCAACGCCAAGGTGACCGACATCCGCAACATCGACCGCAAGCGCGACGGTTACACGGTGAAGGGCCGCATCGCGGTCAACACCAACAACCGCGACTGGCGCCGTGGCTGGAACAACGACTACCGCGGCTGGAACAACCGTTACAGCGGCTACGATGCGGGCAAGTTCACCTGCAAGGTGCGCTACGGCCGGGTCGTCGACCTCGATTACAGCGGTATCCGCGGGCTTTGACTGGGTTCCCCTCCCGTACGCGGGAGGGGGTAGGGGTGGGTTTGTCACCTTCCAGTCCGGCCGACCCCCGGCCCCTCCCGCAAGCGGGAGGGGAGGCTGACGGTTCAGCCTGTCGCAAGCCTGGAGCGTTTAATCGCAGGGCATGAGAAGCGGCGCTGCGCCGCTTCGCCCGAGGAAATGCCGTCATGGCTTTGAAAACCAATGCATGGGCCGCCGCGACCGCCGTCGCCGCGGCCATTTCTTTGCTCGCGACCCCCGCCGCGGCGGTCGAACTGCCCAAGCCGGTCGCCGCCAAGGCGTTCGACGGCGACGGCTGGAACGCCGAGCGCAGCCGCCGGCGGAGCTGGTATCGGCACCGCGACCGGATCGATGCCGGCGACGTGGTGGCCGGAGTGCTGGTGATCGGCGCGATCGCGGCGATCGCGGGCGCGGCCAAGGACCGGCGCGAACGCTACGAGGACCGCTATCCGCGCCGCGACGACTACGGCTATCGCACGCCCGGAGACTACCAGCGCCGCGACAGCCGTGGGATCGACAACGCGGTCGACATCTGCGTGGACGAAGCCGAGCGCGGGGCTGATCGCGTGGGCAGCGTCGACAGCGCGACGCGGACCGCCGAGGGGTGGCGCGTCTCGGGCGAGCTGGAGAACGGCGCGCCGTGGTCGTGCGCGATCGACAACGACGGGCGCGTCAGCGACATGGACCTCGGCACTTACGGCTACGGGCAGGGCACCGCGCCGGCCGAGCGCGTCGAGGACGGGCAGTGGAGCGACGACGCCTACAGCCGCGCGCGCGAGCGACAGCAGGGCGTGGGCGGCGATATCGACGCGGACTTGGGCGGCTAGCGATCCTCCCGGGACAAGCTCGGGGAGGATTCTACTTACGCTCGCGCGAATAGCCGGGCAGCTCGATGTGCCAGATCATGGCGGCGCCGCGCAGGCCGAAGCCGGCGAGCGAGGCGGCGATCATCGTCGGCATGCGCGGGAGGCCCAGCGCCTCGCCGGTGGCATAGACCGCGGCGGCGAGCGCGGCCGCGGTGACGTAAAGCTCGGGCCGCATCAGGATCGACGGCACGCCGGCGATGACGTCGCGGATGATGCCGCCGACGCAGCCGGTGACGACGCCGAGCACCATCGCCGGCAGCGGCGCGACGCCGAATGCGAGCGCCTTGGCCGTGCCGAGCACCGCGAAAGCGCCGAGGCCGGCCGCGTCGGCCCATTCGAGCAACTGCCCCTCCCACCATCGACGCGGCGTGAACCAGGCGATGACCGCGGTGGCGAGGATGACGGGCGCGACCCAGGGATCGTGCAGCCAGAACGCGGGGACCCCGATCAGCACGTCGCGCACCGAGCCGCCGCCGACGCCGGTGAGCAGCGCGAAGAACGAGACCGTGACGAAGGTCTGCTTGAGCCGCGCGGCGACGAGCGCGCCGCTCAGCGCGAACACGGCGGTGCCGCCCAGCTCGAGCAGCGGCGCGAGCGCGGGGGTGATGGCGATTGCCGTCATGCCCGGACGCGCGCCTTGCGGCGGCGGAACAGCAGGATCGAGCCGAGCGCGGCGCCGATCAGCGTGGCCACGGCGAAGGCGATGACGAAGACGTTCTGCGTGTCCTCGCGCGTCTGCGGGTCCATGATGTGGAGGCCCCACATGAAATCGTAGAGCCGCCAGCCGCCGGTGCGTAGGGCCAGCACCTCGCCCGTCGCGTCGTCGACGTAGAGGTGGACGCCGTCGGCGAAGCGCGCCTGCCAGACGGCGCCCGACGCGCGGGCTTCGAGCGGCGCCTCGCCGGGGGCGAAGTAGGCGGCCGCTTCGAGAGCGGCCTCGCCGGAATAGGCGGCGCGGGCGATGCGGCGCGCCTCGTCCTCGACGACCGGCGGGGTGGCGGTGCCGTGGACCGCCGAATAGCGCCAGCGATTGCCGTCCGCCGCGGTGACGACCCACTGCGGCCCGTCGGGATGGGGCACCAGCCGCGCCTCGCGGATCGGCTCGCCGATACGCGGCGGGAACACGACTTGCGCCGGGTCGATCGGGGCGGACGCGGCGTGGAGGTGCTCGCCGCGAACCTGCTCGATCGGGCGCGCGACCATGACGAGGCCGGTGATCACCCACATCAGGATCGGCAGCGCGACGACCCAGCCGAGCCAGATGTGCCAGCGCGCGAAGCGTTGCATGAGGCGGGGGCTGGGCATGGGGCGGGATTAGCGCGGTTCGTTCGCGATGGCGAGCGGGGGGAGACGGTGCGGAGCGTGGCGTGTCGCCGCCCCTGAATTGCCGCGCCCCCGGCTTGCGCCGGGATGACGAGGGTATGGCGCGGAGAGCTACTCGCGCGCGAACAACTGGCCCAAGTCGGCGAAAGCCTTCATCTCGATGGCGTTGCCGCTCGGGTCGCGGAAGAACATCGTGGCCTGCTCGCCCGGCTGGCCCTGGAAGCGGATGTGCGGCTCGATGATGAACTCGGTGCCGGCGGCTGTGAGGCGGTCGGCGAGGGCCTGCCAGTCCTCGAGCGTGAGGACGATGCCGAAGTGCGGGACGGGCACGTCGTGGCCGTCGACCGCATTGCTCGACGCGGCGGGAGCGGCATCGGGCGCGAGATGGGCGACGATCTGGTGGCCGTAGAAGTCGAAGTCGATCCATTCCGCGCTGCTGCGGCCTTCGGGACAGCCGATGACGCCGCCCCAGAACGCGCGGGCGGCGTCGAGGTCGTGGACCGGGAAGGCGAGGTGGAAGGGGCGGAGGGTCATCGCCGTTGCCTCAGAAGCCGGCCTGGCCGGAGAACAGCGTTTCGGTGTTGCCGCCGATCCAGATCGTGCCGGCCGGATCCTGCTCGACGGCGATGCGGCCGACGCGGCCGATCGCCGTCCCCTGGGCCGCGGTGTAGCGCACCCCGGCGCGCCCCGAGCCGATCAGCCACTGCGCGACCGAAGCGTTGAGGCTGCCGGTGATCGGATCCTCGACCAGCCGGCGGTGCTGGTCGCTGAAGATCGCCCGCAGCTCCCAGTCGACCGCGCTCCCGGGCGGATGCGCGCCGACCACGCCGATGTCGACGCGCTCCGGCCAGGAGCCGAGCGGGCGGAGCGCGAGGACCGCTGCGGCCGAGTGCAGCAGCAGCCCGAGCCAGCCGGGCCCGTTGTCGACCCAGCGCGCCTCGACCACTGCCGAGCGGTCGATGCCCAGGACCCCGAGCGCGTGATCCAGATCGGCATCGTCGACCGGGCCCGACCGGAGCAGCGGCGGTGCCGCGAAGGCGAGGCCGGACTCGGTCCGCCGGACGGGGACCAGCCCGGCTTCGCATTGCTGCACGACCGCCTCGCCCTTCGGCTTGCCGCCGTCGGCCAGCCAGGCGTGGCAGGTGCCGAGCGTCGGGTGTCCGGCGAAGGGCAGCTCGCGGTCGAGCGTGAAGATGCGCACGCGGTAGTCGGCCGCCGGGTCGGTCGGCGGCAGCAGGAAGGCCGTCTCCGACAGGTTGAGCCAGCGGGCGATGTCGAGCATCTCCTCCGCGGAGAGATCGCCGCCACCGGCGACCACTGCCACCGGGTTGCCCTTGAAGCGCTCGCCGGCGAACACGTCGACGAGCTGGAACCGTCTGCTCATGGCCTCACCAGGTTGCCCCTCGCTAGGCGAGGGGGTGGTCATCAGATATGGATCGGCTTGCCCTGCACCGCCATCGCCGCTTCCTTGAGCGCTTCGGAATGCGTCGGGTGGGCGTGGCAGGTGTAGGCGATGTCCTCGCTGGTGGCGCCGAACTCCATCGCTTGCGCGGCCTGGGCGATCATCGTGCCGGCGACCGAGGCGATCATCCACACGCCGAGCACGCGGTCAGTCTCGGCGTCCGCCACCACCTTCACGAAGCCGTCGGGCTCGTGGTTGGTCTTGGCACGGCTGTTGGCGAGCATCGGGAACTTGCCGACCTTGACCTCGTGGCCGGCTTCCTTCGCCTGCTCCTCGGTAAGGCCGACGCCGGCGATCTCGGGCATCGTGTAGACGACGCTCGGGATCACCGCGTGGTTGACGATGCCGGTCTGGCCGGCGAGCCATTCGGCGACGGCGATGCCCTCGTCTTCGGCCTTGTGGGCGAGCATCGGGCCGGGGATCACGTCGCCGACCGCGCGCACGCCGTCGACCTTGGTGCGGAACTCGCCGTCGACCTCGATCTGGCCGCGCTGGTTCGCTTCGAGGCCGATCTTGTCGAGACCGAGACCCTCGGTGTTCGGGCGGCGGCCGATCGAGACCAGCACACAGTCGGCCTCGAGCGTCTCGCAATCGCCGCCGGGGGCGGGCTCGAGCGTGAGCGTGGCCTTCTTGCCCTTGACCGTGACGCCGGTAACCTTGGTCGAGAGCCTGAGCTCCATGCCCTGCTTCTTGAACAGCTTGGCGGCTTCCTTGCGGACCTCGCCGTCCATGCCGGGGAGGAGCGCGTCGAGGAACTCGACCACGATCACTTCGGCGCCGAGCCGGCGCCAGACCGAGCCGAGCTCGAGCCCGATTACGCCGCCGCCGATCACGACCATCCTCTTCGGCACCGCCGAGAGCTCGAGCGCGCCGGTGGAATCGATCACCACGCCCTTGGCGTTGTCGATCTCGACCCCCGGCAACTGGGTCACCGAGGAGCCGGTGGCGATGACCACCTCCTTCGCGGTAACGGTCTGATCCCCGACCTTGACGGTGTGCGCGTCCTCGAAGCTCGCGAAACCCTTGAGCCAAGTGACCTTGTTCTTCTTAAACAGGAAGGCGATTCCGCCGGTGAGCTGCTTGACCGCGTCGATCCGCTGGCCCTGCATCGCCTCGAGGTTGAGCTTGGGGCTGACCTCGACGCCGAGCTTGGCCATCGCGCCGCCCGCGGCCGCCTCGAAATACTCCGAGGCGTGGAGCATCGCCTTGGAGGGAATGCAGCCGACGTTGAGGCAGGTGCCGCCGAGCGTCTCGCGGCTTTCGACGCACGCGGTCTTGAGCCCGAGTTGGGCCGCGCGGATCGCCGCGACGTATCCGCCGGGGCCGGCGCCGATGATCAGGACGTCGTAGTCGTATTCAGCCATCTCAAGTCCCCATCGGGATTACAACGAACTTGCGTCCCCGATCGAGGGGGAGGGCAAAAGCTCACAAGTCGATCAGCAGCCGCATCGGGTCCTCGATCGCGTCCTTGATGATCTTGAGCGCGGTGACCGCCTCGCGGCCGTCGATCAGGCGGTGGTCGTAGCTCAGCGCGAGGTACATCATCGGACGGATCACGACTTCGCCGTTGCGCGCCACCGGACGGTCCTCGATGCGGTGGAGGCCGAGCACGGCGCTTTGCGGCGGGTTGATGATCGGGGTGCTCATCAGGCTGCCGAACACGCCGCCGTTGGAGATCGTGAAGGTGCCGCCGCGCATGTCTTCCATGGTCAGCGTGCCGTCCTTGGCCTTCTGGCCGTAGTTGGCGATCGCCTGCTCGATCTCGGCGAAGCTCATCTTGTCGGCATTGCGGACGACGGGAACGACGAGGCCGTTGGGCGCGCTGACCGCGACCGAAATGTCGACGTAGTCGTGATAGACGATCTCGTCGCCCTCGATGTACGCGTTGGCGGCGGGGACGTCCTTGAGCGCGAGGCAAGCGGCCTTGGCGAAAAAGCTCATGAAGCCGAGCTTGATGCCGTGCTTCTTGGCGAAGAGATCCTTGTAGGCTTCGCGCGCTTCGATCACCGCGGTCATGTCCGCGTCGTTGAAGGTGGTGAGCAGCGCCGCTTCTTCCTGCGCCGCCTTGAGGCGCTTGGCGATGGTCTGGCGCATGCGGGTCATCTTGACCCGCTCCTCGCGCCGCTCGCCGCTCGCGGAGGGTGCGGCGGAAGGAGCCGGGGTAGCCGCCGGGGCGGGTTCGGACACCGACGGGGCCGGGCTGTCCTGCTTGGCCTTGGCGGCGGCGAGCACGTCTTCCTTGGTGAGGCGGCCGTCCTTGCCGGTGCCCTTGATCTGCGACGGGTCGACGCCGTGCTCGAGCACCGCGCGGCGCACCGCGGGGGAGAGCGTGGTGGCGCTGTCGTCGCTCGCGGCGGTCGACGGGGCCGGGGCCGGCGCTGAGGCAGGAGCGGGAGTAGCAGCAGCGGGAGCCTTCTGGTCGGCCGGCTGGGGCTCCTCACGCGGCGTGACCTGCGTCGTCTCACCGGCCGCCGAGGAGTCTTCGATGAGCGCGATGACCGCGCCAACTTCGACCGTGTCGCCGACCGCGACCTTTTGTTCGCCCATGACGCCGGCGACCGGCGCGGGAACCTCGACCGCGACCTTGTCGGTCTCGAGGCTGGCGATGGGCTCGTCGAGCTTGACCGGATCGCCAGGCTTCTTGAGCCATTCGCCGATCGTCGCTTCGGTCACCGATTCCCCGAGCGTGGGGACTTTCACTTCACTGGCCATTACAACTCATCCCCAACGATCGCGGGCGGATAGTGTCCGCTCAAGATTTCAATCCCAAGGCCTCAGCCACCAACGCTTCCTGCTGCTCCTTGTGCCGGCTGGCGAGGCCGGTGGCGGGCGAAGCGGCGGGGTCGCGGCCGGCATAGACCGGGCGCATCGTCTCGTGCCCGGCTTCGCGCAGCGCGGCTTCGATGCGGGCTTCGACGAAGAACCAGGCGCCGTTGTTCTTCGGCTCTTCCTGGCACCAGACGACTTCCTGCAGGTTCTTCATGCCCTTGAGGCGCACCGCGAGCGGCTCGCCGGGGAACGGATAGAGCTGCTCGAGCCGGACGATCGAGACGTCGTCCATCCGTTCCTTCTCGCGCGCTTCCATCAGGTCGTAGGCGACCTTGCCGCTGCAGAGCACGAGGCGGCGGATCTTCTCGTCGGCGATCTCCATGCGATCGGAGAGGATGCGCTTGAAGTGGCTGGTGTTGACGAACTCGTCGGCGCTGCTCTTGGCCATCGGGTGGCGCAGCAGCGACTTTGGCGTCATGATCACCAGCGGCTTGCGGAACGGCCGCTTCATCTGCCGGCGCAGGACGTGGAAGTAGTTCGCCGGGCTGGTGATGTTGCAGACCTGGAGGTTGTCCTGCGCGCAAAGCTGCAGGAACCGCTCGAGCCGGGCGGACGAGTGCTCCGGCCCCTGGCCTTCGAAACCGTGCGGGAGCAGCAGGACGAGGCCGTTGGCGCGCAGCCACTTGGCCTCGGCGGCAGCGATGTACTGATCGATGATGATCTGCGCGCCGTTGGCGAAATCGCCGAACTGCGCCTCCCAGCACACCAGCGTCTTCGGGTCGGCGCTGGCGAAGCCGTATTCGAAGCCGAGCACGCCGTATTCGGAAAGCGGGCTGTCGTAGACCTCGAACTTGCCGTGCGGGAGCTGGGTGAGCGGAATGAACTTGCGCTCGGTCTGCTGGTCGACCCAGATCGCGTGGCGCTGACTGAACGTGCCGCGGCCCGAATCCTGGCCCGACAGGCGGACGCCGAAGCCTTCGGTCACGAGGCTGCCGAAGGCGAGCGCCTCGGCGGTGGCCCAGTCGAAGCCTTCGCCGCTTTCGAACATCTGGCGCTTGGCTTCGATCACGCGGCCGAGCGTCTTGTGGATCGCGAGATCCTCAGGGACGGCGGTGAGCACGCGGCCGAGGCTGTCGAACAGCTTGCGATCGATCGCGGTATCGACGTTGCGACGCGCGGTCTCCGGATCGGCGGGCTTGTTGAGCCCGGTCCAGCGCCCGGCAAACCAGTCCGCCTCGTTGGCCTCGTAAGTCTTGCCCGCCTCGAACTCGCCGTTGAGCAGCGCCTCGAACTCGTCGCGCAAGTGCGGCGCGGCCTGATCGTCGATCACGCCCTCGGCCATGAGCCGGGCGGCGTAGAGATCGCTGACGCGCGGATGCTGGCGGATGGCCTGGTACATCAGCGGCTGGGTGAAGCTCGGCTCGTCGCCTTCGTTGTGGCCGAAGCGGCGGTAGCACCACATGTCGATGACGATGTCGCGCTTGAACTTCTGGCGGTACTCGATCGCCAGCTTGCAGGCGAAAGTCACGGCCTCGGGATCGTCGCCGTTGACGTGGAGGATCGGCGCCTGGACGCCCTTGGCGACGTCCGAGGGATAGGGGCTCGAGCGCGCGAACTGCGGGCTCGTGGTGAAGCCGATCTGGTTGTTGATGACGAAATGCAGGCAGCCGCCGGTGTTGTAGCCGCGCACCCCCGAGAAGCCGAGGCACTCCCAGACGATGCCCTGGCCGGCAAACGCGGCGTCGCCGTGGATCAGCACCGGCAGGACCTGCTCGTGCGCCGAAAGATCGTCGCGGATCGCCTGCTGGGCGCGGGTCTTGCCGAGGACGATCGGGTCGACCGCCTCGAGGTGGCTGGGGTTCGGGACCAGGCTCATGTGCACCTTGATCCCGTCGAACTCGCGGTCGGTGCTGGTGCCGAGGTGGTACTTCACGTCGCCCGAGCCGCCGACGTCCTGCGGGTTGGCGGTTCCGCCGGAGAATTCGTGGAAGATCACGCGGTAGGGCTTCGCCATCACGTTCGCGAGCACGTTGAG
The DNA here is from genome assembly GCA_023433305.1 of Pseudomonadota bacterium. GTDB lineage: Bacteria > Pseudomonadota > Alphaproteobacteria > Sphingomonadales > Sphingomonadaceae > Croceibacterium_A. The sequence continues at coordinate 6,493 of JAEZCZ010000052.1, read as the reverse complement.
CCGGCCTCGGTGGGCCATGCCGTAGATGATCTCGCGCACGCCGAGCTGGCCGCCGTACTTGATGACCGCCTCGAGCGCGGGGATCATCGATTCACCGCCGTCGAGCCCGAAGCGCTTTGTGCCAACGTACTTCTTGCCGAGGAACTTCTCGTACTCCTCGCCGCGGATCACCGCGGCCAGGATCGCCTTCTTGCCCTCGGGCGTGAACTGGATGACCTTGTCCGGACCTTCGATGCGTTCCTGCAGGAAGCGGCGCTCGTCGACGTCGGCGATGTGCATGTATTCGAGGCCGACGTGGCCGCAGTAGTTCTTGCGCAGGATCGTGACGAGCTCGCGCGGGGTGACCCAGTCGAGCCCAAGCGTGCCGCCGACATAGACCTCGCGGTCGAGCGCCTCGCCCGAGAAGCCGTGCCAGTCGAGCTTCATGTCGTCGGGCAGCTCGTGCTGGGTGAGGCCGAGCGGGTCGAGATCGGCGGCGAGGTGGCCGCGCACGCGATAGGTGCGCACCAGCATCATCGCGCGGATCGAATCCGCCGCGGCGCGTTCGATCGCGTCCTCGTCGACCGGCTTGCCGGCCTTGGCGGACGCGTCCTTGACTGCGAGCTTCATCGCCGTCGGATCGAGCGCCTGCGTGAGGTCGCCGCCGTCGTCGAGCGGCCAGCGGGCGTTCTGCCAGCTCGGGCCGGGTTGCGGCCCTTCCGGAGCCGTCAGCTCCGGGATGAAGTTCTGCGCCTGGTTACCCATGATTACCTCGTCAAAGCGAAGGAGGCTTACGCGAGTTCCTTGAGGAGCGCGTCGAGAGTGCTGCCGAGCTCGGCGGGCGAAGCGGCGACACGGATGCCGGCGGCTTCCATAGCGGCGATCTTGTCGTCGGCGCCGCCCTGGCCGCCCGAGACGATCGCGCCGGCATGGCCCATGCGGCGGCCCGGAGGCGCGGTTCGCCCGGCGATGAAGCCGACGACCGGCTTGCGGCGGCCGCGCTTCGCCTCGTCGGCGAGGAACTGCGCCGCTTCTTCCTCGGCGCTGCCGCCGATCTCGCCGATCATGATGATCGACTTGGTCGCGTCGTCGGCCAGGAACAGCTCGAGCACGTCGATGAAGTTGGTGCCGTTGACCGGATCGCCGCCGATGCCGACCGCGGTGGTCTGGCCGAGGCCGATGTTGGTCGTCTGGAACACCGCCTCGTAGGTCAGCGTGCCCGAGCGCGAGACCACGCCGACGCTGCCCTTCTTGAAGATGTTCGCCGGCATGATGCCGATCTTGCATTCCTCGGGCGTGAGCACGCCGGGGCAGTTCGGGCCGATCAGCCGCGACTTGGAGCCGGTAAGCGCGCGCTTGACGCGGACCATGTCGAGCACCGGGATGCCTTCGGTGATGGCGACGATCAGCTCGACCTCGGCGTCGATGGCCTCGAGGATCGAGTCTGCGGCGAAGGGCGGGGGGACGTAAATGACCGAGGCCGTTGCGCCGGTCGCGTGCTTCGCTTCGGCGACGGTGTCGAACACGGGGAGGCCGATGTGCGTCTGCCCGCCTTTGCCGGGGGTGACGCCGGCAACCATCTGCGTGCCGTAGGCGAGCGCCTGCTCTGTATGGAAGGTGCCGGTGTCACCGGTCATCCCCTGGGTGATGACCTTGGTGTTTTTGTCGACGAGGATGCTCATTTAACGTCCCTGGAAGATTGGAGGCTGCCCGCGCTTCGGCGAATGTAGATCAGATTTAGCGCGCCAAGTGCTGTCGCTCCCGCGAGCCCGACCAGACCCGAGAGAAAGTAGATCAACGCCCAAGACCCGTCGGGCCGGCCCCACGTCAAAATAAACAGCGGAACCGCTCCCGCGAGCGCGATAAGCCCGTAAATCGTCATCGCCTGAGCGATACGATATCTGAGTCTGGCGCGGCCGCGATCGAACATCAGGCGAGACTCGGATCGATGCCCTTGCACGCGACCAGCAGTTCCTTGACCGCGTCGACCGACTTGTCGAAGTTCGCCTTGGCGCCTTCGTTGAGCTCGATCTCGACGATCCGCTCGACGCCGTTAGCGCCGATCACCACCGGCACGCCGACGTAGAGATCGTCGACGCCGTACTGGCCGGTCAGGTGCGCGGCGCAGGGGAGAAGGCGCTTCTTGTCCTTGAGGTAGCTCTCGGCCATCGCGATCGCGCTGGTGGCGGGGGCATAGTAGGCCGAGCCGGTGCCGAGCAAGCCGACGATCTCGCCGCCGCCCTTGCGGGTGCGGTCGACGATCGCGTCGATCTTGTCCTGGGTGGACCAGCCCATCTTGATGAGATCGGGCACCGGGATGCCGGCGACGGTCGAGTACTCGATCACCGGGACCATCGTGTCGCCGTGGCCGCCGAGCACGAACGCGGTGACGTCCTGCGCCGAGACGTCGAACTCCTCGGCGAGGAAGTGGCGGAAGCGCGCGCTGTCGAGCACGCCCGCCATGCCGACGACCTTGTTGTGGGGCAGGCCAGAATATTCGCGCAGCGCCCAGACCATCGCATCTAGCGGGTTGGTGATGCAGATCACGAAAGCATCGGGCGCGTTCGCCTTGATGCCCGCGCCGACCGCGGCCATGACCTTGAGGTTGATGCCGAGCAGATCGTCGCGGCTCATGCCCGGCTTGCGGGCGACGCCGGCGGTGACGATGATCACGTCGGCGCCGGCGATGTCGGCGTAGTCGTTGGTGCCCTTGAGCTTGCTGTCGAAGCCCTCGACCGGGCCGGCCTGCGACAGGTCGAGCGCCTTGCCGGCGGGCATGCCTTCGACGACGTCGAACACGACGATGTCGCCCAGTTCCTTCATCGCCGCGAGGTGGGCGAGCGTTCCGCCGATCATGCCTGCGCCGACGAGCGCGATCTTGTTGCGAGCCATGGAGTCAGCCGTGTCCTTCAACCAGCGCGGGCGCGTCCAATGGCGAATCCGGCGCGATCCCCGCGTCCCGCAAGAGGAGGCGCCCGTGACGCGGCCGGCCCTAGGCCCGGGTCATGCGTATTGCAACCGCGAAAAGGTCCGGAACTGCCAGTATCTTCGCTATCAGTTCGCAATAGCGATAGTGGCCTGAACGCTTTGACTTTGTCCGAAAATTCGGCGTCCTGAAATCTGCCGCGACGGGACTTTCGGCGATGGCGGGGCGACGCGCCGACGTGGGCCAGCTATCGATGGTGCACAGGAACCGAAAGATGGACGCTGAAACGAGTTCAGGGTGACGATTGTAGGCATCGCCAGCAATGGGTTCGTGCGGCCCGGTCCGCTGTTGCTGCGTCAGCCGGCCATGCGCCTGCCGTGGCCGAGCTCGCGTTCCTGGGCGAGCAGCATCGCGGCGAGATAGTCGGGCACGGCGCGGCTGAAGTAGTAACCCTGGCCGAGCGTGCACCCGGCGTTGCGCACGGCCTCGACCTGCTCGATCGTCTCGAGGCCTTCGGCGACGATGTCCATGTCGAGCGTCGCGCCCATCTCGGCGACGGCGCGGATGATGGCATCGCTCTTCTTGCCGATGTTCGGCCCGGAAACGAAGCTGCGGTCGACCTTGATCTTCCGGAACGGGAACTTGTTGATGTAACCGAGCGAGGAATAGCCGGTGCCGAAATCGTCGAGCGCGAAGCGGACGCCCTCGGCGGCGAGCTCTTCGATGAAGCGTGCGGTATTGGCGTCGTCGTCGACGAACAGGCTCTCGGTCACCTCGAGCTCCATCCGGCGCGGGTCGAGCCCGGCTTCGCGTAGCGCGGCGAGAATGCCGAGCGCGGCGCCGGGAGCGCGGATCTGCACCGGCGAGAGATTGACCGCTATCGTCACGTCCTCGGGCCAGCCGGCGCAGGCTTTCGCGGCCTGCGCGGTGATCCAGTTGCCGAGCGTGATGATCACGCCGGTCTGCTCGGCCACCGGGATGAACTCGTCGGGGCGCAGTTCGCCCTTCTCGGGGTGGAACCAGCGCACCAGTGCCTCGAAGCTGCGGATGCGCCCGGTTTCGAGGTCGACGATCGGCTGGAAGAAGATCGACAGCTCGTCGCGCCGGATGGCCGCGCGCAGCTCGGCCTCGATTTCCTTCCGACGCACCAGCTCGCGCGTCATGGTGTTGTCGAAGAAGCAGACCTGGTTCTTGCCGCGCACCTTGGCGTGGTAGAGCGCGAGATCGGCGCCCTGCATGACCGCGTCGATGTCCGGGCCGTGATCGGGCAGCAGCGCGACACCCATCGACGCGGCGCTGTCGATGCGGTGCCCATCGATGCGAACCGGGCGCGAGATCGAATGGGCGAGCGTTTGCGCCAGGCGTTCGCATTCCTCGCGGTCGGCGACCTCGGCCACCACGATGAACTCGTCGCCACCGAACCGTGACAGCGCCGCGCCGGCGGGGGCGGCTGCGGCGAGGCGGGCGGCGATGGCGGCGAGCATCCGGTCGCCGACAGGGTGGCCGAGGCTGTCGTTGATTTCCTTGAAGCGGTCGAGGTCGATCCACAACAGCGCCAGCTTGCGGTTATCAGGGAGCCGCGCGAGCACGTCGTGCGCGTCGGCGGCGAGGCCGCTGCGATTCAGGAGACCGGTGACGGGATCGGCCCGCGCGAGCTCGCGCATCTGCTCGGCCATCTGCGCGCTCGCCTCGGCCGCGACGATCTGGTCGCGCAAGGTGCGGAACATGTTGAAGGTGATCGAGACGACCGCGAGGATCATCAGCACCATCATCCCCGACAGCACGAGGAACACCGGCCCGCCGACGAGCGGCCCGACGACGAGAATGGGCAGCGTGGCGAGCAGCAACTGGCCTATCGCGATCAGCGGGCGGCCGGCGTTGCGCGTGGAAATGCCGACGCCGTAGACGAGCGCATAGGCCACGACGAGCGTCTGGATGGCCTGGTCGGCGGCGTGGTAGGTCGCCAGCGCCGCGACCAGCCCCGCCAGCAGGGCATAGGCGAAGGCGCCCGCCTGGTAGGCGATTTCGAGGACGCGCGCGTCGCGCCGTTCGGCGTCGCGGGCCAGCCACAACGCCAACACCGTTCGCACCAGAGCGACGATGACGAGCAGCGCGCCGGCGAGGTCGATCGCGCGATTGTTGCTGAAGATCATGGCGGTGGCGGTGCAGGCGATCCCCGCGACCGCGCCTGCGATCAGGCTGACGGGCTGGCTGTAGAGCGTCGCGACCAGCTTGCGGCGCACCCGCTCGTCGCGATCGCCGCCCGCGAAGTACCCTTCGAAGATGTCGCCCAGGTCCGGAATGACCCCACTCCCCCAATTGGGGAAGGTCTAGAGCGAAGACGTCACCGAGTGGTTAAGGCGCGCCTAACCCCATCGCGCGGCGGCCTCAGCCGAGTTCGCCGGTAAAAGCGGAGCCGAGCTCGTTCGCCATGCGGCGGTCGAGCGCACGGCAGATTTCGAGCCACCATTCGTAACCCTGGCGGTCGCCGGCATGCGCCGCCGCCTCGGCCTGCTTGCGCGCGCGCTGGGCCGCGGCAAGGCCATGCTCGGCGAAATGGCGCAGCGCGGCGTGAAGCATCGCGTCGCTGGTCCGCGCGCCGCCGTTGTCGTTCGCCGGCATCCCGCACGCCGCACCGATCTCCCGCGGGCTCAGCCGCGGGGCCAGGGCATAAGGAGGGGCAGCGAAGCGAATGGGCATGCGGACGTCCGAGCGAGTTGGCCCGCGACGATAGCCTCGCGCGGCTAAGCGAAGGTTTGCCCGCATGGTTTCCAAGCCGTTGACCGAGGTTAACCGGCCCGCGAAGTCAGGGCTGGCGCAACCACTGGCCGCTGCGCGCATATTCCTCGCGGACCTGGCCGATGGCCGGCGACGCATGGGCGCGGAACAGGCCGTCGCCGCCGCGCGCCTCGATCTCGCTCGCGTAGGCCGGCGCGGGGCGGACCGGCGCGGCCTCGACCGCGACGACGACCTCGTGGGCGGCCTCGTAGGCGCGCGCCAGCTCGATCGGGTCGAACGCGGGTGCCGGCTCGGCTCGGCGCGGCGCGGGGGCGGCGATGGGCTCGCCGCCGCGATAACTGTCGCTGAAGGCGAGCGATCGGCCTGCGGCGCCGCGCCAGCGATAGAACCGGTGCGCGCCGATCGTGCCGACGTGGTCGAGACTGTCGGCCCAGTAGGGATGGACTTGCACGGTGTGATAATGGGTCGCGAGCCCGACCGGCGCATAGACCCCGCCGGCGAGCGCGGCCCGCGCCACCGAGGCGGCGCGGTCCCACCACATCTTGGCGGGTTTGCGCGCCAGCGAGCCGTCGCAAGTGAAGCTGAACTGGCAGCCGGTCGCCCGCTCCGACCCCTGGAACACCACCCCGCAGACGGTGTCCGGATAGGTCGGGTGGGCGACGCGGTTGAGCACGACTTGCGCAACCGCGCGCTGGCCGGCGTCGGGCTCGCTGGCCGCTTCATAGTAGATCGCCATCGTCAGGCACTGCTGCGCGCGGGCGCGGTCGAGCACGGTGCCGACGCGCTGCATCGAACGAGCGGCGGGGCCGGAATCGAGCAGGCCGGCGGGCGGGCGCGGCAGGGCCAGTT
>JAEZCZ010000009.1 GCA_023433305.1 Pseudomonadota bacterium | reverse complement strand
GCGCGCGCGCACGCCGCTGGTCCGGTCGCGGATTTGAGGGACAGCGCTGTCGAGCATCGCGCGCAGATACACGGTATCCTGCACCGATCCCGGCTGAAGCATCGCCAAGGCCAGTGGGCGCCGCGAGAACTGTTGCAACGCTGCGGTCAAGTGCACGAGCGGTTGCTGCTCGCGTCCAAGTTGTTCGCGCAGCGCAGCGCGCTCCCGGTTGGCGAGGGTCAGTCGCGCCTCGGCCACCGCGATTGCCGCTTCAGCCTGCTGGATCCGGCCGGCGAGCGCCGCCGCCTCGCGCGCTGTCCGTTCGGCCGCGTCGCGCGCGCTCTCGGCCGCGCGTTCGAGCTGCGCGCTACGCGCCTCGGCGACGCGGCTTTCAGCCAGCGCTGTACGCAAGTCCGCTCGAGCCTGCGCGGAGGTCCGTACGGGCGGTGTATCGGGCACGGCGGCGACTGCCGCGAGCGCCAGGGCAGGCAGAGCGCCGAGCAACAGGAGTGGGAGCGCCCGCACGACTACCCCGCCCGGTGATAGGGATGGCCGGCTATGATGCAGGTCGCGCGGAACAACTGCTCGAGCAGCATCGCCCGCGCGAGCAGGTGCGGCCATGTGGCGCTGCCGAAGGCTAGCAGGCGGTCGGCAGAGGCGCGATCCTGCGCCGGATGCCCGTCGGCTGCACCGAGCATGAAGCGGGTCTCTCGGATCCCGTTGTCACGCCAGCCGCGCAGCAATTCGGCAAACGCTTCGGAGGATAACTGCTCGCCGCGTTCGTCGAGCAGCACGGTGCGCACGGGAGTCTGCGGCTCCGGCATCCGTCCACCGCTGTCGGGCAATTCGGTGAGCCGAAGCGGCCAGCCAATGCGCTTCGCGTAGCGTTCGACCAACTCGCCTTCCGGCGAGCGGCCGATCTTTCCGCGGGCGATGACGTGAAGCAGCATGGCGGCACTCTAGGCCCCCATGCTCTCCAAGGGAATCCTACGCTCGCCCGACGGCGGCCGGCGAAGTATCGTCGCCGAAGCCCCACATCCGTTCGAGGTTGTAGAAACTGCGCACCTCTGGCCGGAACAGGTGGACGACCACGTCGCCGGCGTCGATCAGGACCCAGTCGGCCGCCGGCAGCCCTTCCACGCGCGGCGTGCCATGACCTTGCTGCTTGAGGCGCTCGGCCAGTTTGGTCGCGATCGCCGCGACCTGGCGCGTCGAGCGGCCGGACGCGATCACCATGTAATCGGCAATGCTCGATTTGCCCTCGAGCGGGATCGAGACGACGTCCTGCGCCTGGTCCTCATCGAGCGAGTGGAGAACCAGCTGGTGCAGCGAGGCGGCGTCGGTTGAATCGATTGATGGCATGTCAGGCAAGGAGACGATGGTCGAAGAGCCGGAATGTTCCGGGCGGGCTTGCGCCCCCAAGGGTTCGGGCGTCATCGTGTCGGGTCATACTCCTGTGTGCGGGAATGGACGAGGTCTGAGGCACGAGGGTGCGGCGCCTCATGCGTCGCCCTCTCGCTCAGGATCGTGAATGAGGGAATGCGTCACCGCGTCTCTGGGCGGCGGTCCGTCGAAGCGACGGGCCCAATCGGGATCGGCACGGCGGATTTCGGTGGCCGAGCGCGGATCGGGGTCGAAACGCAGTTCAATCAGCGCGGGAGCGCTCCATTCGTCCCGGTTCCGAAACTCGGCGGCGGTCAACCGGTAACCCCGCAGCCAGGCCATCGCGGGGCTCGCGAGGGCGTCGTCATCATATCCGGGGCGGGCGATCACGGCAATCGGCATTTCAGCGGCGATCCCCCGCCAGTCTTTCCACAAGTGCAACTGGGCGAGGTTGTCGGCCCCCATCAGCCATACGAACCGGCGCTTCGGAAAGCGTCGCTTGAGCGCGCGAAGCGTGTCGATGGTGTAGACCGTGCCAAGCTCGCGCTCGATCGCGGTCACGCGAATCGGCGCCCTGCGCGCCATCTCACGTGCCGAGCGGACCCGCGCGGCGAGCGGCGCCATGCCGGTCCTGGCCTTGAGCGGATTGCTAGGGGAGACCAGCCACCACGCCTCGTCGAGCCCGAGCGCTTCGCTGGCGAACAGCGTGATGGCTCGGTGAGCGCCATGGGCCGGATTGAAGCTGCCGCCGAGAAGCCCGGTTCGTTTCACTTGGCTTGGCGGCGCGGCGAGACTCGGAAGCCGTGACGCGTGTTCTGCGAGGCGATCGCCCAGCCGGGATACTCCGGTTCGGGAACGCCGAGTTCTTCGAGCCGGCCCAATTCCTCCGAGGTCAGCTCGACGTCGCTTGCCTTGAGGTTCTCGGCCAATTGGTCCGGGCGGCGGGCGCCGACGATCACCGTCGAGACGACCGGGCGGTGCAGCAACCAGGCGATCGCGATCGATGAGACAGCAACATCGCGGCTCTCGGCCATGGGCCGCATCGTTTCGACGACCTGGAAAGCGAGATCCTTGTCGACGCGCGGGAAATCGAGCTTGGCCCGGCGGCCTTCTCCCTCAGCCTGGCCGCCTTGACCGCGCGCATACTTGCCCGAAAGAAGCCCGCCGGCGAGCGGGCTCCACACCATCAGGCCGAGCCCTTCGCTTTCGAGCATCGGCACGATCTCGCGCTCGAGCTCGCGGTTGGCGACAGTGTAGAACGCTTGCAGCGAGACGAACTTGTCCCAGCCGCGCCGCTCGGCGATGCCGAGCGCCTTGGCGATCTGCCAGGCGGCCCAGTTCGAGACCCCGATGTAGCGCGCGCGCCCCGATCGCACGATGTCCTCCATCGCACGCAAGGCCTCTTCCATGCCGCAGTTCGGGTCCCACCCGTGGATCTGATAGAGATCGACGTGGTCGAGCCCGAGCCGCGCCAAGCTCGCGTCGATCTGGTGCAGCAGGTGATAGCGGCTGGTGCCCGAATCGTTCGGCCCCTCTCCCATCGGGCCCATGCCCTTGGTCGCGACCACGACCTGATCGCGCGCCACACCGAGCGCCTTGAGCGCGCCGCCGACGAACTCCTCGCTCTGGCCGGCGGTATAGAGATTGGCGGTATCGATGAAATTCACGCCGGCATCGAGCGCCTGCTTGACCAGCTCGGTCGAGCGTTCCTGGTCGAGATCGTGCTGGAAGAATCCGCTGGGCTTGTTGCCGAACGTCATCGCCCCCAGGCAAAGCTCGGAGACGACGAGACCGGTCTGGCCGAAGCGGTTGTAGCGCATGAAGGCTCCTTTCAGGGGAGAGCATCCATACGGGCAACCCGGGCGGGTTCAAACTCCCGCTGATGATAGGGCCTTGGAAGCAGCGTTACGGGCGCGTTTCGCCGTGGCCGCGGACCTGCCACTTGTAGGTCGTCAGGCCTTCGAGGGCGACCGGACCGCGCGCATGGAGCCGACCTGTCGCGATGCCGATTTCGGCGCCCAGCCCGAACTCACCTCCATCGGCGAACTGGGTCGAGGCATTGACCATCACGATGGCGCTGTCGACTTCGGCGAGAAAACGCTCGGCAACGGAACGGTCCTCGGTGACGATCGCGTCGGTATGGCCCGAGGAATGGCGCTCGATATGCGCCATCGCCGCGTCGAGCCCGTCGACCACCGCGACCGAGAGGATCGCGTCGAGGTACTCGCAATCCCAGTCGTTCGCGCTTGCAGGCTTGATGCGCGGGTCGAGCGCCTGAGCGCGCGCATCGCCGCGCAACTCGCAACCCGCGTCGATCAGCGTGCGCACGACTTCGACGCAGCCGGGAAAGGCCGCGTCGAGCAGCAGTGTTTCGGTCGCGCCGCAGATACCGGTCCGGCGCATCTTGGCGTTGAGCGCGAGCTTGACCGCCATCGCGGGATTGGCGGCCGCGTGGACATACGTGTGGCAAATGCCGTCGAGGTGCGCGAGCACCGGCACGCGCGCATCGTTCTGCACCCGCTCGACGAGGCCCTTCCCACCGCGCGGGATGATCATGTCGATGAGTCCCGCCGCGCGCAACATGGCGCCCACCGCTTCGCGGTCTTGCGTCGGCATGAGCTGGACCGCTTCGGCCGGAACGCCGGCTTCGACGAGCCCCTCGACGAGCGCGGCATGAATCGCGCGGTTCGAGTGCACCGCCTCGCTCCCCCCGCGCAGCAGCACGGCATTGCCGCTGCGCAGGCAAAGCGCGGCCGCATCCGCCGTAACGTTGGGTCGGCTCTCGTAGATGATCCCGATCAGCCCGATGGGGATGCGTACCCTCGACAACTCCATGCCGGCAGGGGCCTGGCTGCGATCGATCACTTCGCCCACCGGGTCGCGCAACGCGGCGACGGCTTCGACTGCGGACGCCACGTTTTCGAGCCGCTGCTGATCGAGCCGCAGCCGGTCGAGCATGGCCGACGTGAGCCCGCTCGCCTCGCCCGCAGCGAGATCGGCCGCATTGGCTGCGAGCACGTCTGCAGACGCGGCGCGCAGCGCCGAAGCCGCCGAGCGGAGCGCGCTGGCCTTGGCTTCGTCATCCATACGCGCCAGGACCCGCTGGGCGGCGCGCCCTGCGCGGGCGAGATCGGAAACAAGTCCGTCCGGAGCGAGCGAAGGCTTTGGCTGCGTTGACATGCGCGAAGCCCTTATCATCGGCTCGCCGGGTTGTCAGCCGATGCGGAACCGCGATTCGGATTTGCTCTCAAGCGAAAGGTTCCCGGGCCGGTGCAGAAATTTTGCTATATCGAACAACTCGTCGTGATTCAGGTTCGACTCGCCCCGTAGATTAACCTGAGGATTCGACACCACGCGCGAGCAAGCGCTAGCCCCCTGCCAACCAAAGGGTCGGGACAGTCGGGGTCTTGCTTGAAAAACATAACCGCTAGCGGCCTACGCGACCGCTTGCGGAGCTGGTTTCCGGAACGCGAATTCTTCATGCGTTCCCAAGGTCAGGTCCGCTTCATCACCATCAGCTCGCGGATGCAGATCGCTGCGGCGAGCCTCGCGGTCGCCGTGATCGGCGGCTGGGGCTTGTCGATGGGCGTGATGGCCGTCAGCCAGTACCAGTCTCAGGCCGCGCGCGACTCGCTGCTCTATCGCGAAGCCGCGGTCGCGAAATCCGAGAGCCGCGTCGCCGCCTATCGCAAGGATATCGACGAAGTTGCCGGTGACGTCGCGCGGCGCATGGAGTTCCTCGAGGAAGCGACCCAGATGCTTCCCGACGATGTCGTCGCCGAGGGCACCGTTTCCGACAGCACCGACGAAGCGGCGAAGACCGTCGCGAAGATCAGCGCCGTCATGCCCGAGGCCGCGGCCCTCGCCCGGCTCGAAGCCCGCCAACTGGCCCTTACCGAGCGCTTGACGCGCTTTGCCGATCTCCGTGCGGCACGCGCGGAGGAAGCGCTTCGCGAGCTCGGTCTCAATCCCAGCACTGTGCTCGCCTCGGCGCGGACCGCCCAGGGTGGTCCGTTCGAGAAGCTTTCAACCGGGCGCGACGGTTCGCTCGATCCGCGCTTCGAACGACTCGCTCTCAGCCTCGCGCGGATGGACGCGCTCGAACGCGGGCTCGACGGTATTCCGCAAGTCATGCCTGCCGACATGCGCATGATCTCGTCGGGCTTCGGCTATCGCGCCGACCCGTTCCACGGCAGCGCCGCGATGCATGCGGGGCTAGACTTCCGCGGCAACATCGGTGCCCCGATTCACGCTGCTGCGGATGGCAAGGTTACTTTCGTGGGAACCAAGTCCGGTTACGGGAAGGTCGTGGAGATCAGCCACGGCAACGGAATGATGACCCGCTACGCTCACATGTCCGGCTGGCGCGCCAAGCATGGACAGGAAGTCGCCGCGGGAGAGGTGATTGGCCTGATCGGCAACACCGGCCGTTCGACCGGCCCGCACCTCCATTTCGAAGTCCGTATCCACGGCCGCGCGGTCAATCCCCGGCCTTTCCTGGAGACTGCTCCCCATGTTCTCGAAGAAGCCCGAGCCAAGCCAGCCGAGCCCAGCTCCTCGACCCGCGGCCCGGCCCGTGGCTAGCGGCGGCTCGACTTTCTCGGTGCTCGGCGCAGACGTCGCCATCAAGGGCAACGTCGAGGCTTCGGCCGATCTCCACGTCGACGGCACGGTCGAAGGGGATCTCACCTGCACTTCGCTGGTGCAGGGCGAATCGAGCCAGATCGAAGGCGGAATCACCGCCGACACGGCGCGCCTCTCGGGCTCGGTCAAAGGCACGATAACCGTGCGCGAGCTCGTGATCCTCAAGAGCGCCCGGATCGACGGCGACGTGCACTACGAAACGCTCACCATCGAGCAGGGCGCGAACGTCAACGGACGGTTCGCCCCGGATGCCGCGAAGGCGGCTCGGCCGGCCTCGTCCGGCGCGCCTGCCCCGAAGCCGCAGGCGCCACCGGTGCTCGATCTCGACAAGGGCGACGAAGAGCGCGTGACGCTCGCCAACTGAGCGAGCGTTTGCGCCAACTACCCGTTAATTGACACAAAGGACCCCTCGGTCCTTCGGGCCTCAGGCTTCTCCGGCAGCTTCCGCGGCGCGCTTGGCGGCCAGCCAGGTCTCGGCTTCGGCTTCCTGCGCGGCCTCGACCGCGGCCTTGGCGGCCGCATCGCGCTCCGCGCGCAGCTCTTCGATCAACATCGCCCGATCGTCACGAGTTTCGGCGACAACTTCCTCGGCTTCGTCTTCGGAGCGGACGCGCTTGGCGGCCTTCGCCACGGCGGCGTCGAGCTCGCGCTGCGAACACAGGCCGAGCGTCACCGGGTCCTTGGCGACGATATTCTGAATGTTCCAGTGCGTCCGGTCGCGGATCGCGTTGATGGTGTTGCGCGTCGTGCCGATCAGTTTGCCGATCTACGCGTCCGAGATCTCCGGATGATTGCGGATGATCCACGCGATGCCGTCCGGCTTGTCCTGCCGCTTCGAGACCGGCGTGTAGCGCGGCCCCTTGGTGCGGCTCACGTCGACCGGGGCCCGCTGCATCTTCAAGCGGTATTCCGGGTCTTTCTGACCATTCTCGATTTCCTCGTGCGTCAGCTCGCCCGAGTGGACCGGATCGCGCCCGGTGAACTTCGAACTGGTCAGATCGTCGGCCATCGCCTGGACTTCGAGAATGTGAAGGCCGCAGAATTCGGCGATCTGTTCGAAGCTGAGCGAAGTGTTGTCGACCAGCCAGGAAGCTGTCGCGTGCGGCATCAGGGGAGTGGGCTGGGCCACGGTTTCTCTCCGGCAAAAATAGAAGGGCCGCCCCTCTCGGGACGGCCGTACCGGTTCGATGTAGGGCGATTGACGCTCAACGGCAAGCAGAGTCGTCGGGAACGGCCCGAATCCTAGGCAGCCATCAATTCGGAGGGTCCGGCCGGGGAAAGCGCGGCGAGGAACTGATCGGTGCTCGCCGACCAGTTGAAGCGCCGACCGTGCTCGACGCAGTCGGTGCGATCGAGCTTCAATGCCCCCGCGATCGAATCTTCAAGCGTTTCCGCCATACATCCGCTCTTTTCGCTCAGCACGTCGAGCGGACCCGGCACCCGATAGGCCGCGACGGGCGTGCCGCAGGCGAGTGCCTCGATCATCACCAGTCCGAAGGTGTCGGTTCGGCTCGGAAAAACGAACACGTCGGCTCCGGCGTAGCACGCGGCGAGCGCCGCCCCCGACTGGCGGCCGAGGAACAGCACGCCAGGATACGCTGCCTGCAGCCGCGAAAGCGCGGGCCCGTCGCCGACCACGACTTTCGCACCGGGGTGGCGGCTCTCCAGGAAAGCCTCGATGTTCTTTTCGACGGCGATCCGGCCGACGTAAAGCTGGATCGGACGCGGCAAGCGATCGAACGCCTCGAGCGGCGGCCCATGCGGGCCGAATTGCGCGAGGTCCACGCCGCGGCTCCATTCGCGTAAGCGCGTTAGCCCCTGCGCGCGCAATTGCTCGCGAACCGTCGCGGTGGCGACCATGATCCCGCATGACGGGGCGTGGAAGCGCCGGATGTAGGGCCAGAAGACCGATGCGGGCAGGCCCGAGCGGCGTGCCAGGTATTCGGGGAACTGGGTATGATAGGCGGTCGTGAAGCTTCGCCTCCGCGCCAGGCACCAGCGCCGCGCCGCCCAGCCGAGCGGGCCTTCGGTGGCAATATGGATCGCGTCGGCCTCAAACGTCGCCAGCCGCTCCCCCACCGAGCGCGGCCGCGTCAGTGCGAGGCGGATTTCAGGGTAAGTCGGGCAAGGAAGCGATCGGAACTGGTCGGGCGAGACGATCACGACCTCGTGACCGCGCGCACGGAGCTCGTCGGTGACGGCAGCCAGCGTCCGCACCACGCCGTTGACTTGCGGGACCCAGGCGTCGGTGACGAGCGCGATCCTCACGCCGCGCGCGCCATCGCCTCGCCCGAGACCGCCAGCGCTTCGCGCCGTGCGATCTCCTCGGGCCAGTTGAGCACTTCCATCCGCCCGTCGAAATGCTCGACCAGCGCGGTGCAGCCTTCGACCCAATCGCCGTCGTTGTAGTAGGACACCGCTTCGAACTCCTTGATTTCCGCCGTGTGGATGTGGCCGCAGACCACTCCGTCGACCCGGCGCGCCGCGGCGGCGCGGGTGACGACTTCCTCGTATCGGGAGATGAACTCGACCGCGTTCTTGACCTTGTGCTTGGCCATTTTGCTGAGCGACCAGTACGGCAGGCCGAAGCGGCGGCGCACGGCGTTTATCCAGCCGCTCAGCACCATGAGCAGTTCGTAAAGCGCGTCGCCGACCACCGCGAGCCAGCGGTGCGCGAGCATGATGGCGTCGAACTCGTCGCCGTGGAGCACGAGCAGGCGCCGCCCCTCCGCCGTTTCGTGAACAGCGGCGCGCTGGATCTCCACTCCGCCGAAGTTCAGCCCGGCGAACTGGCGAACCATCTCGTCGTGGTTGCCGGGAATATATACGATCCGGGTTCCGCGCTTGGCGCGCTTGAGGATGCGCCAGACGATGTCGTTGTGCGACGCCGGCCTGTAGAGCTTCTTCTTGAGTCGCCACCCGTCGATGATGTCGCCGACGAGGTACATCGTCTCGCTGTCGGTCGAATCGAGGAAGTCGATCAGCAGCTCGGCGTTGCAGCCCTTGGTGCCGAGATGCACGTCGCTGATCCAGATCGTGCGGTAGCGGCGGCGCTGTTCGTGCGAGGGCTCCGGTATCGAGAGCGCGGGATGGGCCAGGCTCGGGGCGGAAGTGGCGGGCCCACCGTTCCCGACTGCGCCTTCTAGATAGCCCGCCAGCAGGGGCTGGAACTGGAAACTGCCTGTCATGGCTCAGCGCCTATGGGGCGCGAATGTGACAGGCGTTTCTCAGTTTACGGTCAGTTTTGAGACACTTGAGTGACAGGCCCGCGCCTACCAGGCGGAAGGCATGTTGTAGGGCACGGTCACGAACACCGCCTCGACCCCCGCGATCTTGCCGTCGACGATCTTGAACAGCTCGAGCAGCACGAAGCTGTGCGGGTAATGGAACACCGATCGCGCCTTGGTGCCGTCGGTCCAGGTCAGGTCCACCAGTCGCCCGGTGTGGTCGATGAAGCCTCCTGCGAGCACGAGGCCCTTCTCCTCGTCGACGAGCGGAAAGCGGCGGTCGCGCAACCGATCGTCGAAAATGAAGTGCCCCATGCGGAACTGCTCGGCACAACCGAGGCCGGCGATCGGGTAGTCGCCGAAGGCTTCCGCATTGTTGGTCGTCTGGACGCCGTTCTCGATCCGCTCGCAATCGTCGGTGAACTCGGTGTGCAACGTGCCGTCGTTGAGCTCGATGGTCTCGAAATAGCCATTGGCGATCGCCACCATCCTCTCGCGCGAGACGCGGCGGGCTCCGGGCACGTCGGCGAGCATCAGCGGGCGCGGCTCGAGATAAGTGTCGATGCCCGGAAACGGGCTGAGATCGACCTTGCGGCAGACGATCGTCTCGGCCTCGGCGATCCGTCCGCCGACGATACGCAGGCGCAGCGCCATGATCGCCGGAATCCCGTGCTCCTCGACCACGCCGAACCAGCTGACCTCGCCCGCGGCAGGATCGGCCGCCTTGAGGTCGTAGGACCGGCGCCGGGCGCTGATCGTGTTCCAGAGGCCATCACCGATTTCGAGGGCGACGTTGTTCTCGCTGAAGCGCGCGCCCTCGGCCCATGCCAGCCGCGACGGATCGCGCGCCTCGAGAGCATCGAGATAGGCTTCGGCCTGGCCGTAAAGCTCTTCGCGTGTCACGGTCTGACCTCCAGCACGATCTTGCCGACATGCTCGCCGGCCTCCATTCGGGCATGCGCCGCCGCGGCTTCGGCGAGCGGAAAAATCCGGTCCATCTCGGGGCGCAGGCGTCCTTCCTCGACGAACGGCCACACCGTCTGCGAAATCTCGTCGACGAGCAGCGCCTTGAAGGCGTTCGGCCGGGCCCGCAACGTGGAGCCCGTAATCGTCTGCCGTCGCACAATCAGCTTCGCCATGTCGATCTCGGCTTTCGCGCCGCCGAGCACCGCGATCGTCACAAGGCGGCCATCCTCGGCGAGACAATCGAGGTTGCGCTGCGTGTAGCTGCCGGCGACCATGTCGAGGCACACGTTCACCCCCGCCCCGCCGGTGATCGCCTTGACGCGCTGGACGAAATCCTCGGCGCGATAGTTGATCGCGTGGTCGGCGCCGATGCCCATCGCCGCCGCGCACTTCGCGTCCGAACCGCAAGTCACGATCACATCCAGGCCGAACAGCTTGCCGAGCTTGATGGCCATCGTGCCGATCCCGCTGGTTCCGCCATGGACCAGCAGCCACTCGCCCTCACTGGCCCAGCCGCGCTCGAACGCGTTGTGCCACACCGTCAGCAGCGTTTCGGGCAGCGCCGCGGCTTCGGCGAGCGTCACGCCATCGGGAACGGGCAGGCAGTGATCCGCTTCGGCCAGGCAATATTCGGCATAGCCGCCGCCGGTCACCAGCGCGCAGACCGCCTGGCCGATCAGCATCTCGCCGCCCTCGCCTGCGACGACGACGGTGCCCGAAACCTCGAGCCCGGGCACGTCCGAGGCGCCGGGCGGCGGCGGGTAGCGCCCGAGGCGCTGCAGTACGTCGGGCCGGTTGACCCCCGCGTAGGCCACCTCGACCAGGACCTGGCCGGGACCCGGAACCGGGACGGGCCGATCTTCCGGTCGCAGCACGTCGGGCCCACCAGGTCCCGCAATTTCAATGGCTTGCATGGTCGTCGGCAAGTTCATGCGCGTGCCCGCACCCCTCTGTCCCCCGGTCTCACGGTCCACAGCGCTAACGGTCCCAGCCATTGACAGCAAGATGGACGGGACTCATCCTGCGAGCATGGAGGACGATCTCCCCCGGGTACGCGGAGATTCCGCGAGCCGGCTGGCCGGCGAACCGCTCGATGCCTATTCACAGGACGAGCTGATGGAGCGCATCGCGCTGCTGGAAGCGGAGATCGAGCGGGTCCGGGCGCACCACGCGAAGGCGGCCGATCACAAGAAGTTGGCCGACTCGCTGTTCAAGCCGCGAGAGCCGAGTTGAGCGGGCGACCCGCCCCGGCTGACTCGAATTCGCGACCCGCGCGCCCCATATCCTGTTTAACCAGAAGGCCAAACGTCGTTCTCGATGTATTCATGCGGCCCTTTGCACGTTGGCAACCATCGGATCGTATCCTCACTGCTTGGATTTGAAGAACATGCCCAGTTTCGCCCAGAGCCTCGAAAAGACCCTCCACACGGCGCTCCAGCACGCGACCGACCGGACGCACGAGTACGCCACGCTCGAGCACTTGCTGCTCGCGCTCGTCGACGACGCGGATGCCGCCGAGGTCATGACCGCCTGCGGAGTGGACCTCGCCGAACTCTCGGGCGTGGTCCGGCAGTATCTCGACCAGGAATATCAGTCGCTCAAGACCGAGGACGACGCCGACCCGCAGCCGACCGCGGGGTTCCAGCGCGTGATCCAGCGCGCGATCCTGCACGTCCAGTCGAGCGGGAAGGACACCGTGACCGGCGCGAACGTGCTGGTGGCCCTGTTCTCCGAGCGTGACAGCTATGCGGTCTATTTCCTGCAGCAGCAGGACATGAGCCGGCTCGACGCGGTCAGCTACATCAGCCACGGCATCGGTAAGGGCGGCCGCCAGCTCGAGAACCGCTCGGCGCAGGGCACCGAAGAGCCCGAGGCCAAGAGCGAGGACAAGCCCGAGAAGGGCAAGAAGGATTCGGCGCTCGACCAGTTCACGGTCAACCTCAACCAGAAGGCGCTCGACGGAAAGGTCGACCCCCTGATCGGCCGCGGGCCGGAGGTGGACCGCACCATCCAGATCCTCTGCCGGCGCAGCAAGAACAACCCGCTCTACGTGGGCGATCCGGGCGTGGGTAAGACGGCGATCGCCGAAGGCCTCGCCCGCAAGATCGTCGAAGGCGACGTGCCCGAAGTGCTGCAGGACGCGGTGATCTATTCGCTCGACATGGGCGCGCTGCTGGCCGGCACGCGGTATCGCGGCGACTTCGAGGAGCGCCTCAAGCAGGTGGTCTCCGAGCTCGAGAAGCTGCCCGAAGCGGTGCTGTTCATCGACGAGATCCACACCGTGATCGGCGCAGGCGCCACCAGCGGCGGGGCCATGGACGCCTCGAACCTGCTCAAGCCGGCGCTCTCGTCGGGGGCGATCCGCTGCATCGGTTCGACCACCTACAAGGAGTTCCGCAACCACTTCGAGAAGGACCGCGCGCTGCTGCGGCGCTTCCAGAAGATCGACGTGAACGAGCCGACCGTGGAGGATACGATCAAGATCCTGCGCGGCCTTCGCAGCGCGTTCGAAGACCACCACAAGGTCAAGTACACGCCCGACGCGATCAAGACCGCGGTGGAAATGAGCGCGCGCTACATCAACGATCGCAAGCTGCCCGACAAGGCCATCGACGTGATCGACGAGGTCGGCGCGATGCAGATGCTCGTGCCGCCGTCGAAGCGGAAGAAGAAGATCACCAGCAAGGAAATCGAAGCGGTGATCGCGACCATGGCGCGCATCCCTCCCAAGTCGGTGAGCAAGGACGACAAGGCCGCCCTCGCCAGCCTCGAGAAGGACCTGAAGCGCGTCGTGTTCGGCCAGGACAAGGCGATCGACGTGTTGTCGACCGCCATGAAGCTAAGCCGCGCCGGCCTGCGCGATCCCGACAAGCCGATCGGCAGTTTCCTGTTCTCGGGCCCGACCGGCGTCGGCAAGACCGAAGTCGCGCGCCAGCTCGCCAGCATCATGGGCATCGAGCTCAAGCGCTTCGACATGTCCGAGTACATGGAGCGGCACTCGGTCAGCCGGCTGATCGGCGCGCCTCCGGGCTACGTCGGTTACGACCAGGGCGGCCTGCTGACCGATGCGATCGACCAGCATCCGCACTGCGTGCTGCTGCTCGACGAGATCGAGAAAGCACACCCTGACCTGTTCAACATCCTGCTGCAGGTCATGGACCACGGCAAGCTCACCGACCATCACGGCAAGACGGTCGATTTCCGCAACGTCGTGCTGATCATGACCACCAATGCCGGCGCGGCGGATTCCGCCAAGCAAGGCATCGGCTTCGGCGCGGGGACCAAGGCGGAGGCGAGCGAGGAGGCGGTCAAGAAGATGTTCGCCCCCGAGTTCCGCAACCGGCTCGATGCGATCGTGCCGTTCGACTATCTCGGCACTGAGACGGTCAGCCGCGTGGTCGACAAGTTCATCCTGCAGCTCGAGCTGCAGCTGGCCGAGCAGAACGTGCACATCCAGTTCGACACCGATGCGCGCGGCTGGCTGGCCAAGCGCGGCTACGACAAGCTGATGGGTGCACGGCCGATGGCCCGCCTGATCCAGGACGCGATCAAGCAGCCGCTGGCCGAGGAGCTGCTGTTCGGCAAGCTGGCCAACGGCGGCGAGGTCCACGTCAGCCTCAAGGACGACAAGCCGGCATTCGAGCTGACACCGGCGCCACCCAAGGCCCCCAAGGCCCGACCGGCGAAGAAGAAGCCCGCCGCCAGGGCCAAGCCGGCGGCCGAGGAGTAGTCGGATCCCGGCTTTTGCCGGGACGACGCGATCGGGGGCTAACGAAGTGGGTGGAACTGCCCGGCGGTTCCGCCCATTTTCGTATCCATGATCGCCGACTTCGCATGGATCCGGCCCGAGCCGCACGGCATCCATGTGGTCCCGGCCGACTGCTGGATCGACCCGTCCATTCCCGTCGCCAACGCGCTGGTCACACATGGTCACGCCGACCACGCGCGCGGCGGGCACGGTCGGACCGTCGCCACGCCCGAGACGCTGGCGATCATGGAACTGCGCTACCAGACGCGCGATGGGGCACTCCCGGTGCAATACGGCGAGACGATCGGGCTGCCGGGCGGGGTGAGCGCCACGTACGTTCCCGCTGGCCATGTGCTCGGCTCGGCGCAGATCGTGCTCGAACATGGCGGCGAGCGGGTGGTGGTGACGGGCGACTACAAGCGCATGCCCGATCCGACCTGCCCGCCGTTCGAAGTCGTGCCGTGCGACGTCTTCGTCACCGAGGCGACCTTCGGCCTGCCGGTGTTTTGCCATCCGCCGATCGAGCACGAGATCGCCAAGCTGCTCAAGGCCCGTGCCGATCATCCCGAGCGATGCGTGCTGGTCGGCGCCTACGCGCTCGGCAAGGCGCAGCGGGTGATCGCCGAGCTGCGCCGGGCCGGGCACCAAGACACGATCTGGCTGCACGGCGCGATGGAGCGGATGTGCCGCCTTTACGAAGAATTCGGCGTCGACCTCGGTGAGCTGAGGCTGGTGAGCGAGGCTAGCAAGGACTCGCTCCGCGGCACGATCGTGGTCTGTCCGCCTTCGGCGCTCAACGATCGCTGGAGCCGGCGCCTGCCCGATCCGATCAGCGCCATGGCGAGCGGCTGGATGCGCGTGCGCCAGCGTGCGCGTCAGCGCATGGTCGAGTTGCCCCTCGTCATCTCCGACCACGCCGACTGGGGCGAGCTGACGCGCACGATCGAGGAAGTGAACCCCGCCGAAAGCTGGATAACGCACGGCCGCGAGGAAGCGCTGCTGCGCTGGTGCCAGCTCCACCAGCGCCGCGCCCGCGCCCTGGCCCTGGTCGGCTACGAGGACGAGGACGATTGATGGAGGCCTTCGCCGCCCTCGTCGATTCGCTCGTCTACACGCGCAGCCGCAACGAGAAGCTGCGCTTGATCGCCCAGTACTTGCGCGAAACGCCCGATCCCGATCGCGGTTGGGCGCTCGCCGCGCTCACCGAGTGCCTGAGCTTCCCCGCGGTCAAGGGCGGCACGATCCGCAGCCTTATGATGGAGCGCGTCGACCCGGTGCTGTGGGCGCTGAGCCGCGATTTCGTCGGCGACACCGCCGAGACCGCCAGCCTGCTGTGGCCCGCGCCCGCCGATGGCGTCATGCCGCCGCCGAGCGTGAGCGAAGCCGTCGATCTCCTCGCGCGGATGACTCGCCTCTCGGTAGCGAGCGAGCTGCCGAGGCTGCTCGACCGGCTCAGCCCCGAGGGCCGCTATGCGCTGATCAAGCTCGCCACCGGGGCGATGCGCGTCGGGGTCTCCGCGCGGCTCGCCAAGACCGCGTTTGCGCAGGCGTTCGAGGTCGCGCTCGAGGAAGTCGAGGAGTACTGGCACGCGCTCAGCCCCCCCTTCCCCGAGCTGTTCGCCTGGGCCGCCGATGGCGCCGAACCGCCGAACACCGCCGAGATGCCGCTGTTCCGCCCGTTCATGCTCGCGCACCCGCTCGAGGATACCGTGCTCGACCTCGCCGATTACGTCGCCGAGTGGAAATGGGACGGCATCCGCATGCAGCTCGTGCATGCCGGCGGCGAGACGCGCCTCTATTCGCGCACCGGCGACGACATCAGCCACAGCTTCCCCGAGATGGCCGAAGCGCTTACCCTGCCCGCGGTGCTCGACGGCGAGCTGCTTGTGCGCGGCGCGCACCAGGGCGGCGAATCCGGCGGCGCGGCGAGCTTCAACGCGCTCCAGCAGCGGCTCGGGCGCAAGACCGTCAGCCGCAAGATGCTCGCCGACTACCCGGCCTTCGTGCGGCTCTACGACGTGCTCATGCTAGGGGGTGAGGACTTGCGCGACTTGCCCTGGAGCGAGCGCCGCCGCCGGCTCGAAGAGCTCATGCCGCGCCTTCCGGCCGACCGCTTCGACCTCAGCGCGCTGGTCGAGGCCGACCACTTCGAGCATCTCGCCGAGATCCGTTCGGGCGCGCGGGACGAAGCGATCGAGGGGCTGATGCTCAAGCGCCGCGATTCGCCGTACGTCGCCGGGCGCAAGACCGGCTTGTGGTACAAGTGGAAGCGCGATCCGCTCCTCGTCGATTGCGTGCTGATGTACGCCCAGCGCGGCAGCGGGAAACGCAGCAGCTTCTATTCGGACTACACCTTCGGCTGCTGGGACGGCGACCCCGATCGGGGCGCCGAGCTTCTGCCCGTCGGCAAGGCCTATTTCGGCTTCACCGACGAAGAGCTCAAGCAGCTCGACCGCTACGTCCGCAACCACACCTTGAACCGCTTCGGCCCGGTGCGCGAGACCGACAAGAGCCTCGTGTTCGAGGTCGCCTTCGACAGCGTGCACGAGAGCAAGCGCCACAAGTCGGGCCTCGCGATGCGCTTCCCGCGCATCCACCGCATCCGCTGGGACAAGCCCGCGCACGAGGCCGACCGGATCGACGCGCTGCGCGCGCTGGTCCGCGACTGACGCTCAGCTTTCGGCGAGGCGGATCGCGGCGGGATAGTCGGCCGCGTATTCGATCTTGCCCGATTGCGGGCCGAGGTCGGCGCGCTCGAGCATGTCGAGCGGCTGCCGCTGCACGCCCGAAAGGATCACCCGCGCTCCGGAGATCTCGGCCTGCTTGACGAACTCGGCCACCGCCGCGAGCCCGCTGGCATCGAGGAACGGCACCAGCCGCATCCGCAGGATCACCGCGCGCGGGCGGCGCCCGACCCGCCGCAGCGTGTCGAGCAGTTCGCCCGCGACGCCGAAGAAGAACGGTCCGTTGATGCGGAACACCTCGACGCCCTCGGGCAGCACGTCGCGCTGGCCGCGGTCCTCGTCGTCGAGCTCGGGGTCGACCTCGATCCCGGCGCCCTGCTCGACCGCCAACGATTCGCTCATCCGCATCATGAACAGCAGCGAGGCGATGGTGACGCCGACGCCGATCGCAACGGTGAGATCGACCAGCACCGTCAGCCCGAACGTCAGCAGCAGCACCACCCGGTCGCCGTTGGGCATCTTGAGCAGGCTGAGGAAGCGCTCGTATTCGCTCATGCCCGAGGCGACCATGAACAGGATCGCCGCCAGCGCCGCCATCGGCACATAGGCCATCAGGTCCATCCCGAAGAGCACGAAGATCAGCAGGAAGGCGGCATGGAACATCCCCGCCATCGGCGTGCGCGCGCCCGACTTGATGTTGGTGGCGGGGCGCGCGATCGCACCGGGCGCGGGCAGGCCGCCGAACAGGCTCGAGGCGACGTTGGCGACCCCCTGCCCGACCAGCTCCTGGTTCGAGCGGTGCCGCGTGCCGGCCATGCCATCGGCCACGACCGCGGAGAGCAGCGCCTCGATCCCCGCGAGGAACGCGATGGTGAAGGCCGACGGCATCACCGCCTGGATCTTCGCCAGCGTGATTTCCGGCAGCCCCGGCATCGGCAGCCCCGCGGGAATGTCCGGAAAGCGCGAACCGATCGTGTCGACCGGCAGGCTGAGGGCCGCCACCGCGAGCGAGGCGGCGACGATCGCGATCAGGTAGCCGGGCAGGCGCGGCGACACCTTGCGCAGCACCAGGATCAGCGCCAGCGCGCCGGCCCCGACCAGCAGCGTGGGCACGCTGATCCGGTCCAGCGCCGCGAAATAGGCCAGCCACTGCGGGATGAAGTCCGCCGGCACCTCGTCGATCGCGAGGCCGAGGAAGTCCTTCACCTGGGTCGAGGCGATGATCACCGCGATGCCCGCGGTAAAGCCCGTGACCACGGGGTGCGGCACGAACTTGATGAGCTTGCCGAGCTTGGCATAGCCCGCGACGATCAGGATCAGGCCGGCCAGCAGCGTCGCCAGCATCAACCCGTCGTAGCCATGCTGCGCGATCACGTTGAAGATGACGATCACGAAGGCGCCGGTCGGGCCACCCACTTGAACGCGCGAGCCGCCGAGCGCCGAGATCAGGAACCCGGCGACGACCGCGGTGACCAGGCCCTTGTCGGGCGAGGCGCCGCTCGCGATCCCCAGCGCCATCGCCAGCGGCAGCGCGACGATCGCGACGGTGAGCCCCGCGATCGCATCGCTGCGCATGTCCCGGACGCGATAGCCTTCGCGCAGCGTGGTGAGGAGCTTGGGCGTGAAGCTCTCGGGCATGGCTCAGGCTCCGCGCGGCGCGCCCGCGGCCGGCTCGCGCAGACGCACTCCGCGCCCCGCCCCGGTGCTGGGGGCGTTCTCGCCGATCAGCTCGATTCCGGCCGCCTCGAGCGCGGTCACCACCTTGACCAGCGTGTCGACCACGCCGCGGACTTGCCCGTCGGACGCTTCCATCCGCTGGATGGTCGGCGCGGACAACCCGGCGAGCTCGGCGAGCTGGCGCTGGTCGATCCCGAGCAGGGCTCGCGCGGCGCGCATCTGTTGCGAAGTGATCATGGCAATCCGATATATGATGTATCAATATGCATTTCTGCACATCAGGATGGCCATCTGGTATCGGTCCACGCCCGAGTCAAGCGCGACCTCGCGCCCTGGGTCAGCCGGCGTCGAGCTGGACCAGTTTCTCGCGCGAAGTCGCGCCGCGCAACAAGTGCAGGCGCGACGGAGCCGTCCCGAGCGCCTTGGCGAGCATCGCCAGCACCGCCTCGTTCGCGGCGCCGTCCTGCGGCTTGGCGCGCACCTTCATCCGCACGCGACCGTCGGCGATCTCGATGCCCTCGACGCGCGCGCCCGGCGTCACGTGCACGGCCAGCCGCCCCTGCGCGTCGGCGGCGGCGCGAAGCGCCTCGGCTGGCGGAAGCTCAGGCTTGGGTTTCGCCACGCAGCGCCGCCATGTGCCGCCGCGCGAGCTCGCAATAACGCGCGGTCTGGAAGCGGATTTTCTCGACTTGGGCCTCGTCCTGGGTGCGATGGGGCTTCGCCGGGCGGCCGACCCAGATCTCGCGCGGCGGGATATGCTTGCCGGGGCTGAGCAAGGCGCCCGCCGCCAGCATCGCGCCTTCGCCGATCCGGCAATCGTCCATCGCCACCGCGCCCATGCCGACGAAGGCGCGATCCTCCAGCGTGCAGCCGTGGACCACGGCCATGTGGCCGATCACGCAATCCTCGCCGACAATGGTCGGGCAGCCATCCGTATCGGGGCGCGGGCCTTCGACATGAAAGACGCTCCCATCCTGCACGTTCGACCGTGCGCCGACCTCGATGCGGTGGATGTCGCCGCGCAGCACGCAATTGTACCAGACGCTCGCCTCGGGCCCGATCGTCACGTCGCCGATCACGCGCGCGCCGGGCGCGATGAAGGCGGTTTCGTGAATCTGCGGCACCTTGCCCTCGAACGGCAGGATCGTTGCCCAGGGGAAGCGTTCGGCCGGCGTCGTCATGCTTGGTCTCGCTCCTGTCGCGAAATCGAATAGACGATCATATCGCGAAAAGGCGGGTCATAGCGGGCATCCGCGTAGTCCAGCTCTTCGCGGCGCCGCATTCCAAGCCGTTCCATCAGCCCCCAGCTCGCTTCGTTCCCCGCGACGGTGAGGGCGAAGATTTCTTCGGCTCCGAATCGCTCGAAACCGGCTCGAAGCGAGGCTTCTGCGGCTTCCCGGGCATAGCCTCGGCCCCAGGCGTCTTCCCGCAAGCGCCAGCCGATTTCGAATTCTCCGGTGATGCTGCTTCCGGGCGCATTGGCCCGCTTGAGGCCGCAGAAACCAAGCAGTTCCCCGGAGAGGTGGCCGCCTTCATCCTTTCGTGCGATCGCCCAGAAGCAGTGACCGTGCAGCGCTGCACATTCCTCGACCCGCGAACGCTGCTCGGCCTTGGCCGTCTCGTCCATGACCCCGGCTAGCCAGCGCATCACGTTGGGCGTGTTGGTATGCTGGAAAAAGATCGGCCAATCGTCCTCGCGCCAGTCGCGCAGGATCAGGCGGTCGGTCTCCATCCGAAACTCCGCCGGCGATGGGCTGTCCGTCTGCGTCATCCCTGACCCCTACAGGAATTGCCGCCACCGGAGATAGGGCTGGATCGAAGCATGACCGTCGCGGTTGGAGGCCGCCGTCATGCCGCGTCCAGCCAATAAGTGACATGCGCCTTGAGATGCGCGCTCTCGACGTCCGGGTGCTCGAAATCCATGTCGGGGCGGTAACGCATGCCGAGCCGCTCCATCAGCCCGCGGCTGCGATCGTTCGCTACCGACGTGATTGCGCAGACCGGCTCACCAGGACGGTTCGCGGCAATCCACCGCAGCGTCGCCTCGGCCGCCTCACGGGCATAGGATTGGCCCCAGCACTCGGCCACCATGCGCCAGCCGATCTCGAGCACGCCTTCGATCGGCGCGACGGGTCCGCGCGACACGCCGCAGAAGCCGATCACGCGCCCGTCTTCCTTGCGCTCCATCGCCCAGAAGGTGTGCCCGTCCCGCTCGGTGCGCTCGCGCAAGCGCGCAAGCAAGCCGCGCGTCTTGGTCTCGTCATGGAGCGGGCCGATCGTCGCCATGACCCGTGGCGAGGTGCAGAGGGCGTGGAGCGCGTCGAAGTCGTCCTCGCGCCAGTCGCGCAGGACCAGGCGGTCGGTCTCGATCCGAAACTCCGCCGGCGATCGGCTATCCGTCCGCGTCATCCCCTCGCCTTACAGGAATTGCCGCCACCGCAGATAGGGCAGGATCGAGGCATAATCGTCGCGCCACACTCGCCCCGCCTCCGAACCGAGCGGCCGCCACTGCCCGTCGCGCCCGTCGCCCGTGGTCAGCGCCGTGACTTTCGCCGGGTCGCGCGAGAAGACCACCCAGTCGGACGCGCTGAGCGTCCGGCCCGCCGGCAGGTCGCGCCGCACCGCCGCCGTAAGCCCCTGCTCCTTCGCGAGCGCGGCGAGCACCGGATGGAGATCGACGAAGCGGTTGCTGATGTGAACGAGCAGCAGGCCGTCGGGCGCCAGCGCGCGGAAATAGACGCGGTGAGCTTCCTCGGTCAGCAGGTGGAGCGGTATCGCGTCCGAGGAGAAGGCGTCGACCACGAGCAGGTCGAAGCTGTCGGGCGGCACCTTGGAGAGCTTGATCCGCGCGTCGCCGATCACCACCGGCGCGCGCGGCGCACAGCTTTCCAGGAACGTGAACACCCCGTCGCGCGAGTATTCGAGCACTTCGGGATCGATTTCGAAGAACGTCCACGATTGCCCCGGCCGTCGATAGCAGGCGAGCGTCCCGCCCCCGAGCCCGACCACGCCGACGCGGGCGTTCGGCCCGTACAGATCCTCCGCCGAGCGCAGCGCGAGGCCGACTCCCGCCTCCTCGCCGTAATAGGTGGTCGGCTCGAGGCTCGCCTTGCCGTCCACGCGCCGCTGCACCCCGTGGAGCGTCGTGCCGTGCATCAACTGGCGGTCGCCCGTGGTCGCATCGTTGATCGTGTAGATGCCGAAGTAACTACGACTGCGCACACCCTCAATCGTCAGCCCTAGCTGCGCGAACCCGCCCATCGCGGCGATGAGCGTCGCGCAGGCCGCGATATACGCCCATCGCCTTGCCGCCAGCAGCCCTGCCGCTCCGACGAGGCCCGCGAAGATGACCAGGTCGAGTCCGGTCCACGGCTCGAAGCGCGTTCCCTGCCGCAAGTGGAGCGCGCCGACGAACACCACGAACAGCAGCAACGCGAGCGCGAGCCGGCGCCGCCGCGCGTCGGGGAAGATCGCGCCAAGGAAGCCCGACCAGGCGCCCAGCGGGATCAGCGCCGCCGCGGCGAGGAACAGGATCGGGTGCTCCCAGGTCCAGTCGAACACCAGCGGCGCGACGAGCGCGGTGAACAGGCCGCCCAGCGCACCCCCGGCCGACATGATCAGGTAGAACTGCGTCAGGCGCGCCGGCTCCGGCCGCGTCTCGTAGAGCCGCGCGTGGAGCGCGACCGAGACGGCGAACAGCAGCACGAGGCTGGCGATCGCCGCCATCATCCCCGGCCGTTCGACCGCCACCATCGCGATCGCCCCGTCGGCGCAGAGGATCAGCGGGGCGAGCGCGGTCAGCGTGGCCGCGAGCCCCCGACGCGCGGCGAACGCGATCGAGAACGACAGCAGGTAGAGCCCGAGCGGGATCACCCACAGCAGCGGCATCGCGAAGATGTCGGTCGTGAGATGCGTCGTGGTCGACAGCATCAGGCCCGAAGGAACCGCCGAGAGCGCCAGCCACAGGGCCATTTGCCGCCTGGTCGGCGCCGGTGCGGACGAACCGAGCGCCGCGCTTTGCGCTTGCGGAGCAGCGGGCACTCCGCGTCGCGCCAGCGCGACCAGCGCCACGAGGACGATCAACGCGC
The DNA here is from genome assembly GCA_023433305.1 of Pseudomonadota bacterium. Classification (GTDB taxonomy): domain Bacteria; phylum Pseudomonadota; class Alphaproteobacteria; order Sphingomonadales; family Sphingomonadaceae; genus Croceibacterium_A. Next base: position 42,722 of record JAEZCZ010000009.1, on the reverse strand, counting down.
CATAGCCGATCGCCCAGGCACTGCTCTGGTCGCCGAGCGGCAGGAGCGGCTCGGCCAGCAGCGGATAAGCGAGCAGACCCGCGAAGCTGCCGAGGTTCGAAGCGGCGTAGAGTGGATAGGGATTGCCCGCTTGCGGGTGCATCGCGAACCAGCGCTGCATCAGTGGCGCCTGCGCCGAGACCACGAAGAACAGCGGCCCGATCGTCAGGATCAGCAGCCACGGCACCCACACCGCCTCGCTGCCGGGCACCGGCGGGGCGATCTCGGGCAGCGCGATCGGCAGGGTCAGCGCGGCGGCGAGCAGCAGCGAGATGGATCGCCGCCTGTCGTCCGAGCGGCAGCCGCGAGAGCGCGTGCGCGTAGGCGTAGCCGCCGAGAAGCAGCGCCTGGTACACCAGCATCGCGCTGTTCCAGACGTTCGGCGCGCCCCCCAATCGCGGCAGCGCCATGCGCGCCACCATCGGCTGGACCAGGAACAGCAGGAAGCTGCCCGCGAGGATCGTGACCGCGAACAGCCACCGGCGGGCACTCGGCGCAGCCTCGACGCGCGCGTCAGTCATGGGCGCGAGGGAGCCTCCCCGGGGCGCGCGCTCGCCAGTCGGCTGCGTCGAAGCGGTAAACCATCGTGGGGTTGTCCTCGGGCGGGTAGTCCGGATCGGGGTAATCGAGCTCGGCGCAGCGGCGCATGCCAAGCCGCTCCATCAACCGCCAGGAGGCGCCGTTGCGCTCCGAGGTCTGGGCGAACACGGTTGCCAGCCCGAGGCGCTCGAAGCCGAGCGCGAGCATGGCCTCGGCTGCCTCGCGGGCGTACCCGCGGCCCCAATGGTCGGCACGCAGCGTCCAGCCGATCTGCGCCTCGCCCCTGAGCGGGTCGGGCGCGACCGGCGTCTCGATCGGCGCGAGGCCGCACTTGCCAAGCAGCGTTCCGTCGGCCTTGAGCGCGACGAACACGAACGGCAGCGCGGCATCGGCCATCTTGGCAAAGCTTTCGGCGACCTTGTCCGGCGACTGCACGCCGCCGACTTTTTCCATCACCTGGGGGGTGTTCATGTGCTCGAGCCAGACCGCGAGGTCGCCCGGGAGCTCGCGCCGGAGCACCAGCCGCCCGGTTTCGGCGACGATTTCAGCCATTCAGCAGCCGGGCGGCGACCGGGGCATGGTAGGTCAGCACGCCCGAGCAGCCGGCGCGCTTGAAGGCCATCAGCGTCTCGAGCACGAGCGCGTCGCGCTCGCCCGCCCCGGCGGCCGCGGCGGCCTCGATCATCGCGTACTCGCCGCTCACCTGGTAGGCGAACACCGGCACCTCGAAGCGCTCCTTCACCCGGCGGACGATGTCGAGATAGGGCAGGCCCGGTTTGACCATCACGCTGTCCGCCCCTTCGGCGATGTCGAGCGCGACTTCGCGCAGCGCCTCCTCGCCGTTCGCCGGATCCATCTGGTAGGTCTTCTTGTCGCCCTTGAGCAGCCCGCGCGAGCCGACCGCGTCACGGAAGGGGCCGTAGAACGCACTCGCGTATTTGGCGGCGTAGCTCATGATCTGGACGTTGGGGTGGCCATCGCGCTCGAGCGCCAGGCGGATCGCCCGAACACGTCCGTCCATCATATCGCTTGGAGCAACGATGTCGGCCCCTGAACACGCCTGATGAAGCGCTTGATTGACGAGTCTCTCAACTGTTTCGTCGTTGGCGACATAGCCCGAATCGTCGAGAATCCCGTCCTGTCCGTGGCTCGTATAGGGGTCCAGCGCCACGTCGGTCAGCACCCCGATATCGGCCCCGCAGGCGTCGCGTATCGCCTTGATTGCGCGGCACATTAGGTTGTCGGGGTTGAGCGCTTCGCGGCCATCTTCGCTGCGCCGCTCCGCCGGCGTGTTGGGGAACAGGGCCACGCACGGAATGCCCAGCGCCACCGCCTCCTTCGCCCGCGCCGCAATCCCGTCGAGCGACCACCGCGACACGCCCGGCAGCGTCGAAATCGGCTCTTCCACGCCCGTTCCTTCGGTGACGAAAAGCGGCCAGATCAGATCCGCCGGGGTCAGCACATTCTCGCGGTGAAGCGCGCGGCTCCACGCGGCGGCGCGCGTCCGGCGCAGGCGGAGATTGGGGTAGGAAGGCGTCATCGGTGCCGCGTCCTGCCGGAAATCGGCGGCCGGAGCAATCGGAGCGCTCTAGCCGACGCGCTTCGCCGCGAGGCGCTCGATCTCGCGCACCGGCTCCTCAGTCCCGGACCGCGCGGGAGTGAGCGTCGCCAGCGCGGCGCCCGGCTCGACCTGCTGCAGCTCCGCCAAGCGGGCGCGGAAATTGGCCAGCTCGCGCCCCGAAAGCTGGGCGCGCGTGACGAACTTGACGCTCGACGGGTTCACCGTCTTTCCGTTGCGATACATCTCGTAATGGAGATGCGGACCCGTCGAGAGGCCGGTCGAGCCGACGTAGCCGATCACCTGCCCGCGCCGCACGCGGCTACCGCTCGAGACCGCGATGCGGCTCATATGCGCATAACCCGTGGCGAGCCCGCCGCCGTGCGAAAGCTTGACGTAGTTGCCATGCCCGCCGTGACGGCCGGCGTACTGCACGGTGCCGTCGCTGACCGCGTAGATCGGCGTGCCATGGCCAGCCTTGAAGTCGAGCCCGGCGTGCATCCGCCGATAGCCGAGGATCGGGTGGCGGCGCTGACCGTAGGCCGAGGTGACCCGCCCAGGTACTGGCGCCAGAAGGCCGGACCGCTGCTCGCCCACTCCGGAGGCTTCGTAGAACCGGCCCTCGTCGCCCCAGCGGAGCAACTGCTTGCGCGGCTTCCCGTCTCGGAGGATGGCCGCGTAGAGGAGCTTGCCGACTTCGACTTCGCCGGTCGCCGCGCGCTTGTATTCGACGATCAGGTCGAATTCGTCGCCGCTCGCGATCCCGCTGTCGAAGTCCACTTCGGTTCCGAGCGTGCGAAGGTACTGCTGGACCGAACTGGCCGGAGCGCCGGCGGCCCGCGCAGAGCGATAGAGGCTCGGCCCGACCACGCCGCGGATGCGCAGCGGGGTGGAATCGACCGTAATCGGGCGCGGATCGAGCACCAATCGCCCGCCCTGCCGCTCGACCGCGAGCTGGAGATCGAACCGCGCGCGGAACGAAAGCGCTTCGAGCGGGCGCTTGGCATCGGGCGCGGGACGGCGGCCGAGCGTGATATCGACATGCGTGCCCGGCTCGATCTCGGAGAGCGGCGCTTCCGAGGACACCAGCGAGGCAATCAGATTCGCTTCCGCCGCGCCGACTCCGGCGCGCTGGAGCAGGCGTTCGAAACTGTCGCCGCGCGCGAGCGTGGCCTCGAGGTCGAGCCTTGGCCGCTCGGGCGCGGACTTGAGCGCGACGACCGCCGAGGTGGCGCCCATCCGGCGGCCGCTATCGCCTCCGAGCGCGAGCGGCATGATCATCTGGCTACGAAACTCGTCGCGGACGGGATCGTCGATCACCATCAGCGGCGCGGCCTCGACGGGAGTGAAGCCGGGCCAGCCTGCCAAGGCTACGGCCGAAAGGCCGAGCAGCGTGCCGGCGCCACGCAGCCAGCGGCGCGAGCCGATGTCCTGCGCGAGATCGGGAACGAGGTCGAGTTCGGCAAGACGGGCCGAGGTACGATCGCGCCATTTACCGTAGCGTTCCGCGACGGCCGCCATTCGCACGGCAAGGGCCGGGCGCCCTGGCGCAACGCCATGGATGATCTGCGAAGACGCCAAATGCGCCAGCGGGTCATCCCCCCCGCCCGCGGTCTCGACTGCGTCGCTTCCGCAATCCTTGAACAAGCGCACCCTCCAGTGCGGGCGCGCACTTTCTCGCCGATCCATGCGAGAAAGGCGCGACCCGATCCCGGCCGTCTCTGTGGCAAAATGGTGTGCCAGGATAAAGTTAATTTCCTGTAAACCGGGACAAGCCGAGTCCGCGCTGCGGCGAGGCGTGGAACTGCCCACATCCCGTTGCATACGCTTGCGCGGGTATCGCTCCACCCCCACACTGGCAGCACTGTGATCGCCTCCCCTTCAGACAGCCGCCTGCGGGCCGTGCTCGGCCCGACCAACACCGGCAAGACCCACCTCGCGATCGAGCGGCTGTGCGGGCATTCGAGCGGAGCGATCGGGTTCCCCCTGCGGCTGCTGGCGCGCGAGGTTTACGACCGCGTATGCGCGATAAAGGGCCCGAAACAGGTCGCCCTGATTACCGGTGAAGAGCGGATCGAGCCGCCTGACGCGCGATATTACCTCTGCACCGCCGAGGCGATGCCCAGAACGACCCAGGGGGACGAGGGCGGGCTAGCATTTGTGGCGCTCGACGAGGCGCAGCTCGCCGCCGATCGCGAGCGCGGACATATCTTCACCGACCGACTGCTTCATGCGCGCGGCCGTGAGGAGACCATGCTGCTCGGTTCCGCGACCATGCAGCCTATGATCAAGGCCTTGCTGCCCGGTACCGAGATCGAGGAGAGACCGCGGTTCTCTACGCTCACTTATTCCGGCGCGCGGAAGCTGAGCCGGTTGCCCCCGCGCTCTGCGGTCGTCGCGTTCTCGGTCGAGCAAGTCTACGCGGTCGCCGAGATGCTGCGGCGGTTTCGAGGCGGCGCGGCGGTCGTGATGGGCGGGCTCAGTCCGGAGACGCGCAACCGCCAGGTCCAGCTCTTCCAGTCGGGCGAGGTCGACTACATCGTGGCGACCGATGCGATCGGGATGGGCGTCAATCTTGATGTGACGCACGTCGCTTTCGCCTCGCTATCCAAGTTCGACGGGGTGCGACAGCGGCGGCTGACGCCGGCGGAGATGGCGCAGATTGCCGGGCGCGCGGGGCGGCACCAGCAGGACGGGACCTTCGGGACGCTCTCGGCGCGCGACAACGATGCGCTGAACTTTACCGACGACGAGATCTACGCAATCGAGCATCACCGCTTCGCACCGCTGACGAAGTTGTTCTGGCGCGAGGCCCAGCCCCGTTTCGATAGCCTGCGGGCTCTTCTCGCCGATCTCGAGGCGAAGCCAGGTATTCCGGAGTTGGCTCCGGCACCGGAGGCGATCGACCTCGCGGTGCTGCGTCGCCTTAGCGAGGACCCGGCCATCGCGGATGGCGTCAAGACACCACACCGGGTGCGCCGCTTCTGGGAAGTGTGCCAGCTTCCCGACTTTCGCCAGCAGGGCGCGGAGGCCCACGCGCGGTTCGTAGCGCGGTTGTGGCAAGACTTGAGTGACGGACACCTCGGCGCGGACTATGTCGCGGCGCGGATCGGCGAGCTTGGCCGAACCGAGGGAGACATCGATACGCTGCAGGGCCGCATCGCCGCGATCCGCAGCTGGGCGTATATCTGCCAGCGGCCCGACTGGGTCCTGGCGCGCGACGAAATGGGGGCGCGGGCCCGCGACGCGGAGCGGCGCCTGTCCGACGCGCTGCACCAGCGGTTGACCGAGCGGTTCGTCAACCGACGGACGACGATCCTGATGCGGACACTGGGGAAGGATGCGGGACTGTTGCGAGTAAATTTGGACGAATCGGGCCGGGTCCTGGTCGAAGACGAGCCGATCGGCCACCTCGAAGGCTTCCGCTTCGTGGTCGATGCCGAGGCCAGCCACGAAGATCGCAAGCTGATGCTGGCCGCGGCCGAGAAGCACCTGCCACGCCTGCTGGCGACGAAGGCCCACGCACTCGTGCAGGACGAACTCGGCGATCTGACGCTTGAGCACGGCGAAGTCCGCCGCGACGGGCGGGCTATTGCCCGGCTGGAGCGCGGCAAATCGGCGAGCCGGCCCCGGCTGGCGCTCGAAAAGGAGCTTCGCGTGCTCGAGCCGGCGCATAAGGCGCGGCTGACCGAGGCACTCGAGCTATGGCTCGACGGCGAGCTCGCGCCGCTTGTGCCGCTGCGCGAGATCGAGGCGGCCGCCACGTCGCCCGAGGCGGGCAGCCAAGTACGCGCACTGCTGCTGACGCTGACGGCCGGCCACGGCACGATCGCGCGCGAAGACGCCGGGCTGGCCCATATACCCAAGGAGAAGCGGCCGATGCTGCGAAGGCTCGGCGTCACCATCGGCGCGCTCGACGTGTTCGTTCCGGCCCTGCTCAAGCCGGCGCCGCGCCGGCTGCTCCATGCCATCGGCGCCGATACGCGCGCCCTGTCGCCGGGAATGGAAGCCGTGATCGCGGGGGCACGACGGCTGCCCGCCGGCTATCGCCGGGCCGGCAACCAGGCGATTCGCGTCGACATGGCCGAAAAGCTGTTCCGCGCCGCGCATGAGCAACGCGCCCGCACCGCGGGCCGGGGATTCCACGTCGACCCGGCTCTCGCGACGTCGATGGGCCTGACCGCGGACAACTTCCGCCGCCTGATGCGCGATGCCGGCTTCCGTAGCAACGAAGCGCGCGCGCTTCCGGAAGGCGCATATGGGCCGCCGACGCCGGCACTGTGGAGCTGGCGCCCTCCGCGCAAGGACCGCGCTCCAGAGAAGCCGTCCCGACCGGTCCCCGAAGGGAGCGCCTTCGCCGCGCTCGCTGGCCTGGTGCGCTGAGTGAGGATCGATCGGCTGCTCCACGCGCTGCGCTTCACCAAAAGCCGCACGTTGGCGCAGCGCTGGATTGCCGAGGGCCATATTCGTCACAACGGCGAGCGCGTGCTGCGGCAGGATCGCGAGATCGCAGCCGGTGACGTGCTCACGCTGCCGCTAAGGAGCCGTGTGCTGGTGATAGAAATCCTTGCTTTGCCCACGCGCCGAGGGCCGGCAAGCGAAGCCCAGGCCTGCTATCGCCCGCTTGACGCTGCCGGGCCAAACGGCATAGCGGGCGGCGAGGCGCAGTCCGGGGAAGGACCGGGACACGCAGAAGGGAAAGCGCACACATGACTTATGTCGTCACCGAGGCCTGCATCAAGTGCAAGTACACCGACTGCGTCGAGGTCTGCCCGGTCGACTGTTTCTACGAGGGCGAGAACATGCTCGTCATCAATCCGTCGGAATGCATCGACTGCGGCGTGTGCGAACCCGAATGCCCGGCCGAGGCGATTCTCCCCGACACCGAAGGCGGCCTCGAGCAGTGGCTCGAGCTGAACTCCAAGTATTCGGCTGAGTGGCCGAACATCACCCAGAAGAAGGACCCGCCGGCCGACGCCGACGACTTCAAGGGCGTCGAAGGCAAGTTCGACGAGCACTTCTCGGCGGAGCCCGGCGAAGGCGATTGATCTAGCCGGCGATCCGTCGCCGCTGATTTCCGGACCCCAAAAGCGGCACCTCCGCCCATGTCTTGGGCAGGGGTGGCAATTTTGTTGCGAATCTGCTATATAATAATGCGGCTCCGCCCTTCTGCATGGGCGATCGGTCGGACAAGGAAGGCAGGCCCCCGCCAACAGCGTTCAAATCGTGGCAAGCCGGGCCGCGCGAGGGTCGTGCGGCCGCAAGCATCCGCGACACGCTCCCTGAACCCTGCCGCAAGAAAGGACAAGTAAGCAAGATGGCTGTGAATGCCCCCGCATTCGATGTCGGCGACTACGTCGTCTATCCCAAGCATGGGGTCGGCCGGGTGGTCGAGCTGCAGAGCGAGGAAATCGCTGGCATGAAGCTCGAGCTCTACGTGCTGCGCTTCGAGAAGGAGCGGATGACGCTCCGTGTGCCCGTGAACAAGGTCGAATCCATCGGCATGCGCAAGCTTTCGAGCGACAAGACGCTCAAGGAAGCGATGGAAACGCTGAAAGGCAAACCCAAGGTGAAGCGCACCATGTGGTCGCGCCGCGCCCAGGAATACGAAGCCAAGATCAACTCGGGCGACCTCGTGTCGATCGCCGAGGTGACCCGCGACCTGTTCCGTCCCGAGGACCAGCCCGAACAGAGCTATTCCGAGCGGCAGATCTTCGAGGCGGCCTCGAGTCGGCTTGCGCGCGAGCTGGCGGCGATGGAGAAGACCGACGAGCCGACCGCGCTCGCGAAGATTCTCGACGTGCTAAAGACGCACGCTCCGCAGTATTACGAGAGCACCACCGAAGACGCCTGAGCGCACGCCAGGCATCAGGCATAAACCGAAAGGCCGCCCCGATCGCTCCGGGCGGGCGTTTGGTTTCGCGCGCCCTTCGGCGAACCCGCGACGACGTCCGACGAAGGCGATTGAGCGACGTTGCGGCCTGTATTATCGTTGGAACACACAACGACAGGAGGAGTCGCGATGCGTCTCGAAGAGCTGTTCAAGAACCTCGGCTATCTCGCCGGCACGATCGGGGCTCAGATACGCGAAGACGGCCGCGAAGGCGTGCCGCTTGAGGAACTCGACCTGACCGGCGAGCCGCCCCACAGGATCACCTTGATGGGGCCTGCGCAAGTCGTGCTGACCGAAGGCGAGGTGTTCCGTGCGTCCGTCGAGCCCGGTTCGGCGAGCAACGACGTGCTGTTCTCGCTTCACGAGGGAAAGCTCGGCGTGAGCGGCGGCAACTCGACCACGGTCGTGCGCCTCACGCTTCCCGCGCCGCGCAAGCTGGTGTTGGCCGGCTCGGGGAGTGTGACTGCGGCCAAACTCGCGCGCGACGGCAAGATCTCGGTGGCCGGCAGCGGCCGGCTCGAAGTCGCCGGTATCGACGGTGGGCGCCTCAAGGTGAGCGTCGCCGGCAGCGGTCGGCTCGCGATCGACGGCAAGGCCGGCGCGCTCGATCTTTCGATCGCCGGTAGCGGCAGCTGCGACGGCGAAGGCCTGACGGTGGAGAAGGCGGCCGTGCATATCGCCGGCTCAGGGGACGCAATCTTCACCTGCAATGGAGAGGTGACGGCGCGGCTGATGGGATCGGGCAATGTGATCGTGCGCGGCTCGGCGCGGTGCACGGTCCACTCGATGGGCTCGGGCACGGTCACCTGCGAACGCGAGAAGGACTCGGCCCATTAACGGCGGGGACGTGCGCGAACGCCGCATCGCTCCCGTTGCCGACGCATGCGTCCGGCTTGTTGCGTCCGTTTCGCAGGGCTAGGGTCGCGCCATGCCCACGGCCCGGCCCAAGCTGCGCAAGCGCGAGATCGCCCTGGCGGTCGGAGTAGGCGCGCTCGCTGCCGGTGGCGCCGCGCTGATCCTGGCGGAGGACGACGGCCCCGCGCCGCTGATGGTGGCCGCGGCGCCGCAAACCTACGAGGTCGAAAGCTTCGAGGAAATTTCGACGGTCGGACCGCAAGACATCGTGATCACCCGAGGCGATGCGTACCAGGTCCGCTCGGAAGGGTCGCCCGAGGCGCTCGGCCTACTCGAAGTCGTGGTCGACGACGGGGAGCTCATCATTCGGCCAAAGGGGGACTATGGCTTGGGCTTCGACTGGGACCGCCTGTCCTCGGCCAAGTTTCATGTGACGATGCCCCGGCTCCAACAGCTATCGGTCGCCGGATCGGGCAACGTCACCGTCGATCGCGTCGAAGGCGATGACTTCTCCGCCAACATTGCCGGATCGGCCACGCTGGCGATCGCTGCGCTCGCGGTCGACGAGGCCGATTTCAGGATCGGTGGTTCGGGCAACGTTGTCGCTGCCGGAACGGCTCGAGAGGCCAATGTCTCGATCGGAGGCTCGGGCGAAGTGCAAGCCGACAAGCTCTCGGTCGAGACTGCGGAGGTTTCCATCGCCGGCTCGGGCGATGTGGCGCTGACGGTTCAGGAGGAAGCCGACATCTCGATCATGGGGAGCGGCGACGTCGACATCTCCGGGCCGGCGCGCTGCTCGGTCTCGCGCATGGGCAGCGGTAACGTGCGCTGCGCGGGTGGCGGAGGCGATGCGAGCTAATGCGCGGGCCTCGTCCCTAGGGTCTTTTCCGATATTTCCAGCGATGGGAGGGGGCATCCGAGCGTCGGAATCAGCGCCGGCTGGTTCACCCGAATGCAATCGTGCCATAGGTACGGCTATTCGCGAGGAGTACGGCCGATGGGTTACGCACGACGAATGATCGCGGCGGGAGTTGCGGCGATCTCCCTGCAGGGGTGCCTCGCGAAGACGGCGGTTGACGTCGTGACGCTGCCGGTCAAGGTCGCGAGCAAGGGCGTGGACATGGCCACCACCAGCCAGTCCGAGGCCGACCAGAAGCGCGGCCGCGAAATCCGCGAGCGCGAGGAACGGCTAGGGCGCCTGCAGCGCGATTATCAAGAGCAGCTCGACGACTGCAGCGACGGCGATCGCCGCGCCTGCGACCACGCTCGGCAGACTTACGCCGAAATGCAGGTGCTGCTGCCGTCGGTTCCGGTGGAGCCGGCGCGCGACTAGGCCGCGGCGCGCCTAAGCCGGTCGTTGAGCGCGGCGCCGATTCCCTCGGCCGGCAGCGGCGCGACGGCGATACGCGGTTTGGCCGACGCAGCGCCTTCGTGGAGACAGGCATAGAGTCGAGCGGCCGCCTGGGCGGTGTCGCCGGCCTCCGACAGTGAGCAATCGCCCGGTATCGCGCCGAACCCGATCATGAATTCGTCCGCATCGGGCCGAGCGGCGCCGAGCCGCAGCGGCTTGCCGGGCGAATAGTGTTGCGTGAGCTGGCCGGGGGCCTCGATCCGGATATCGACCGGGTTGGACGGCTCGCCGAGCACGCGGGCCAGCTCTTCCTGCGGGATTGGACCGGGACGAAGGAGGTGCCAGCCGCCGCCCTCACGCAACGCCACGATGGTCGATTCGACCCCGCGCTTGCAAGCGCCGCCATCGAGGATGGCCGCGACCGCGGGCCCGAGCGACTGGGCGACATGCTCGTGCGTGGTCGGACTGATCGCGCCGCTGCGGTTGGCCGAGGGAGCGGCCAGCGGCACGCCGACGAGGTCTAGAAGGCGGCGCATCGCGGGATGGTCGGGCATTCGCAGCGCGACGGAATCGAGCCCCGCCGTCACCGCCGGCACCACCGCGCTGTCTCGCCGAGCGCGGAGCACGAGCGTGAGCGGGCCAGGCCAGAAGCGCGCGGCAAGCGCCTCCGCGCGCGCATCGAAGCCCGCCAGTGTCCGCGCCTGCTCGAGCGAGGCGACATGGACGATGAGGGGATTGAAATCGGGTCGACCCTTGGCCCGGAAGATCTCCGCCACCGCCGCTTCGCTGTCGGCACGGGCCGCGAGGCCGTATACCGTCTCGGTCGGCACCGCGACGAGCCGTCCGGCGCGCAACAACTCGGCGGCACGAGCGATCCCGTCCGCGTCCGCCGCCAGCCTTTCGGGTGCCTTGCCGCCCATGGCGGCGCGCTATAGTCCAGCGTGCGATGAAAGACCAAGCCAGCATCGACTGGAGTTCCGCCCCGGCCTACGTCTGGGAAGGCACGCACGCGCGGCCGGTCACGCGGCTAGAGGCACCGCGCCTGGAGCTTTTGCGCGGTATCCATCGCCAGAAGGCCGCCGCCGCAGAGAACGTTCTGCGCCATGCGCGGGGCCACGCGGCGCACGACATGCTGCTATGGGGCGCGCGCGGGATGGGCAAGTCAGCGCTGGTCCGCTCCGCAGTGCTCGCGGCGCAGCAGGTCGAGCCGGGACGGATCGCGCTTGTGCAGGTCGCGACGGACGCCGTGGCGTCGCTTTCGGCGCTCTTCGCCGCGCTCGGGCCCGTCGATCGACGCTTCGTGGTGTTCGTCGACGATCTCGGCTTCGCGCCCGGCGATGCCACCGGCCCGCGGCACTTGCGCTCTTGGCTCGACGGCGGGGTCGAGGCGCGGCCTGCCAATGTCCGGCTTGCGGTCACTTCGAACCGCCGGGCGATCGTGCCGCGCCAGGCGAGCGAGCAGGACGATCCGCTCAACCCGCGCGACGCGGTCGACGACCAGTTGGCGCTGGCCGACCGGTTCGGGCTTTCGCTCGGCTTCCACGCCTGCTCCCAGGACGAGTACCTTGAGATCGTGCGCGGCTATGCGGAGGAGTACGGCCTCGACTGGTCGGAGGCCGAAGCGCTCGAATGGGCCAAGCGCCGCGGCGCCCGCTCGGGGCGGGTCGCCTGGCACTTCATCGTCGAGCTGGCGGGCCGTTCCGGAGCCGCGCTCGCGAGCTAGGCTTAATTGGCGGGTGGGGTGTCGAAGGCCCGCGCGGGATCGTCGATGAGCTGGCGCTGTGGCGGCATCCGCTCGCCGCGGACCCGTTCCTGCGCTCCGGCGGGCCGCGCCCCGGGGGCGGTGACCCGCCAGATGATGTTGGCCGTATCGTCGCTGACCAGCAGTGCGCCGGTCTTGTCCCAGGCGACCCAGGTCGGCCGGCCGTGCGTCTCACCGTTTCCGGCGAGGAAGCTGCCGAGCACCTTGACCGGCTTGCCGACCGGATTGCCGCGCTCGTCGAAGCGTACGAAGACGACGTCATAGCCCGCCGGCGGCTTGCGGTTCCACGAGCCATGGCGCGCGATGAAGGCGCCGCGGCCGAACGCCTCGCCCATCGTGCTGCCCTCGCGCGTGAACGCCAGCCCGAGCGCAGCCACGTGCGGCCCGAGCGCGTATTCGGGCGTGCGGCTGTATTCGACGAGGAAGTTCGGCATCGGCGCGTCGACCCGCTCGTCGACGGTCTCCCCCCAGTACAGCCAGGGCCAGCCATACGTCACGCCGACCGGCACATTAGTGAGGTAATCGGGCACGAGGTCCGATCCGAGCATGTCGCGCTCGTTGACCGTGGTCCATAGCTCGCCGCTCCACGGGTTCCAGGCGAGGCCGTTGGGATTGCGTAGGCCACTGCCGTAGATCCGCGAGCTGCCGGTGGAGAGGTCGAGCTCGTGGATCGCCGCGCGGCCTTCCTCGGCCTCCATCCCGCCCTCGCCGATGTTCGATGCGGAGCCGACCGCGACGTAGAGCTTGGTGCCGTCCTCGTTGAGCACGAGGTTTCGCATCCAGTGGTTGCCGGCGGGCGGCAAGTCCATCAGCTTGCGCGGGGTGCTGGTGAGAGTGGTCGCTCCCTCGGCGTAATCGAAGCTCAGAACCGCGTCGTGGTTGGCGACATAAAGCGTTCCGTCGTGCCAGGCGATGCCCGAGGGGGAGGCGAGATCGCTGCGCAAGGTATGGCGCGCTTCAGCTACTCCGTCGCCGTCGGCGTCGCGCAGCAGCACGAGCTTGTCGGGTGACGGCACCGCAGCACCGGCGCGGCGAAACAGAAACCCCGCGACGAGGTTCGTCAATCCACCGCCCGCCACGACCCGCTCGGGCGCATTGCTTTCGGCGACGAGAATGTCGCCGTTCGGCATGGCGTAGATCACCCGCGGATGCTCGAGCGCCTCGGCGAAGCGGGTCACCTCGAGCCCTTCGGCGGCCTCGGGCGCGGCGCCGTCCGGCCAGCCGATCGGCTTCGCCACCTGCACTGTCGGGATCGTTTGCGGATCCGCCTCCGCCAGCAGCGGATCGGTGCCGGTGACTTGCTCCACGGTGTATTCGGCGGGCTCCCCGCGCAAGACCCACCAGCCGGCGACGACGAGGATGACGATCACGACCACGAGGCCGATGGCGATCTTCTTGAAGGTTCCCATGGCGCAGGGATAAGCGATGACCTGCTTTGCGGCAACGGGTTCGGGGTCTAGGGGGAGCGCCATGTACGCCTTCACACCCGATCAAGGCCTTGCCAAGCCCGAGCTTTACCGCGAGCTCCTCGCTGCAGCCGACGCCATCACCGAGGGCGAGCCCGACGGCATTGCCAACATGGCGAACGTCGCCGCCCTGATCTGGCAGTTCGTGCCCGATCTCAATTGGGCGGGGTTCTACCGGGTGCTGGCAGGCGAGCTGGTCCTCGGGCCGTTCTGCGGCAAGCCCGCCTGCATCCGCATCCCGCTCGGCCACGGGGTGTGCGGCACCGCGGCCGCGGAAGCGAAGACCCAGCGCGTGCCCGACGTCCAGGCCTTTCCCGGTCATATCGCCTGCGACGCCGCCAGCCGGTCCGAGCTGGTCGTCCCGGTCGCCCGCGAGAGCGGCGCGGTGATCGCGGTGATCGATCTCGATAGCCCGTTCGCGGACCGGTTCGACGCCGAGGACCAGGCCGGAATGGAAGCGCTCGCGGGGCTTGTCGCCAGCCGCATCTGACGCCCCGTTTCGGGACACGGCCTCCGGCGATGCTTGGGGAATCTCCCGCGCGAAGCGAATGTCGCCTCGGCGCGGACGATCGCCGCGCGGCTCGGGAGATGCGCATGGTTATTCGGATGGCGCGGCTGCTCGCTGCATTGGCCCTCACCTTCGCTGCGTCGCCGGCGATGGCTCAGGACGCAGCCCCCGGTTTGCCGCCACCTCTTCCTCAACTCGGCGACGCAGCTTGGGACGAGGAGTGGGACGAGTATCTCCAGGACGCTCCGCTTGAAGCGCCACCACTCCCGGAAGAGCGGCGCGCTGTGCCCATCGAACGACCCAGGGTCACGTTTGGCTATACGAGCGCGGAACGCGGCCAGTGGCTGGCGCAGTGTCAGGAGCGGACTCGAGATCTTACGATCTGCGAAGACTACCTTGGACGCTACGAGCAAGCCGTCTACGGCTCCGGTCGGGTGCAAGGCCCCGCGGGCTGCGCTTCCCCGACCGGACCGGTGACATGGGTCAGGGTTCCGATCGTCAGGCAGGTGCCGCCGCAACGGTAACGACCTGGCTCAAGGCAAGGCGCCGGCCGCAGCGGGCGCCTGGGCGATCGTCGTGGCCGCGCTAAGGCGGATAGAGCCGAGCCGCACCGTTGTCGCATGGGGTCCGACCACTATTCCATCGAAAAGGTCGGAAGCGACTCCCAGCGCGGCCTGGCTGTCCGGCGCGAGCTGGAGCCGATAATGGCCATAGGCGACTCGGTCGAACAGGAAGAAGCCGTCGTATTCGCTCATCGTCCGCGCAGCGACCTGTCCGTCTGCACCGACCAGCTCCAGCTCCACGCCTGCGAGCGCCCCACCCTCCGGCGCGTCGATCGTCCCTTCCACCTCTCCGGTCGGGGAGATCGCCAGCTCGATGCGCGCGGGTACGCCGGGGCGTGGGGTAATCACCACTCCCTTCCCGCGCGGGACCAGATAGGGATCGGGCAGTGTCGACTCGTCAACCGAGACGAGCACCTTATGATAGGGCTGCAAGCTATCGACGATCGCATGGCCGCGCGCGTCGGTCGGGTCAGCGGCGCCGTGTTGGCCGGCCGTGATTCCCACCCCCGGCAGGGCCTTCTCCGCGCGAGAACGCCGCCCGTCTCCGTCTTGGTCGAGGAATACCGAAACCGCAGCCTGCCCGCGCTGCGCGAGCTTGTCGCTGGAGAGGCGCCAGCCCCCACCGAGCTCGTCCGGCCCGAGGCTGAAGCTCACGGCCAGCGAGGCGCCGACGTTGCCCCGCGTGTCGGCATGACCGCTTGCCTGAAGCGAGAACTGCCGAAAATGCCGCACGTAGCCCGCTTCGAAGTCGGTCCGCCGCGAGCGCCCGACATGATCGATGGCCAACCGCAGATCTGAGCGGTCGCTGAGCGCCTTCTCGAGCGTCAGGCGCGCGCGTCCGAAGCCGTGTTCGCGTCCGCCGAGGCGGTACGATGCCTCGCCCCGCGCCGAGAAGCCGAGGAACCGCGTGTTCGCGAGAACGCCGACTTCGGTGTGATCGTCTTCGAGCCCGCCCTCGCCGAACCGACGGATGACGAAGCCGGTTAGCGACGCCCGCGGTAGAATCAGCGAGGCGCGCCCTAACAACTCGTTAACGTCCCGCCCGTCGCGCTGGGTCGATCGGCGCAACCCCAGAGAGAGCGGCACGGGTATCCGCCCGACACGGGCGACCGTGTCGAACTCGATGCGGTGAGAACTGCTCTCGTTGCCATCGATCAGGCCGCTGGCGAATGGTCCGTCTGTGACGAAGCTCTCGCCCTGGACGTTGATCGAACCAAGTTTTCCAATGAATTCCGCTCGATAGGTGCGACCCTGCCCGAGTTCCTGTGCCCCGCTCAGGTTGAGCAGCAGTGGCCCAATGGTCCGCTGCAAGTTGATCTCGACGTAATCGCGGCGGCGTGCGTCAAGGAGCAGCGAATGACCGCTCGCCCCGATCGTGGTGCGACGATCAAGGCCGAATTGAACCCCTGCAGCATAATGCCACCCCCGATCGAGGGCGTGGCCCGGGGGTGGGCGACCGAAGGTGATCAGGTCGCGATTGCGCTCCGCAATCCCGGCCCAGTACTCGATCTTTCCCGGCGGCAGAGCGCTCGCGCCGACCGGAATGCTCTGGGCCTCGCGACGCACCTGCCCTTGCGGCCCGTAGAGCACGACTTCGAGCTTGTTGACGCCGAACACCAAGCCGACCTCGAACTCGTACCGGCCGTCGGAATTGTCGCCTTGGTAAGCGAGGAGTTGGCCGTTCCGATAGAGTTCGGCCTCCCAGCCGAGCGGAAGCGTGCCGCGTAGCACGGTGGTGCCGAAGCGGCTGGGTCGCGAGAGCGCGCGGTTGCTGAGGAACAGGCCACGGCCGACACCACTTGCCCCCGCGACGCTACCCGAGAGCATTTCCACGTCGCCGCCGACGACCTGGGTGGCGCGGAGCGGACCCAGTAACCTCGCATCGGGATCCATCCGGAAGGCCCGGACGCGCAGGCTGTCGGGCGCACCCTGGCTGTCGGAAACCAAGCGCGCCGAATAGCTTGCGGTGGCGATTTCGCCGCTCGCGAAGAGCTCGTAACGCGTATCGAGGCCGCGAGCCCGGCCCGAGCGATAATCGGCCCGCGCCACCACGTCGACCGATGGTAGGCGCCACATGGCGTAAGGCTGAGGGGCTTGGGGATAGCCACTCAAGTCGCGGGAATCGCGCTCGCCGCGGAGTCGCGCCGCGCGACTCTTGCGTTCCATTGCCTCCATGAACGGCAGGGGCTTGTCGCTGTCGAGCGCGAGGACCGAATCGCGTAAATTGGGCTCGAATGTCACACCGAACCACCCGCCAAGCGCCTTGGTGTCGATACACCAGCCTTCAGGGGTGTCATAAAGCTCGCCCGGTTGAAGCGGGCGGCTGCCGTTCATGATTTGTACCGATGAAGAGTCGCGATCGATCGAGAGGGTTTGGTTTTCTGAGAAAACCCATCCGGTCGCGCGGCGCGACTTTCTGTCGAGCCGAATCGGCAGGTCGAGGGACTGAATGACGTCGGCGAAGTCCACGCATGCGCCGCCCGGCGTTTGGTAGCCCCGTATCTCATTCAGTAAGCGATACTTTTTGACCTGCAACTGCAGGAGCAAGAAGTCGTCTTCGCTAGGCTGGAAGTCGTCTGCCCCCTGCGCCGCGGTTGATGCCGCGCCAAACAGCAAGAAGGCCGCCGCGACGTGCGTGGCGACCCTTCTGCTCCATTTGCGCAACGGCAGCACAACTATGACCTCAGGGAGTTGGCCGGCCTACCGCAACACTGCGTCGAGCGAGGTGATCAGCGCTCCGCCTGTCTGCAGAGGTTCACGGAACTCGACACGCACCGGGCCACGCATGGCCTCGGCCTGCTCAGGCAAGAGGCTGAAGGTCGAATGCCGGCTGTCGATCTCGGGGTAGACGCCGATGCCACGCGCGACGAACGCGGGCTCGTCGGCGCCCTGGCGATAGACCAAGAGATCGCCATAGAGCGAAGCCGAGCCCGACCGTGTTATATCGACGCGGAACGCAGGACCTTCCGGAGCCTGTTCGATGCGCGGATTGGCGAGGCCCGCGGTTACCTCGAGCTCTCCTTTGCGGATGATCACCGGCATCGTGATCCCGTAGATCGGCACGAGATTGATGGCGAAGCCGGTTTCCGGCAGCGCTTCGCTGCTCGGCGAGATCGCCTGGACTTGCGGAAGCGCCGCGAATGACATGTGGACGCGGTATTCACCGTCCGGAAGTTCTGCCCCCGGGCGCGCGCTGATCCGGATTGCCTGGGGTTGGTCGGGCGGCAGGGTGACCCGTCTCGGAGCGTAGCGGACCATCTCAAGTGCGGCCTGCTCGGCGATCGTCGCCGCAGCCTGCTCCACCGGCACGAGCTCTCCCTCTGAGGTCATGCGGCGAAGCTCGAGCGAGACTCGATAAGTCGCTTCCCGGCTGCCGATGTTGGAGAGGATCACTTCGCCACCACCGCGGCCGTCGAGCACGAGCCGCGTTGGAGCGATCAGCAAGTCGCCTTGCGCGGCAATCGGAGTGGGAGCCGCGAGGGCGGCGGCAAGCGTTGCGACGGCGCCGGCAATGCGGCGCGGCGATCGGATGAAGCGCATCGAAAGACCCTAATCGGCCCCCTCCCTTAGGGGGTTATGCGTAGGGTTTTACGATCTGATGGTTAAATCCCGGTAACCGTGAGGTCGAAGGACAAAGAGAAGGGCCACCCCACCGAAGCGGGGCGGCCCTTCCTTGCCGGGCTGTTCGCCCGGGGCCCCCGATTAGTTGTAGAGAACTTCGACCGTCACCGAACCGGTGTAGACTCCCGGCGCCTGGTTTGCGGCCACGGTGAGGGTACCGCCCATCGTGAACTGGCCGGTGCCGGTGGCAAGATTGAGCGTGTTGGCGCTGGTCGTGAAGCTGCCGACGTTCATCGTATTGACCATGCCGGTAGGCACGGCTCCGCCCCGGGTCAGCGTCGCGGTCGCCGAGGGGAAGGACACGGCCACTTGCGTACCGGCGAGGCCAGTGACGTCGAAAGTCGGTGCATTGGTGGTGCCGCTGCAGGTCAGGTCCGCTCCGCACGTGCCGGTGCCATCGGGTGCGACGACCACGGTCGACGCAGTCGACAGGCTGGCTTGAGGCGCGATGTCACCGAAGTCGAGAACATCGTCACCCGTAACCGCCGTGACGGTCAGCGTGCTGAGGATCTCGGCGGTAGCGCTAGCGGTATCCGTCGCCGCCGAAGCTGCCGAAGCGACGCCCAAAGAGGCGATCGCCAGGCCCGCGGCGGTGGTCCGAAGAATCGTTTTCATCTGTTAACCCCTTCCAAGCGTCAATTGCGCGCGGACGCCTCCTTCGGCGTCCGCCAAACGGAGAATCGAGTTCCCGTCGCTGGCCAATTAGACGCAAGGCCGTTCAGACTTGGTCGGCAAAGATGGTTAATTCTACGTGCTTATCCCTAAGCGCATAGACTTAGGCTAGATTCCGCCCCCGGTCAGGCGTTGGCAGATCAGGTCGAGCTGATCGAGCGTGCGATACCGGATCGTAACCGCCCCGGATCGCGGATCGGTATCTGCTGCGATCCGCACCGGCAGGCCGAGAAACTCCTCGAGATGGTTTTGGACCGCGGCGATATCCGCGTCTTTGGTCGCGTCACGCGCGCTGCGAGCCTGGCGCTGGCCACCCTTGCTGTCGGAACGGCGCGCCAGCTTCTCGACTTCACGTACCGAAAGCTTCTCGTCCACCGCGCGCTGAGCCAGCGCTTCGACATCCGCGCGCCCGATCAGGGCGCGGGCGTGTCCCATATCGAGCCGGCCAGCCTCGAGATGTTCGACCACCGACGCGGGCAGGTTGAGCAGGCGCACGTGATTGGCCACGTGGCTGCGCGATTTGCCCACCAGACGCGCGATTTCCGTGTGCGGCAGCCCCTCGAGCTTTGCCAACCGCTGGTAGGCCCGCGCCTCTTCGATCGGATTGAGATCTTCGCGCTGGATGTTCTCGATCAAGGCTAGCGCGGTGACTTCGCGCTCGTCCAGGTCGCGAACTAGTGCTGGAATTTCATGGAGTTGCGCCTTTTGGGCTGCGCGCCAACGGCGCTCGCCGGCGACGAGCTGGTAGCGCCCTCCGGAAAGGGGACGGACGATGATAGGCTGGATCACCCCACGCTCTGCGATCGAGCTGGCAAGCTCTTCTAGCGCGCTCTCGTCGAACTGGCGGCGCGGCTGCTGAGGGTGCGGTTCGATCGCGGCGACGGGCAAGCTCGTGAGGCCGTCACGGCGGGCGGGTGCGCTCTCGACACCTGCCTCAGGCTGAGCTGGATGCGGCGCTACGAGCGGTTCTTCGCGGCGGACTTCGCCCAGCAACGCCCCAAGACCCCGGCCAAGGCCGCGCTTCGGCGGGGTGCGCGAATCGGTGCGGTCTTCGGTGCTCATGCGGCAACCCTTTCCTTCGGCAGTCGGCCGATCAACTCGCGAGCGAGCGCCATGTAAGCGCGGCTACCGGTGCAAGAGTGATCGTAGATCAGAGCGGGAAGACCATGGCTCGGCGCCTCCGAAAGCCGGACGTTGCGCGGGATGACCGAATCGAACACCAGCTTGCCCAGGCATTCGCGGACATCGTCGGCGACCTGGTCGGTCAGCCGGTTGCGCCGGTCGAACATCGTCAACACGATCCCGACGATGCCGAGATCGGAATTGAAGCGCTGCTGGACCTGCTCGACGGTCTGCAAGAGCTGGCTCAAGCCCTCGAGCGCGAAGAACTCGCACTGCAGCGGAACGAGCAGCGTGTCAGCCGCCGTGAGCGCGTTGAGCGTGAGCAGGCCGAGCGATGGCGGACAGTCGATGAAGCACACGTCGTGCCCGTGGTGGCCCTTGAGCGCACTCCGCAAGCGGCCCGTACGCTCTCCCACACTGACCAGTTCTATCTCGGCGCCACTGAGGTCGACCGTGGCCGGCACGACGTCGAGGCCAGGGATAGAGCTTGGCACCGTGCACCGGCCGATGTCTATCTGGTCCACGAGCAAGTCATAGCTGGAGCATTCGCGCTGCCCCGCCGATATGCCGAGTCCGGTGGACGCGTTCCCCTGCGGATCGAGGTCGACCAGCAGGGTTCTCCAACCCGTGGCGGCCATGGCCGTGGCGATGTTGATGGCAGTAGTGGTCTTGCCGACCCCACCCTTCTGGTTGGCGATGGCGATCCGGATCATCGAAGCTTTGGCACCCCTCTGCCTACCAAAATGCCCCCGCCCGGATCGGTTAGCGACTGTTCCACGTGGAACATCTCCTGGATCGCGGGCGGCTGCTCGGACAGTTCTTGCGCCGCCGACCGTCCCTTGGGCAACACCCAAGCCGTAGCCTGTGTGGAAAAGCGGACGGACAAACCGAGCAGCTTACCAAGCGGCGCGAAGGCGCGCGCGGTGATGACCGCCGCCTCGAAACTATCCACACTTTCGAGCCGCGTGCCGATCACGCGGCACTCGTTGAGGTTCAATTCATCGGCAGCCCGCGCCAACCACTCGACGCGCCGCTTGCGCGATTCGACGAGGATCAGTTTGATCTCAGGCTGCGCAATCGCAATGACCAGTCCAGGGAAACCGGCTCCGCTGCCCAAATCGAGCCAGGGGCCTGTTCCACGTGGAACATGATCGAGAAGTTGCAGGCTGTCGGCGAAATGACGCTGCCAGACCGATGCCAGGCTTGAATTCGACACCAGATTTTGGCGTTCATTCTCAGCCACGAGCATCGCCGCGAAACGGTCAAGGCGGGCCAACCCGGCTGCGTCGGTTCTCTCCGCGCAAAATCGGCGCGCGTGCGCCTCGTCGGCGATCATGCCGCCCGCCGGGCATAAACGAGCACTGCGGCAAGCGCGGCGGGCGTCACCCCGCGCACGCGGCCAGCCGCGGCCAGATTGGCCGGGCGAGCGCCGGTAAGTCGCTCGATCATTTCGTTCGAGAGGCCTGGTACGCGCAAATAGGGAAAGTCCGGCCCCAGCAAGACCGTCTCGCTCGCTCGCAAATCGCGCAGCTCGCTTTCCTGCCGCTCGAGATAGGGCGCATAGGCGGCGTCTTCGGCGATCTCGCTTGCCAGCTCGGCGGCGGGATCGAAGTCGGGGTCGAGCCATGGCGAGAGATTCTCGATCGCGACGTCCGGGTGGCGCAGCCACTCGCCGAGCGACTTTCGACCAGCGTCGCGGCGGATCGGCAGGCCGGCGGCTTGCAGTTCCGCGCCCGCGACCTCGCGTTCCAGAGCCGCCCGCCATGCACCGCGTTGCGCTCGACGCGCCTCAAATGACGCTTTTCGCTCCAAGCCGAGGCAGCCGGCGTCGATGGCCAGCGGCGTCAACCGGGTCGCTGCGTTGTTCGCCCTTAGGCGGAGCCGATATTCCGCGCGCGCGGTCAGCATGCGGTAGGGCTCGCTCACGCCGTGGAGAGTCAGGTCATCGATCATCACCGCCATGTAACTGTTGGCCCGATCGAGCGGCGCCGGATCTCGCCCGAGCGCCGCCGCAGCGGCATGCATGCCCGCGAACAGGCCCTGCGCCGCGGCCTCCTCGTATCCGGTGGTGCCGTTGATCTGCCCCGCGCAGTAGAGCCCAGGAAGCGCCTGGACCTGCAAGTCCGGCCCGAGTGCCCGCGGATCGATGTGGTCGTACTCGACCGCGTAGCCTGCCACTTCGATCTTCACCCGCTCGAGCCCATCCATCGTGCGCAACATGGCGAGCTGGACGTCTGCGGGCAACGAAGTACTCACTCCGTTCGGATAGATGAGATGTGTTCGCAAACCCTCGGGTTCGAGGAATACCTGGTGGCCGTCGCGATCGGCGAACCGGTGGATTTTGTCCTCTATCGACGGGCAATAGCGCGGACCCGCCGCTCCTATAACTCCCGTGAAAAGGGGCGAACGGTGCAAATTTTCCCGGATTACGTCGTGGCTGCGCTCATTGGTGCGCGTCATCGCACAAAATACCTGCGGATTGGCTCGCGCGGGTGTAAGCGCCGACATCGTCCACGGATCGCTGTCAGAGGGTTGCTCCTCGAGCCGCGCCCAGTCGATCGTGCGCCCGTCGAGTCGGGGCGGCGTTCCGGTCTTGAGCCGGGCCATCGGCAAGTCGGCTTCGCGCAATTGCTCGGCGAGCTTCTGCGCCGACCCCTCGCCGATGCGTCCACCGACCATCCGCTCCTCGCCGCGGAACAGCGTGCCGCCAAGGAACGTCCCGGTGCAGAGAATCACTGCGCGGGCTTCCAGCCTGGTCCCGTCGGCAAGCCCGACGCCACGTACCCGGCCTTCCTCGATGACCAGCTCCGCCGCTTCGCCCTGGCTCATCTGGAGGTTGGGCTGCGCTCTCAACATGCGCTGAACCGCTGCCTTGAACAGCGCGCGATCGGCCTGCACGCGCGGTCCCCATACCGCACTCCCTTTCGAGCGATTGAGCATGCGGTAATGGATCGCAGCCGCATCGGCCGCGGCTGCGATCAAACCGTCGAAGGCATCCACCTCTCGAACGAGATGCCCTTTACCTAATCCGCCGATGGCGGGATTGCAGCTCATCGCGCCGATCGCGCCGAGGTCGAAGGAGATCAACGCAGTCCGCGCGCCCATTCGCGCCGCGACCGCTGCCGCCTCGCAGCCCGCATGGCCACCGCCGATGACGAGGATATCAAACGCGCTCATATCGCGCCTCTAGAGCCGAGCGAATCCGCCGTCAAAGCCGGCGAGCGTTCCACGTGAAACGCGCTACTTGCCGATGCAAAAGCGCCCAAACAACGCATCGAGGACATCTTCGGTCGAACTGCGACCAACCAGGCGGTCGAACGCGACCCGCGCCTGGCGCAAGGCCTCTGCCAGAAGTAGCGGATCATGCTCGCCCCTTGCCGCCTCGAGCGCCTCCGTCGCTTGCTCGATCAGTCCACGCTGGCGGCAATTGAGCGCGGTCTCGCCAGGCTTGGGCATGGCCTGCCGCGCTTCCGCAATCAACGCGCGTTTCAGTTCATCGAGATTCTCGCCAGTCACCGCCGAGAGCCGGTGGCGCGGGTTTGCCTTTGCGAGATGCTCGGGCCGGTCGCACTGAGGATCGACTTCCCAAGCCCCTGCGGGCCCTTCCCCTTCGGCTCCGAGCCAAAGCACGAGATCGGCCCGTGCTATCTCTGCCTCGGCGCGTGCAATCCCGATGGCTTCCACAGGATCGGCGCTGTCGTCGCGCAGGCCAGCCATGTCAACGAAAGTGAACGGTATTCCGCCAAGCGCGACGGGACGTTCGAGGACATCACGTGTCGTGCCGGCTAGTGGCGCGGTAATCGCCGCTTCGTTCTCAACCAACGCATTGAATAATGTCGACTTTCCTGCATTGGGCGGCCCCGCGAGGGCGACCCGGAAACCCTCGCGCAAGGTTTCTGCCGAAGGCGCCTGCAAGGCCTCGGCCAGCTCGTCGCTCAGGCCGCCGACGGCCTGTGCGAAAGAAGCCGGCAGGCGCGCCACGTCGGCTTCGTCCTCGAAATCGAGTGCCGCCTCGAGCTGGGCCGAGAGTTGCAGCAACCGCTCGCGCCACGCCTCGACATGCCGTGACAGAGCGCCGCCCGCCATGCCGATCGCCGCACGGCGTTGAATCTCGGTCTCGGATGCCAGCAAATCCGCGAGCCCTTCGGCCTCAGCCAGGTCGATCCGCCCGTTGGCGAACGCCCGGCGTGTGAATTCGCCGGGCTCGGCGCGGCGCAGGCCGGGAAGGCCACCGAGCGCGCGCTGGACCGCGGCTACCACCGCGCGCCCGCCGTGGAGATGGAATTCGGCCAGATCCTCCCCAGTCACCGTGTTGGGTCCGGGGAACCACAGGACCAACCCCTCATCGAGCAACCCGCCGTCGTTGCCGCGCAACGCGGCACGCACAGCCTTCCGCGGCTGCGGGATCGATCCACTCAAGGTTTCGAGCGCTTTGCCGGCGTTCGCTCCGCTGACGCGGACGATCGCAATGCCCGCGGGCGGCGCCCCGCTCGAAAGCGCAAAGATCGTGTCCATGCGCGGTTCTATTCGGGCTCGGTGGCCTTCTCCGGGCGCTCGTTCGCCTTGCGCGCCCCTTCGACGAAATTCTGGAACATTTTCAAGCCGATCTGCCCCATAGGAGCGAGCTGCTGGGCATATTCCTGCATCTTGTCGACACTGCCGGCACCCTGCATCGCCTTGGCGAAGGCGTCGACATAGACCGCATTGGCCTTCTCCACGTCGGGCAGGCCCATGAACCGGCGCGCCTCCTCCGGCGAGCAATCGATCTCGATGTTGACCTTCACGGGCTAGCCCTTTCGCATCTCGCGCGCCCGCCGGGCGGAACGCGCTGGGGTGAGCGGCGTATGGCTATAAGCCAAACAGCGCCGGGAGGAACTAATATGAGCGACACCGTCCGCATTTCCACCCTGGAACGCGAGGGCACATTCACGGCGTATTGCGCGCGTCCGGCGGGCGCTCCACGCGCGGCCGTTGTGGTGATCCAGGAGATCTTCGGCGTGAATGGCGGCATCCGCCGCAAGTGCGATCGACTCGCTGCCGAAGGATACCTCGCCCTCGCCCCCGACCTGTTCTGGCGCATCGAGCCCGGCGTCGATCTCAACCCCGATATCGAGGCAGAATTCCAGCAGGCGCTCGGGCTCATGGGCCGCTTCGATCAGGACCAGGGCGTGGCGGACATCGAGGCAACGATCCGTCACGCCCGCGACGCGCTCGGCGTCGAAAAGGTCGGCGTGGTCGGCTACTGTCTCGGCGGTCGGCTTGCCTATATGGTCGCGGCCCGCACCGATGCCGACGCCAGCGTCGGCTACTACGCGGTGGGAATCCCGGACCTCTTGCGCGAGAAGCATGCGATTGCGAACCCCCTCATGCTGCACCTCGCGGGGACGGATCATTTCGTGCCACCCGAAGCGCAGGCAGCAATGCACGAAGGGCTCGACGATCATCCCAAAGTGACGTTGCACGACTATCCAGGGCTCGACCACGGCTTCGCCACCGAGATCGGCGAACGGCGTAGCGAGGAAGGCGCCCAGCTCGCCGACCAACGCACCGCCGCGTTCTTCGCCGAGCATTTGGGGTAGCGAGGCGCGCCCGGCTCAATTCGCCGCGAGATAAGCTATCAGCGTCCGCCTCTCCTGGGCATCGGCGATACCGAAGAAACCCATCTCGTTTCCCGGAACCACCGCCTGAGGGTCTGCGATGAAGGCATCAAGCGCTTCGCGACTCCATCGCCTTTCTTTCGCGCCGTAGCCACGCATCGCGGGAGAATAGGGAAACCCAGCCTCAGCCGCCACTTCGCGGCCGATCACGCCCTTGAGCGAGGGTCCTTGCGTGCTCGGATCCGGTCCTTCCAGCGAATGGCACGAATAGCACTTCTGATAGGCGCGCTTGCCCTCCGCAAGCATGGAAGAATCCGCCACCGGTTCGGCAGCCTGGGCGCAGGCCGCGGCTAACAGAAACAGCAGCGCCGCACGCTTCACTCCGAAGCCGTCACCAACATGAGCCGGTCGGTGCCCGATTCGGGAAGGTAGATCTCGCCTCCACGGCCAAGAATCTGGCGAACTTGCGCATTCGGCCCGCTGCCCGGGATCGTCGCCACCCAGTTCTCGCTCGCGATATCGAACACCAGCGTATTGTTGCTCGCGAAATCGGTCACCCAGACGTCGTCCCGTTCATCGACATAGACCGCGTAGGCCTGCGGCTTCTCGCCGGGCAGGTCGAAGGTGCTCCATTCGCCCGAGGCCGGGCGGTAGCGGTAGAGCTTGCCGCTGTTCCAGCCCGTGATCCACAGATCGCCCTTAGAGTCCGCCCAGACGCGGCGCAGCCCGGCGTTTTGATGTGGCGGCTCGATCATCTCGACCGAACCGTCGGCTCGGTTGACTTTGGCAAGGTGGCTACCGGCGAGCGAGACGTACCAGATTTCGCCGTCGGGGGTGGCGTCGATGCCGTAGGGCCCACGTCCCTCCGGGTCGTTCCACACCGTCACCTGGCCCGATGAATCGACCTTGCCATAAATGCCGGTCTGGCCGGTGAACCAGTGCACGCCGTCCCTGTCGAACGCGCCGGTGTTGAGGTTGGTATAGCCACTGTCCTCGGGCAACTTCCACACATCGATCGCCTCGCTCTCCGGATCGTAGCGGACGATCGCGTTCTGGCCGCCATCGGTAATCCACGCCTTGCCATCCGGCCCCAGCACGACGCCATGCGGCGCCGAGCCTTCACCGAGCGGGACTTGCCGGTATTCGCCGCTCGCGATGTCGATGATGCCGAGCGCGCCCTGCCGCTGCGCGGTGTACCAGATCTCCCCCGGCCGGCCGGGCGCCGCATCGTGAGGTCGCGCCCCTGCGGGAAGCTGGAACACCTTGGTCTCGTACCGCTCCTGGCGAACTGAGGAAGCGCCGGCTTCCTGCGCCTGCGCACAGGCGCTCATGCTGCCCAGCGCAAGAGCTGCGGCGATGATCAGGCTTCGCATCGAACCTCTCCCGAAACGGTATGATCGAGTCGGGAGGATAGCCCTGCCAACCCGCCGGGTCACCCCGGCAGGTTGTATCAGGCCTACTGGTTCATCGTCGCAAAGAAATCCTCGTTACTCTTGGAATCCTTCATCTTGTCGAGGAGGAACTCCATCGCGTCGACCGTGCCCATCTGCATCAGGATGCGGCGCAGGACCCACATCTTGGAGAGCTGGTCCTTGCCGACCAGCAGCTCTTCCTTGCGGGTGCCGCTCTTGCCGACGTCGAGCGCCGGGAAGATGCGCTTGTCGGCGACCTTGCGATCGAGGACGATTTCGCTGTTACCCGTGCCCTTGAACTCTTCGAAGATGACCTCGTCCATGCGGCTACCTGTGTCGATCAGCGCGGTGGCGATGATCGAGAGACTGCCGCCTTCCTCGATGTTGCGCGCGGCGCCGAAGAAGCGCTTCGGGCGCTGCAGGGCGTTGGCATCGACACCACCGGTCAGAACCTTGCCCGAGCTCGGCACAACCGTGTTGTAGGCGCGACCGAGGCGGGTAATCGAGTCGAGCAGGATCACAACGTCCTTCTTGTGCTCGACGAGGCGCTTGGCTTTCTCGATCACCATTTCGGCGACCTGGACGTGGCGGCTGGCAGGCTCGTCGAAAGTCGAGGAAATCACCTCGCCCTTCACGCTGCGCTGCATGTCGGTGACCTCCTCGGGCCGTTCGTCGACCAGGAGAACGATCAGGAACACCTCGGGGTGATTGTCGGTGATCGCCTTGGCGATGTTCTGCAGCAGCACCGTCTTACCCGTGCGCGGCGGCGCCACGATCAGCGCGCGCTGACCTTTGCCCTGCGGGCTGATCAGGTCGATCACGCGGGCCGACTTGTCCTTCACCGTCGGGTCGGTGGTATCGAGGTTGAGCCGCTCGTCGGGATAGAGCGGCGTCAGGTTGTCGAAATTGGTGCGGTGGCGGACCGCGTCAGGGTCGTCGTAATTGACGGTGCTGATCTTGGTCAGCGCGAAGTAGCGCTCGCCGTCCTTCGGCGCGCGGATCTCGCCTTCGACCGTGTCGCCAGTCCTGAGGCCCCATTTGCGGACCTGGTTGGGCGAAACGTAGATATCGTCGGGGCCGGCCAGGTAGTTCGCCTCGGGGCTGCGGAGGAAGCCGAAGCCGTCCTGCAGCACCTCGATCGTGCCCTGGCCGACGATCTCCTCGCCGTCCTCGGCCACTTCCTTGAGGATCGCGAACATCAGGTCCTGCCGGCGCATCGTCGACGCGCCTTCGACTTCGTATTCCTCGGCCATCGCGACCAGATCGGCCGGCGCCCTTTTCTTGAGTTCTTTCAAATGCATCTTGATAGTCCAGTATCAGGTGGGAGCCGGCAGGTCGTTCGGGCTTGGAGAAAGCAGACCCGGCCGCTCGGAACGGCGGCCTCAGCCGGAGGTCGGATAAATATGGTGTCGCCCGGAACGCGTCAATTCGCGAATGGCCTGGCGACGAACCGCTCGTCGCGATTCAGAACGGTTTGACCACCACGAGAACGACGATCAGCGCCACCGCGACGCCTGGCACCTCGTTGAGCAGCCGCAACTGCTTGCCCGAAAGCGGCCGCTCGCCGCGGGCCAGCTTCTTCGCATAAGCTGCGAGGTAGCCATGGTATGCGCTGAGGCCGAGCACCAGCAGGAGCTTCACGTGCAACCAGTGCTGGCTCCAGGCATCGAGCGAAAACCCGAGCGCGATGCCGAGGGCCCACACCACGACGATCGAAGGCATGAGGATGATCTTGAGCAGCTTCTGCTCGCGCTCGATCCAGCGCGCGTTCTCGGCTGAACCGGGCTCGCATTCCTGGTGATACACAAACAACCGGGGCAACATGAACAGTCCGGCCATCCAGAAGATCACGAAGATGATGTGACCGGCCTTGAGCCAGAAATAGGTCAACGAGAGCACATCCTGCATCAAGTCCGCTTAGCTTTCCGCCGGTGCGCCGTCATCCACGAACCACCGCCAGCAGGCGCTCGACGTGCGCGATCGGCGTGTCCTTGTCGATGCCGTGGCCGAGGTTGAACACATGCGGACGCTCGGCAAAGGCATCGAGAATATGCCGTGCGGCCCTCTCGAGCCCGTCGCCGCCCGCCAGCAGCTGCAGCGGATCGAGGTTGCCCTGCACCGGCATGCCCGCGGGCAGCTCGCGCGCGGCCCAGAGCGGGTCGATCGTCTCGTCGAGCCCGATCGCATCGACCCCGGTCTCGCGCGCATAAGCGGGCAGCTTCTCGCCCGAGCCTTTCGGAAAGCCGATCACTGGCACCGCGGGATGACGCGCCTTGAGCGCCGCGACGATGGCGGCATTGGGCGCGATCACCCAGCGTTCGAACTCCGCGGGGGCGAGGCTGCCGGCCCAGCTGTCGAACAGCTGCACCGCCTCGGCGCCGGCTTCGATCTGGCCCGCAAGGTAATCGACGCTTGCCGAGACGATCGCATTGAGGACGGCCTGGAGCGCACCCGGATCGCGATAGGCCATCAGCCGCGCGGCCTGGTGGTCGCGGCTGCCTTGTCCCGCGATCATGTAGGTCGCCACGGTCCAGGGGCTGCCCGCAAAGCCGAGCAGCGTCGTTTCGGGGTCGAGTTGCTCGCGGACCAGCCGTACCGTCCGATAGATCGGATCAAGCCGCTCGGGCGCGCGCTGCAACGATTCCAGCGCGACATCGGTCAAACGCGGGGAGAGATGCGGACCCTCGCCCTCGAGGAAAGCGAGATCCTGCCCCAGCGCGTGCGGGATCACCAGGATGTCCGAAAACAGGATCGCGCCATCGAACCCGAAGCGCCGTACCGGCTGGAGCGTGACCTCGGCCGCCGCTTCGCTGTCGTGCACGAGCTCGAGGAATCCACCCTTCTCGGCGCGCAAGGCACGGTACTCGGGAAGGTAACGCCCTGCCTGGCGCATCAGCCAGATCGGTTGCCGGGAACCGCGATTTCCCTTCAGGGTTTCGAGGAGAAGGCCGGGCATCTCGTCAGTCCAGTCCAATAAATAATGATATTTAGATAGGATTCAGGACTCTGTTGGTCCTGTGAATTGTGGGGAGAGCGGCGCCTTGCCCGATTTCTCCCGTGCTGGCCAGTGCGTGGCGGGCCGGCGAATCCGCAGCGGCTCGCGTCAAGGCAATGTTCTCCCCGCTATCCCCAAACTGTCGATAGCCTCACGCTCCTGTTGGCGCGATGGCGCGCGAATCGGCTGGCAGCGGGGGTGAATCCCCGTCCCGAACTTGTCCGGCACCGTCTCCCGTGGTTTATGCCGGGCCTTGTCCACATGACCCTCCTGCACCTCCACCTTCTGTCGGACTCGACCGGCGAAACGCTCGAGATGGTAGCCAAAGCGGCGCTCGCCCAGTTCGATGATGCCGAGGTGATCCGCCATTTCTGGCCCATGGTCCGCTCGCTCCAGCATCTCGACCGGATTGTCGAGGATCTCGCGAGCAACCCGGGACTGGTGCTCTACACGCTGGTCAACGACGAGACGCGGTGCCGGCTCGAGGAGCGCTGCCGCGCGCTCGGCTTGCCGCACGTGGCCCCGCTCGACAGTGTGACTTTCGCGCTCGAGGACCGGCTCGGCGTGCAGGCCAAGGCCAGGCCTGGGCGCCAGCACATGATGGACGAAGCCTATTTCGCCCGGGTCGATGCGATCCAGTTCACCATCGCGCACGACGACGGCATCGGCTGGGAGAACTGGGAGCAGGCCGACATCGTCCTGGCCGGAGTCTCGCGCAGCTCGAAGACGCCGACCAGCATCTATCTTGCCAATCGCGGGTACAAGGTCGCCAACATCCCGCTGGTGATGGAAAGCCCGCCCCCGGCCTCGCTGTTTCAGCTCCGCAACCCGCTTGTCATCGGGCTCACGACCGCACCGCGCCGGCTGATCGAAATTCGCCGCAATCGGCTGCTTTCGCTCAACGAGACGACCGAGACCGCTTACGTCGACGAAGAGCGCGTCGAGGAGGAAGTGGCCTTCGCGCGGCGCATCTTCTCTGACAATGGTTGGCCGGTCATCGACGTCACGCGTCGCTCGATCGAGGAGACCGCTGCGGCGGTGATCAAATTGTACAACGAAAGGCGGGCCCAGCCGGTGCTCGCCGAAGTGGGGCCGAAACCGATATGATAGTGCTCGCTTCCAAGAGTGCCTCGCGCCGCACCATGCTCGGCGCCGCCGGAGTCGAGTTCGAAGTGCGGCCGGCGGCGATCGACGAGCGCGCGCTCGAGGCGCGGATGGAAGGCTCCGGGCCGGGCGAGATCGCGCGCGCACTGGCCGAAGCCAAGGCTCTTTCCGTGGACGGAGGCGGGCGGCCCGTACTCGGCAGCGATTCGGTCGTCTCGGTTGGGGGGCGCCGATTCGACAAGCCGGCCAGCCGCGCCCAGGCGGTCGAGCATCTGCATTTCTTCACCGGCAAGACGATGGAGTTACATTCCGCCGCCGCGCTCGCACTCGACGGTCGAATCGAATGGAGCCACGTCGCCAAGGCCGCGCTCAAAGTACGCGAGCTGTCTGATGACTTTATCGAAGCTTACCTCACCGCAGAGTGGCCCGAGGTCAGCCAGTGCGTCGGCGTGTTCCGCATCGAAGCGCTTGGCCCGCAACTGTTCGAAAGCATCGAAGGCGACATGTTCACCGTGCTCGGCATGCCGCTTCTGCCCGTGCTCGGCGCGCTGCGTGAATTCGGGAAACTGCCGGCGTGAGCAGGCCTTATGCCGAAGTGATCGGCGACCCGATCGCGCAGTCGAAGTCTCCCGCGATTCACGATTTCTGGCTTCGGAAACTCGATATCGAGGGCGAGTATCGCGCACGCTTGGTGGGTTCCGACGACGTTGCGGAATATCTTGCCGCGCGACGTGCGGATTCCGATTGGCGCGGGTGCAACGTGACCATGCCGCATAAGCAGGCGGTGATGGCGCATCTCGACCGGCTCGAACCGCTCGCCGATCGGATCGGCGCGGTGAACACCATCGTCCGCGAGCGCGACGGAACCCTGACGGGCTTCAATACCGATGCACCCGGCTTTCTCGAGCCGCTGCGGCCCCTGCTCGATCGGGAGCACTTGTTCCGCATGGCGCGGGTGCTGGGAACCGGCGGCGCGGCGCGGGCGATTGTCGCAGCGCTTGCCGCGGAAAACTTCGTGGTCGTGCTGGCAGGGCGCGATCCAGCCAAGGCCCGCGCTCTGCTCGACGAACTCGCCCCGGGCGGCGAGCACCACGCCATCGAACTCGGCCACTTTGCAGACCTGACCGATTTCCCATTCGACGACCGCACCGGCTGCCTCGACCTGATCGTCAACGCCAGCCCGCTCGGGATGGCGGGCCAGCCCCCGTTGCTTTTCGACTTCAGCCACGCGCCGCCGGGCAGCGTTGTGTACGATATCGTCACCCACCCGGTCGACACGCCGTTGTTGCAGGCTGCCCGTGCTGCCGGCTTCCGGACTGTGGACGGCCTGGCAATGTTGATCGGCCAGGCGGCGGTCGCCTTCGAGCGGTTCTTTGGAGCCGCCCCCCCGCGCGACGATGGCGACCGCGAGCTGCGCTCGCGGCTGGCGGCATGAGTCGGCCGCTCATCCTCGGGCTCACTGGCTCGATCGGGATGGGCAAGTCGACCGTCGCCGGGATGTTCGCCGAACTAGGCGTCCCGGTCTTCGATGCCGATGCCATCGTCCGGCGCCTGCAAGGCCGCGGCGGCGCCTTGGTCGGCCCGATTGAGGCGGCTTTTCCGGGCAGCACCGGGCCGGACGGCGTCGAGCGCGACAAGCTCGGCGAGGCGGTCTTCAGCGATCCGCAGGCGCTCGCGCGGCTCGAGGCCATCGTCCATCCTGCGGTTCTGGCCGCGCGGCAAGCCTTCCTGCTCGAGCACGCGGGCGAAGCGCTGGTCGTGTTCGACATTCCGCTGCTGTTCGAGAAAGGCGGCGTGGAGGAAGTCGACGCCGTCCTGGTGGTGTCCGCTCCGGCTGAAACGCAGCGTAAGCGCGTCCTTGCCCGCCCGGGGATGACGTCCGAGCGATTTGCCAGCATTCTCGAGTTGCAGATGCCCGATGCGGAGAAACGCGCGCGGGCCGACCACGTCATCGATACCGGGACGAGCGTGGCGGAGACGCGCGCAGCCGTGAGAGCCCTCGTGGACAAGCTGAGGTCTCGTGCTTGCCAGACCGAAGGCCCCGGCCGATAGATTCAGCAATGCGCGAGATCGTGTTCGACACCGAAACTACCGGGCTCGACCCGCAGAGCGGCGACCGGATGGTCGAGATCGGCTGCATCGAGCTGGTCAACCGCGTGCCGACCGGCCGCACCTTCCACGCCTACTTCAATCCGCAGCGCTCGATGCCGCTCGCGGCCGAGCAGGTTCACGGACTCTCCGACGCCTTTCTCGCCGACAAGAAGTGCTTCCATGAGCACGCGCTCGAACTGATCGATTTCCTCGAGGATTCGCCGCTCGTGGCGCACAACGCGCAGTTCGATTTCGGCTTTCTCAATTACGAGTTCGGTTGTTGCGGGCACCCGGAAGTGGTGGTCGATCGCATGATCGACACGCTGCTGCTCGCGCGCCGGCGCCATCCGGGCGCGAAACATTCGCTCGACGCGCTTTGCGTGCGCTATGGGATCGATCGCAGCCACCGCGTGTTGCACGGCGCGCTGCTCGACGCCGAACTGCTCGCGCAAGTCTATGTCGAGCTGACCGGCGGCCGGCAGATCGGGCTCGCCCTGGCTGCGGATTCGGGCTCGGCGACGATCGAGGTGGCGGCATTTCGGCCACGCCGGCGCGAATTCCGCGCGCCGCGCCCACATTCGGCGAGTCCGGAAGAGCTTGCGCGGCACAAAGCCTTCCTGGAAACGTTGGACTCAGCACTCTGGGCGCGTTGAGTCTTTCCCGGACGAACGCCTCGGGAGGGTCGACAACAGAAGGAGTACCCCCGACCATGGATATCCGCGTGTCAGGCCACCAGATCGAAACCGGTGCGGCCTTGCAGGATCATGCGTCAGAACGTCTCAATGGGATCAGCGAAAAGTATTTCAGCCGCGCCATCTCCTCGCAGGTGACTTTCGGAAAGGCGCCCAACAACGCCTTCGCCTGCGACATCGTGCTTCACGCCAATCAAGGTCTCGTGCTCAAGAGCCGCGGCCAGGCGCAAGACGCGCACCAAGCCTTCGATCAGGCCTCGGACAAGATCGAGAAGCAACTTCGCCGCTACAAGCGCCGGCTCAAGGACCGGCATGAGCAGGCGCAGCACGCCGTGGCCGAGGAAGAAGCGGCCTACACGATTTTCGCGGGAGAAGAGACCGAGGCCGAAGAAGTGACCGAAGCCCCGCCGGTGATCGCGGAGACGCGCGTGGACATTCCCCACGTCAGCGTTTCGGACGCGGTGATGATGCTCGACTTGCGCAACACCAACGCCCTGTTCTTCAAAAATGCTGGCACCGGGCGACACAATATGGTTTACCGCCGCGACGATGGCTCGATCGGTTGGGTCGAGCCTTCCTGAGACCGCTCGTTGCGTGGACGGTCGGCCGCAATCGAAGCCAGTCATCTCGTTGAAAACGTTGACGGCCAGGTGCTGGCCCTTAATTCGTGCATGCCACAAAAAGCCAGTGATGTGAGTCAGAGAATCAGAGACATGAGTCCCCTGTTTTCGATCAAGCCGGAGGCGGTCGCCATCATCGACGCCTCCGACAAGCATGCCATTCTCGAACACCTGAGCCGGGCTTTTGCGGAGAGCTATGGCCTCGACGCGGGCGAGGTCCTCGATCTGCTCGACGAGCGCGAGCGCCTCGGCAGCACAGGCTTCGGCCGCGGCGTCGCCATTCCGCACGCGCGCATCGGCGGCCTGCAGCGCCC
Organism: Pseudomonadota bacterium; assembly: GCA_023433305.1. Lineage (GTDB taxonomy): Bacteria > Pseudomonadota > Alphaproteobacteria > Sphingomonadales > Sphingomonadaceae > Croceibacterium_A. The sequence goes on along the minus strand of JAEZCZ010000009.1, from coordinate 7,947 downwards.
GGTCGCGGTGCTGCTCAAGTTGCGCCAACCGGCCGACTTCGCGTCGGCCGACGGTTTGCCTGTCGATCTCGTGTTCGGGCTGCTCTCGCCCGAAAACAGTGGGGCCACCCATCTCCACGCGCTGGCCGCGATTTCGCGGCTGATGCGCGACGATCGGGTGCACGAAGCCCTGAGCGACGCGCCAGACACGGAAGCGCTCTACGGCCTGCTGACCAATGCCACGGACCGCGACGCCGCCTGACCCGAGCTGGGGGGGCGGCGGAGACGGCGCGGCCGTGCATTATCGGGCGCTCGAGGCCCTTTATGCCTCGGCCCCGGTCAACGCGCTGTTCGAATCGCGGCTAGAGATCGTCGCCGAGGGCAAATCGCGCATCCGGTTCTTGGTCGATGAGCGTGTCCATCATGCCGCCGGCGCGGCGCACGGCACGGTCTATTTCAAGATGCTGGACGACGCGGCCTTCTATGCCGCGAATTCGATGGTCAGCGATCGTTTCCTGCTGACCACGGCGTTCAATCTCCACTTCACCAAGCCGATCAGGACCGGCGAAGTCGTTGCCGAGGGGCATTGGGTCAGTGGGCGCAGGCGCGTGTTCGTCGCCGAATCCCGCCTGATCGACGCCGAGGGGGACGAGATCGGCCGCGGCACCGGAACCTTCATGCGCTCGCACATCGCGCTCGCCGGCTTGCCGGGATATTGCGCCGGTGACTGATTCGCCGGACGCGCGATTGCCCGCGCACATTGAAGTGACCGGGCTGATTCGCGCGGTCGAGGCGGCGGGGGGGTTCGCGACAGTGCTGGCGAAAGGCGAACGCCATGCCGGGACGCTGCTTGTCGTTTGTTGCGCACCGGGCCACCCTGCCGTAGCATTCGAACGCATGCCGCAGCCTGGTGGTCGTCGCGCCTGGCGCCCCGCAAAATCGCAAAGCCTTGAAAACCAACAAGAGTTTTGGGAATACTGCGACAGGCGCAAAGCGCAGGATCCCGATCTCTGGATCGTGGAACTGGATGTCCCAGATGGGGAACGGTTCATCGATTCACCGGGAACCCATGGTTGACCAATCCGGGCGCGCGGTTATTTGGCCGCGCAACTTCCAACAGCGCAGGCGGTTCGTGACGCGGCATTCAGGCCGGACGAGCCAGCGCGCAGACGGAGGGCGGCCGGCAGGCCAGATGGACGGGTCACGCTGAAAGCGGGTTGGTAGTCAGCCCGCGACCCCAGACCTGCGACGGGGCGCTCGCCGCCTAGAGTTACGGGATCGATGAAGTTTCCTTTCGCTCGTGTCGGGGCGCTCGCTCCGGCCGTCATTCTGTTTGTTACGCTTTTCGGCGCCGAAGCTGGCGCATGGGCCCAGGATCAGGGCGCCGCGGCGCAAGCCCCCGCAGTCGAAACGATGCCGGAGCCGGACGCTCCCCGTTTCGTCGCCCAGGAAGTGGTGCAGCCCCTCCCCACCGAAGAAGCGCTCGAAGCCCGCGTCGACCAAGCGACCTCGCTGCATGAGCTGGTCGGGGACATGCCCGTCGCGGAGCGGTTGCCGCAGGACCTGCGGTGCCTCGCGCAGGCGGTCTATTTTGAATCGCGGGGTGAGCCGCTGACGGGCCAGCTCGCCGTGGCGCGGGTGATCATCAACCGCGCCGCGTCAGGCCTCTATCCGCGCGACTACTGCTCGGTCGTCACCCAGCGCGCGCAATTCTCATTCGTGCGCAACGGCCGCATCCCCGCGGCCGACGAAAGCTCGCGCGCCTGGCTGCGTGCCAAGGCGATCGCCAAGATTGCCCACCAGGACTTGTGGGACAGCGAAGTCGGCGACGCGCTCTACTTCCACGCCAGCTACGTCAACCCGGGCTGGTCGCGGCGCAAGACGCAGGTCGCGCGCATCGACACGCACGTGTTTTATCGCTGATCGGCGAGTTCCACCCACACCGGCGCGTGGTCGCTCGCCTTCTCGCGGCCCCGGAATTCCTTGTCGACGCCCGCGGCCCTGAGGCGATCGGCGGCTTGCGGCGATAGCAGCAGGTGATCGATGCGAAAGCCATGGTCGCGCTGCCAGGCGCCGGCCTGGTAATCCCAGAACGTCCACACCCCGCCGCGCGGGTTGAGCGTGTCGATCGCGTCGGTCCAGCCGTCGTTGAGAATGCGGCGATAGGCGTCGCGCGAGGCGGGCTGCATCAGCGCGTCGTGCTGCATCGCGCGCACCGAGAAGGTGTCCTTGTCCTCGGGGATGACGTTGAAGTCGCCCACCACCACCGTGGGCAGCTCGGCTTCGAGCAACTCGCATAGCCGCGCCCGCAGGCGCTCCATCCAGGCGATCTTGTAGTCGAACTTGGGCCCGGGTTGAGGATTGCCGTTGGGGAGGTAGAGGTTGACCACGCGTACGCCCGCCACGTCCGCCTCGATATAGCGCGACTGGACGTCTTCCGGGTCGCCCGGCAGCCCGCGCGTGGCTTCGACCGGCTCGACCCCGTCGGCGAGGATGGCGACGCCGTTGAAGCCCTTCTGCCCGTGCCAGATCGCGCGATAGCCGATCTTCTCGAACTCCGCGGCCGGGAATGCATCGTCGGCGCACTTGATCTCCTGGAGGCAGGCGACGGCAGGCCGTCGCTCCTCGAGCCATTCGATCAGCCGCGGCAAGCGCGCCTTGGTGCCGTTGATGTTGAAGGATGCAATCCGCATCCGGTGGGTTCTAGATGCCGAAGCTGGAACCGCAACCGCAACCCGCGGCGGCGTTCGGATTCTCGACCTTGAAGGCCGCGCCGCCAAGTGATTCGACGAAATCGACCGTGCTGCCCTCGACCAGCTCGAGGCTCATCGGATCGATCACCAGCTTTACGCCGCCCGTTTCGCTCACCGCGTCCTCGGCCTCCGCCGCGTCGGCCAGGTCGAACTTGTACTGGAAACCGGAACAGCCGCCGCCTTCGACCGAGAGGCGCAGGATGGCCGGGCGGCCTTGCTTGCGCGCGATCGCGCCGACGCGGGTCGCGGCCGCTTCGGTAAGGGTGAGCGCTTGAGCCATGCGCTCCATGTAGGGGCCGAACCCCTCCCGCTCAAGCGGTGCGGATGTACTCGCGCATCACGCTCGCCTCTTGCTCGACGCGCTCGAGCCGGTTCTTCACCAGGTCGCCGATCGATACGAAGGCCACTAGCTCGCCGCCGTCGAGCACCGGCAGGTGGCGGATTCGCCGCAAGGTCATCACCTCGAGCGCATCGCGCACGGTCGAGCTCGGCTCGGCGGTGATCGGCGGCGCGGTCATCACCTCGCCGACGAGCAGGTCCAGCGCGCCGTCTCCATGCTCGGCAATGCAGTAGAGCAGGTCGCGCTCGGAAAAGATCCCGATCACCCGACCATCCTCGAGCACGGGCATGGCGCCGATGCGATTGTCGGCGAGCCGCTCGGCCGCATCGCGAACCGACTCCTGCGACGAGCAGCGGACGATGTGCTGCTCTCGTCCGGCCATCAAACGGGCAATCGTCATATCGACTCTCCCCTATCTCGTCGGGACAACATGCCATGAAACAGGCGCTTCGCCAAATTCGAAGGCGCTCAGCCGGGCGCGCCTTCCGAAGGTTCGGGCTGAACCGAGCTGTCGTTCGCGTGGTCGGCGGGCGGTCGCAGGCGATAATCCTCGACGGGTACGCCGCCGATCAGATGCTCCTGGAGGATACGCTCGAGCACCGGTTCGGTGCACGAATGGTACCACACACCCTCCGGCCAGACGACGGCGATGGGCCCGGCCACGCAAATCTGCAGGCAGTCGGCCTTCGTGCGCTGCACGCCGCCTCCTCCGGTACGCTTCTGCCCGACTAGGCCCAGCTCGCGCAAGCGCCGCTTGAGGAACTTCCAGGCCGCGGCGCCGGTCTCGCGCGAGCAGCATTTCTGTTTTTCGCTCATCGCGCACAACAAGATCTGCCGCTCGATTCGCTCGCCGCCGATCAAGGCGTACGCCGTGCGCGCCCGCGCGATGTCTTCGGTCTCCATCAAGCCAAGATGGGGGCTGTCGGCCGCGTCGTCAGCCCTTCTTGCCGGCGATGCGGGCGATTTCCGCCTTCACGAGCCGCTCGACCATCTCGGGAAGGTTCCGGTCGAGCCATTCGGCCAACATCGGACGCAACATGTCGCGCACCAGCCCCTCGAGCGAGGTTTCGCCCGACCGGACGATCTGCGGCTGCGCGCCCGGCTCGGCAATCATCGCCAGCGCAGCCAGCGAGTCGCGCATCGAGCGCGCCGCCGTCTCGGTGGTCAGGCCATCGTCCTCGGGCAGGTCGTCCTCGATCAGCGCCTCGCCGAGATCGAGCACCTCGTCGGGTTCCGCTTCGGCGGGTTGGTCGAGAGGCGCGAAGACGATTCCGGCGCTTTCCCGCCGCCGGCGCTCGATCTGCTGGGATTCGCGGTTGTCGCGCGCGATGACCTTCTTGATCGAGTCGAGGATTTCCTCGACTGAGGGTTCGCCTTCGTGCCTCATGCTTCCCCCATCGATTCCCTGCGTGTCCCCGCTATCGGACCGTCTGCAGCTCGGGAATGTCCGCAGCCTGCGGCGGGATGTCAACGGTCCGGGTCGATTGCGTCACCGGATCGGGATCGCTCGACCAGTCCCAGATATCGTTGCGGATCCGGTCGTAGTTCTCGGTCGGGTCGTAGAGCGGGCCGAATTCCTCGAGGCCCAAGTCGCGCGCCTCCGCGTGGCCCATCGCGGCCAGCAGGTTGAAGCCGGCGACATAGGCATTGCGGCGGGCCGTCACGAGCTGGACTTGCGCTCGAAAGAGCTCCTGCTGCGCGTCGAGGATGTCGAGGATCGTGCGATTGCCCACGGTGTTCTCGGCGCGAACGCCCTCCAGGCTCAGCTCGGCGGCGGCGACCGCGGCCTGGTTCGATTCGATGATGGCGTTGGAGGCCTGCCAATTGGCGAAAGCGGTGCGCACGGTGGAGATCACGTCACGCTCGGTGGCGACGACGGTTTCGAGCGCCGCGGCTGACCGGGCCTGTGCCTGGCGCACCTGGGCCGCAGGGCGGCCGCCCTGGAAAAGCGGGATCGTCGCCCGCACTCCGGCCTGCGCGGATGTCTGGAATTGCGTCGGGGCGGGCTGGCCCGGTACGCCGCCGAGCGTGCCAAGGTAGTCGGTGGCGCCGCCGCTGGTGAAGACCTCGACGCGAGGGAGGCGGCTGGCAGCTGCGGTGCGTATGTCGAACCCGGCGGCGCGCGCCCGCTCCTGCGCTCCGATCAGGTCCGGGTTGTCCTGCAAGGCAACGCCGACCGCGTTCTCGACATCCTGCGGCAAGCCGGGGAGCGGTGGGGGAGGGGCGAGCTCGCCGGGCGCGGCGCCGACCAGCGCGATGAAGGTTTCGCGCGCGCGGATCAGGTTGGACTGGGCCGTGCGCAAGTCGCCGCGCGCCAGCGCCAGCCGCGCTTCCGACTGGGCAACGTCGGTGCGGGTCAGATCGCCGATCTCGAACCGGTCGCTGGTCGCCTGGAGATTGGTGGTGAGAACATCGACGTTGTTCGCCGCAAGCCCGACTAGGGCCTCGTTCTGGATCACGTCCATGTAAGCCGCGACCACTTGGCTGAACAATGCGCTCTCGCTGCCGCGCAGGTCGGCGCGGCCGGCAAGCACGCGCGTTTCCGCGGCACGAAGCCCCGCCACGTTGCCACCGCCCGAATAAACCGGGATGGTCAGGCTGAGCTGTCCGCTCACCGATCGGTCGGGCGACGTGAAAGAGCTTTGCGCCTGCTTGAGGAACTCGGTCAGGGTCGCCTGCCCATTCAACGACGGTAGCATGTCGGCTCGCTCGATCGGCACGTTGGCGTCGGTCGCGCGCTGATTGGCGCGGGCGGCCTCGAGCGTGGGGTTGTCGTCGTAAGCCTTGGCGAGCGCTTCCTTGAGGGTGTTGGCTTGGCCGTCGTCGATCGTCTGCGACAGCGCGGGCGCAGCCGCCAGGCAGGCTGCGACGGTCGCGAGCAGAGCAGACCCCCTCCACCTCATGTCAGAAGCTCCACCCTTTCGGCGCGGCGAACTCGGGAAGCGCGGGAATGCCGAGCTCCGCGAGCGGAAGCAGCGCTACCTGCCCGGCGGCCTTGCGTCCGATGGCGAGCCGCGAAAGGCCGTTACGCATCAGCCCCGTCACCACGCGGGCATCCTCCGCGAGGCGCCGCACCAACGCTTCGGGCAGCTCCTCGATCGCGCCGTCGATCATCAGCAATGTCACATCGCCGGCCTTGCGCGGAGACTTGGTTACCGCTTCCTCGGGGCCGATCACCTCGAGCGATCCCACCAGCGGGCGCAGCAGCTCGGCCAGATAGCCGCTGCCGCCATCGACGAGCAGCGCCTTGTCCTCGGGCGCGGGGCGCGCTTCCTGCAGCATCATTCCCTGAACCACCGGCGCGGCAAGATGCCGCCCATTGCCCAGCGCAATCGCGCGGTCGATGTAGGCGAAGTCGCGCGCATGATCGGGCACGAAGCGCTCGCGTTCCACGGCGCCCATGCGGCGCAGAGCCCAGTCGGCGTTGACGCCGCTGGTGCGCAATTGGCTGTCGACCATCGCCTTGCGCGCCGCGTTGAGCTGGTCGGCCTCATGTCCGGCGAAGGGCCGGTCTTCCACGATCGTCACTGTTCGGTCTCGTCTCGCTTAAGCCGGCGTGCCTTAGGGCCTGCAAAAGGCTCGGGCAATGGCCGGGATTGTCGCAACTGGTCGCCAACATGGCATCGTGAGGGGCTTTGACCATAGGGCGGCCGCGCGCCTATGGGGCGCGCATCGACGGAAGGGAGTGCAGCTTCGATGAGCGACATGGTGACGATCCGGGAGCAGGACCTGATCGAAAGCGTCGCCGACGCCTTGCAGTACATCTCCTACTACCATCCGATGGACTACATCCGCGCACTCGGCGAAGCTTACGAGGCGGAGCAAGGCGCGGCCGCCAAGGACGCGATCGCGCAGATCCTCACCAACAGCCGCATGTGCGCCGAAGGCCACCGCCCGATCTGCCAGGACACGGGGATCGTCAATGTCTTCGTGAAGTGGGGGCAGCAGTGCCGCCTGGAATCCGCCCTGTCGCTGCAGGAGGTCGTCGATGAAGGCGTCCGCCGCGCCTACAATCATCCCGAGAACAAGCTACGCGCCTCGATACTCGCCGACCCGGCTTTCACCCGCCGCAACACGCGCGACAACACGCCGTGCGTGCTCTCGGTGGAGATGGTCCCTGGTCGGACCGTCTCGATCGATGTCGCCGCCAAAGGGGGCGGCAGCGAGAACAAGTCCAAGTTCAAGATGATGAATCCCAGCGACAACATCGTCGATTGGGTCCTTGAGATGGTCCCGCAGATGGGCGCCGGCTGGTGCCCGCCGGGAATGCTCGGGATCGGCATCGGCGGTACGGCGGAACACGCGGTCAAGCTCGCCAAGATGAGCCTGATGGATCCCATCGACATGGGCCAGCTCAAGGCGCGCGGCTCACAAAGCGACCTCGAAGCATTGCGGATCGAGATCTTCGACAAGGTCAACGCGCTCGGTATCGGGGCGCAGGGCCTCGGCGGCCTTGCGACCGTGCTCGACGTTAAAATCCTCGACTGGCCGTGCCACGCCGCGGGCAAGCCCGTCGCGATGATTCCCAACTGTGCCGCCACGCGCCACGCGCATTTCACGCTCGACGGCTCGGGCCCCAGCTATATACCGGTGCCCGACCTCGAAGCCTGGCCCAAGGTGGCCTGGACGCCCGACAGTGCAGCTAAGCGGGTCGATCTCGACAAGCTGACGCCCGAGGAAGTGCAAAGCTGGAAGGCGGGGGACCGCTTGCTCCTGAACGGCGCCATGCTGACCGGACGCGATGCCGCGCACAAACGCATCAACGACATGCTGAGCCGCGGCGAAGACCTGCCGGTGAGCTTCAGGGGGCGGGCGATCTATTATGTCGGCCCGGTCGACCCGGTGATGGGCGAGGTGGTGCGGGCGCGCGGGACC
>JAEZCZ010000013.1 GCA_023433305.1 Pseudomonadota bacterium | reverse complement strand
GCGGCGGGTTGGCTGCCGCATGCGGCGAGCGCGAGGGCGGGAGCGGCGAGGAGGAGGGGCGATCGGGTCATACGAGGGGCAACGTCCGGGCCGGCGGGCGGGTCCGGCCGGTGCGACGGGGCGAGTGTGGAACCGGGTCCTTCGACAAGCTCAGGACGAACGATCCTCAGGGCGCCGGTCGGCTCGACGAGGTAGATGCGCTCGCGGCCTTCGCCTTTGGCCAGCTCGCAGCCCCAGATCGCGGCGTCGAGCGTGCCGGAGAAGTAGATCCACGACAGCTTGCGCATCGCGAAGTTGGACGCGAACAGGTCGCCAACCGCGAGGTCGGCGCGCGCGACGCGGTCAAGAAGGAAGCGCTGCGCAAGGCCGGGATCGGGTATCACGAGGTCGTCGCGGGGCACACGACGCCGGCGGAGTTGAAGCGGCTGGTTGAGAAGCTCGTGCCTGCTGGAGCTAGCGAAAAAGCGGCCTAGAAGCTATTCGCCGGGTTCCGGCACCGGGTCCTCGAATTCCAACTGCTCCATATCCTCCGCATATTCCGGTCGCTCCCAAGGCCACTGACTCTGTGAGTATTTTCGGAAGAATAGAAGCTCTCGATCCACTAGCGCCACCTTCCTAGCTATACTGTTGTAGACTAGTACGGGCGGAGAAATCCTGCGCTCAGCCTGAAGCCTGTTTAGACGACTTAGAGCCGCAGATAAAACCGACAGATTTGCTTCAGGTTCATGGGCCTGTATTCGTGACAAGATTACCTGACGATCCAATCCCCTAAGAAGCTCCTCATCTGTTGCCTCGATGCACACTCTGACTAGATGGTAGTACATCTTGAGCTTCGTTCTCTCGGGATCCTTGAAACCCTTTCCAACTATCTCGACGAATCCGTGATACCGATTTTCTTGACCTGTACATATTTTTTGCCGCGCCTTATCCGCGATGGAGAGGTCATCAATGCGCAGCAGGTCCCTTTGATCCTCGTACACTGCGCTCACAAGACAAGCTTCTTCAAGCAACCTTTGTAGAAGTCCCACACTGCCACTTGCATCTTCAAGAAAAGCATCTCTTAATGACGCATGGAATTCTATATTGAGTGCCTCTTCACCCTTGTTTATGACTAAAGCTAAGTCATCCTTGCTCCACTGAATATCGATCTCTTCAACGCGACCGTCTAAGTCGTTATTATATAATTTAAGTAGATTATGTTCCGCCCAAACACCTATGACTATTAAGAACACTGATGAGTCCCACAGCGCCTTCATATCAAAGGCTAGACGCCTCCGCTCATCTTCTGAGAGATAGTGAAAGTCTTCGATGACTATGCGCTTGCCGGAATCCTTAATTAATCCCGCCAGATAGACTAGCGATTCAGCGTTCGAGGCGGGTTTGTGCGTCTCTTCGGACTCTCGCCCCAGCTTTCCCTCGATACCTCCGCCAGCTTCGGCTTCCGTGAAGAACGGTATTCCCGCTTTCCCCGTAGCTTCCACTTTTGCAGCGCCCTCAAGCGCATGCATAGTTCGTTGCTCAATAAATTCGGTAGCCCCAAGCTGGCGGCGGATTTCCCCGTATATGCTTTCAACTGTGAAGTCGGGTCGGCAAGGGACGACCACGCAATCGGTCTCTGGGAGTTGCTTTCGTCGCAGGCTAGTCTTGCCCTGCTTGGAACCCATAGATCACGATGTGGCGGTCCGTCTCCAAGAGGTAAGCGAAGCGTCCGTCCAAACCTTGCCGGTCAACATATGTGTAGGTCGGAACTGAGGACGAAATTCCGAACACTTCTTTTAACTTGGGCACCCTACCCTCCTCAGTTCCCGCGAGATTGGCGTGGCTATAATGTGACCTGACTTGCAGAGCGATATTTTTCGCTCGCTACGGGGGATGAGCCCCTCACCGCCTCACCGCCTCTCCGCACACCCCCGCCGCTCCTCGCCGCCGACGGTCAGGTCGACCGCGAGGGGGTAGCGGTTGTCGCTCATGCCGTCGGAGCAGCCGGCCTCTGGCCGCGCGGTGAGGACGAAGGGCTTGCCTTCGAGCGCGCCGCGCCAGGTGCCGCCCCCCCCGGCGCCCGGCGTGTAGCGGGTCCACACGCGGGTGCCCTGCTGGTCCTCCGGGTGCGAGTAGGTCACGCAGCGGCCCTCTACCGCCGCGCCCCAGAACGGCTCGGTGCCGATCGCGCGCAGCGGCGGATTGGTGAGGCGCTCGTCGCCCTGGATCAGGCAGGCGCTGACATTTGTCGGTTTCGCGGTGGGCGCGGGCGAGGGAGTGGCGGCGCCGTCGTTGCACGCCGTCACGAAGCTGCGCACGAGGCCCGCCGCGGGCGCGGGGAACGGGCCGGCGTCCTGCGCGCCGTAATTGACCGAAACTGTCCCGCCGAGCAGCGCCGCGAGGTTGCTGGGCACCGGGCCGGTGCCGCTGACCCCTCCGCGCTCGCGGTCCCCCCGGGTGTCGGCGACGAGCGTGTGCGCCTCGCCCCCGGTGCCGAAGGTCATCCGCTCCTCGCTGCCGACCGGGCGGAAGCCGGGGACGTTGACGAGGATCGTGCCGGTGCCAGCCGGGCAGAACAGCCGCACCGCCGGGCTCGCGTTTTCCGGGCCGCCGGCCGGGAAGACCAGCGCGGTGCCCTCCCCGCTCGCCTGCAGGTCCCAGCTGCGCGTCGCTCCCTCGGCCGCGGCCGGATCGGCGGCGGAGGGCGAGACGGTGGCGGCAGGCTCGCCGGCGGGCCTCTCGGCCGCCTCGTCGCCGCACGCGGCCAGCAGCAGGGTCGCGGCCAGCAGGCCTCCCATACCCGGGTTGCGCATCGCTCTCACGCCTCTCGCAGCTTCCTCACCGCGATGAACGTGCGCGCCGCACGTTGGTGCCTCAGCCGCCCTGCTTGGCCTTGTGCGCGGCGAGCAGCTCGTCGATCTCCGCGATGCGCCGCCGCTCGGGCGTGTCCTTGGCGAGGCCCTTGAGGCGGCAGGTGGCCCACAGCGTCTTGCGCTCGGAATCCAGACGCTTGGCGTAGAGATCGGCCATCAATCGTGCTCGCGCCCGCCGGCGCCCATGTAGAGCTCGCCGCCGGTTTCGCGGAACACCTCGCTCATCTGCTTCATGCCCGCTTCGGCGTCCTCGGCGGCGATGAAGGCGTCGGCCTCGGCGTTCTGCTTGGCGGCGAACTCGCGCACTTCCTGGGTGATCTTCATGCTGCAGAACTTGGGGCCGCACATGGAGCAGAAATGCGCGGTCTTGGCGCCTTCGGCGGGCAGGGTCTGGTCGTGGTATTGCTCGGCGGTGTCGGGATCGAGGCTGAGGTTGAACTGGTCGCGCCAGCGGAACTCGAAGCGGGCGCGGCTGAGGGCGTCGTCGCGGACCTTGGCGGCGGGGTGGCCCTTGGCGAGGTCGGCGGCGTGGGCGGCGAGCTTGTAGGTGACAACGCCGACCTTCACGTCGTCGCGGTCGGGCAGGCCGAGGTGCTCCTTGGGGGTGACGTAGCAGAGCATTGCGGTGCCGAACCAGCCGATCATCGCGGCGCCGATGCCGCTGGTGATGTGGTCGTAGCCGGGCGCGATGTCGGTGACGAGCGGGCCGAGGGTGTAGAACGGCGCCTCGCCGCAGGCCTCGAGCTGCTTGTCCATGTTGGCCTTGATCTTGTGCATCGGCACGTGGCCGGGGCCCTCGATCATCACCTGCACGTCCTGCGCCCAGGCGCGCTTGGTCAGCTCGCCCAGCGTATAGAGCTCGGCGAACTGGGCCTCGTCGTTGGCATCGGCGATGGAGCCGGGGCGCAGGCCGTCGCCCAATGAGTAGGCGATGTCGTAGGCCTTCATGATCTCGGTGCTCTCGTCGAAGCGCTCGTAGAGGAACGATTCCTTGTGGTGCGCGAGGCACCACTTGGCCATGATCGAGCCGCCGCGGCTGACGATGCCGGTGACGCGCTTCGCGGTCATCGGGATGTAGGGCAGGCGCACGCCGGCGTGGATGGTGAAGTAGTCGACGCCCTGCTCGGCCTGCTCGATCAGCGTGTCGCGGAAGATCTCCCAGGTGAGCTCCTCGGCAATGCCGCCGACTTTCTCGAGCGCCTGGTAGATCGGCACGGTGCCGATCGGCACGGGGCTGTTGCGGATGATCCATTCGCGGGTGTCGTGGATGTTGCGGCCGGTCGAGAGGTCCATCACCGTGTCGGCGCCCCAGCGGATCGACCAGACCATCTTGTCGACTTCGGAGGCGACGTCGCTGGCGACCGCCGAGTTGCCGATGTTGGCGTTGATCTTGACGAGGAAGTTGCGACCGATCGCCATCGGCTCGGCTTCGGGGTGGTTGACGTTGGAGGGGATGATCGCGCGGCCGCGGGCGACCTCGTCGCGGACGAACTCGGGGGTGACGTAGTCGGGGATGGCGGCGCCCCAGTCCTGCCCGTCACGCGCGTATTCGGCGAGGCGGGCGCGGCCGAGGTTCTCGCGTGTCGCGACGTATTCCATCTCGGGCGTGACGATGCCGCGGCGGGCGTAGTGCATCTGGCTGATATTGCCGCCCGCCCCCAAACCTCCTCGGGCGCGCAGCGGGCGGCGCAGCGCGGTCGGGAACGGGGGGACCCCGCCCGAGCGGTCGGGGCCGAGCTGGCCGTTGTCCTCGGGCCGTACCTCGCGCGGGGCGTATTCCTCGACGTCGCCGCGGGCGAGCTGCCATTCGCGGCGCAAGGGCGGGAGGCCGGCGGCGATGTCGATGGTGGCTTCGGGGTCGGTGTAGGGGCCGCTGGTGTCGTAGACGCGGACCGGCGGCTCGCCGCTCGAGGGCTCGAGGTCGATCTCGCGCATCGCCACCTTGAGCGGGCCGACGTGGACCTTGCGGCTGCCGCGGATCGGCCCGGTGGTGACGCCTATTTCGAGGTGCGAGTTGATATCGGCCATGAAAGCTCTCCAAAAACGGAGGGAGAGCCGGCGTGCCGCTCCCTCCCTACGCCGGTCTCAACCGGATCAGGTTCGGCGGGTCGAAGGCTGCTGCCTTCCTCTCAACCGCGCATGAGCGGTCCCCCGGGGATGCCGGCACCCTAGGCGCTTCGCGGGCGCAATCCAAGCCGCTAGGGATAAACGATGTGCAATCTCTACCGCATGGAGAAGGCGCCCGACGCGATCGTCGCGCTGGCGCGCGAGCTGGGGCACGAGGTCGGCTTCCCCGAAGGCGTGCCGAACTTCGAGCCGCGCGATGTCCGCATCACCGACCGCGCGCCGATCCTGCGCCGCGCGGAAAGGCTGGAACTGGTCGAGCGGCGTTGGAGCTGGCCCGGGCCGACCGGCAAGCCGGTGTTCAACTTCCGCGGCGAGGGCCGCCGGTTCGCCCCGGCCGAACGCTGCGTGATCCTGACCGACGGGTTCTACGAGTTCACCGCCCCCGAGGACTCCAGGGCGAAGAAGAAGGACCGCTGGCTGTTCGAGTGGCCGGGGCACGCGTGGTTCGGCATCGCGGGCATCGTGCGCCAGGATCCCAAAGTGGGCGAGGCGTTCACGATGCTGACCTGCCCGCCCGGCCCCGACGTCGCCCCCTATCACAACCGCCAGGTCGTGGTGCTGAGCCCCGAGCAATGCTTCGGCTGGCTCGATCCCGCCGCCGACGCGGGCGCCTTCGTCGTGCCTCAGCCCGGCGGCACGCTCGCGGTGTCGCGGTCCTAGCGCCGGCGGCGACAGCCGCGCCGCGTTCTGCTATGTGCGTGGCGGAAGGGGATTCCTGACGGCGGCTCCCGAACGGCCGCCGACCGAGGGAGAGTGGCCATGCACAAAGTCACGACACGCCTGCTCGTCATTGCCGCAGGAGTGGGCCTGCCCGCCGCGGCTGCCGCGCATCACGGCTGGGGCTGGACGCAGACCGAGGAGAGCCGGCTGTCGGGCACGATCGAATCGATCAGCTTCGGCAATCCCCACATGCACGTCAAAGTCCGCAACGATGCGGGCACCTGGGCGGTCGACCTCTCGCCGCCGATCGTGGCCCAGCGCTCCGGCTTCGGGCCGGGCGCGGCCAAGGCGGGCGACCGGGTCAACATCACCGGGCACCGTGCGCGCGACGCCGACCTGCTCGCGTTCAAGGGCGAGACGATCACGGTGAACGGCAAGACCTACGACGTCTATCCGCAGCGCGAGAAGTCGCTGAAGCCCGCAGGCTGAGTTTCGCGCCGAGCCGCTGCGGGCTATGCGGCCCGCATGCCCGAAGCCGATTTCGAGTCACTGCTCGCCGAGGCGCGCGCCTGCCGCGCCTGCGCGGCCGCCCTGGCGCACGGCCCGCGACCGGTGCTCCAGGCGAGCGCCGAGGCGCGCGTTCTGATCATCGGGCAGGCGCCCGGCAGCAAGGTCCACGCCAGCGGTGTGCCGTGGGACGACGACAGCGGCGAACGCTTGCGCGACTGGACGGGCCTCGCGCCCGAAACATTCTACGATCCCGCCAGTGTCGCGATCGTGCCGATGGGCTTCTGCTACCCCGGCAAGGGGCAAAGCGGCGACCTGCCGCCGCGCAAGGAATGCGCGCCGCTGTGGCACGGGCGAGTGCTCGCCGGAATGCCCGAGGTGCGGCTGACGCTCCTGGTCGGCCAGTACGCTCACAAGGCCTACCTCCCCCGCGAGCTGCGCGGCTCGCTCACCGAAGCGGTGTGCCGCCATGCCGAGGCGCCCGAAGGCGTGATCCCTCTTCCCCACCCGGCCTGGCGCAGCCGCCTCTGGATGCAGCGCCACCCGGGGTTCGAGGCCGTAGTGCTGCCGCTGCTGCGGCGGCGGGTGCGCGAGGCATTGGAGGACGAATGACGCGGCCCCGGTCAGCGTTGTCACTGCCCGATCGTTACAATCCGTTACAAAGTCCCACCAAAACGTACCTCATAGGCGCTTGGCAAAGCGGCAAGTCCGCCGCAAACTTGCGGGAAAACAGGAAGCGGGACTCGGTCCTGCGTGAGGGGAGAGACATCATGCGCAGCTTGTCTGGGCGGTACTTGTCTTCGTTGCTTGTGTCTTCGGCGCTCATGCTCGGCGCGAGTGCCGGCGCCGCGGCGCAGGAAAGCCACGCTCATGCCGAAGCGGTGCCCGAGGCGGCGCCGGCAGCGGTTCGGACGGT
>JAEZCZ010000084.1 GCA_023433305.1 Pseudomonadota bacterium | reverse complement strand
AGCTCGACCCCTATCTGAACGTCGATCCGGGCACGATGAGCCCGTATCAGCACGGCGAGGTTTTCGTCACCGATGACGGTGCGGAGACCGATCTCGATCTTGGCCATTACGAGCGCTTCACCGGCCGGCCGACGGGCAAGCAGGACAACATCACGACCGGGCGGATCTATCAGGAGATCATCGCCAAGGAGCGCCGCGGCGATTATCTTGGCGCCACGGTGCAGGTGATCCCGCATGTGACCGATGCGATCAAGGAGTTCGCAAAGGCGGATACGGACGATCTCGATTTCGTGCTGTGCGAGATCGGCGGGACGGTGGGCGACATCGAGAGCCTGCCGTTCATCGAGGCGATCCGCCAGCTCCGTAACGATCTCCCCGCGGGCGATACCTGCGTCATCCACGTCACGCTGGTCCCCTACATCTCCGCTGCCGGAGAGCTGAAGACCAAGCCGACGCAGCACTCGGTTCGCGAGCTGACCAGCCTGGGCGTGCAGCCCGATGTGCTGCTGTGTCGCTGCGAGCATCCGCTGCCCCCCGGCGAACGCGCCAAGATCGCGCAGTTCTGCAACGTGCGCCCCGAAGCGGTGATCCAGGCGCTCGACGCCTCGAGCATCTATGCGGTGCCGCTGCAGTATCACGGCGAAGGCCTCGACGCGCAGGTTCTGCGCCACTTCGCGATGGACGCACCGGCGCCCGATCTTTCCCGCTGGGTCGATATCGTTGACCGCTACGAGAATCCCGAAGGCGAGGTGACGATCGCGGTCGTGGGCAAGTACGTCGGCCTGCCCGACGCTTACAAATCGCTCAACGAAGCGCTCGTGCACGGCGGCATGGCGAACCGCGTGCGGGTCAACATCCGCTGGATCGACGCCGAGGTGTTCGAGCAGGACGATTCGGACATCGCCGTGCAGCTCGAGCCGATGCATGCGATTCTCGTGCCCGGCGGCTTCGGCGAGCGCGGATCGGAAGGGAAGATCGCCAGCGTTCGGTTCGCCCGCGAACGGAACGTGCCGTTCTTCGGCATCTGCCTCGGCATGCAGATGGCCTGCATCGAAGCGGCGCGGAACACTGCCGGGATCGCGCAGGCGTCCTCCACCGAATTCGGCGAGACCACCGAGCCGGTGGTAGGCATCATCACCGAATGGATGAGCAAGGAAGGGCTGCAGCAGCGGTCCGTGGAAGGCGATCTCGGCGGCACCATGCGGCTCGGCGCCTATGACGCGGTCCTTTCGGGAAACAGCCACGTTTCAACGGTTTATGGCGGTTCGACGCTGATTTCGGAACGGCATCGGCATCGCTACGAAGTGAACTCCGCCTATCGCGCGCCGCTGGAGAAGGGCGGCCTCGTGTTCTCGGGGATGTCGCCCGACGGCCTGCTGCCCGAGATCGTCGAGCGTCCCGACCACCCGTGGTTCGTCGGGGTGCAGTTCCATCCCGAGCTGAAGAGCAAGCCGTTCGATCCGCACCCGCTCTTCGCCGAGTTCATCGCCGCGGCGGTCCGGCAGTCGCGCCTGGTCTAGGTCGGACTCCCCAAGACTGTCGCGTTTCGGGATGGTGGCGCAAAATCAGCTTGCCTAGGCGCACGGGCAGGGCGTAAATCGGGCGGTTGGTCGCACAGCATGGTTTGGCGTCGCAGGAGAGGGCGGCGCAGAAGGGGCGCTCGCGGCTTTGGCACGCATCGACATCGGGAAGCCGCGCGCGATCGTTCGCCATGCGGCCGCTCGTGCTTGCCGTGTGTTCGTTTCGGTCTTGCTACCTGGTTTGGCCGTCTTTTGCGACCCGGACGGTCACTTTGGGGGCAGGTCGGCGCATTAGCGTCGAGGGGGCGGAACTCGCAAGGGTTCCGCCCCCATATCCCATAGGGATGCTTGATCAGGCCGCGTCGGACTGCTTGTCGTCGTCGCGGACCACTTCGAGCGTCGGCTGCGCGCCGATGCGGATCTTCTTGGGTTTCATGGCCTCGGGCACTTCGCGCACGAGGTCGATCACGAGCAGGCCGTCCGCGAGGTCCGCGTTGTCCACGCGCACGAAGTCCGCCAGCTCGAAGCGACGTTCGAAGCCGCGGTTGGCGATGCCGACGTGCAGCATGTCGCCGTCCGGGGTTTCTTCGCGCTTGCGCCCCTGGATCGTGAGCAGGTTCTGCTGCGCCGTGATGTCGAGGTCCTCCGGGCGGAAGCCGGCGACCGCCAGCGTGATGCGATAGCTGTCTTCACCGCGGCGCTCGATGTTGAAGGGCGGATAGTTGTCGCCCGAATTGCGCGCCTGGTTCTCGAGCAGGTCGAACAGGCGATCGAAGCCCACGGTGGAGCGGCGGTAAGGGCTGAAATCGAAACGGTTCATCGAAACAAATCCTCCAATGAGCAATTTGAACATGTGCGGGCCCGCGACTGCGGCGTCCGCGTTGCCGGCATCGCCCTCGCGGCGCGATGCGGCACGTGTTAGATATTTCTCCGCGCGGGACGTTCAAGAGCCCGACGGCCCGACAAGAAGGACATTGCGTGAGCCATCCGAAAGTCGAGATCTATACCAAGCTCTATTGCGGATACTGCTATCGGGCGAAACGGCTGCTCGAGCAGAAGGGCGTCGATTTCATCGAATACGACATCACGCTGGGCGGGCCGAAGAAGGCCGAGATGATGGAGCGCAAGCCAGACGCCTTCACGGTGCCGCAGATCTTCATCGACGGGCGCGCTGTTGGCGGGTCGGACGATCTCGCGCGGCTCGACACCGAAGGCAAGCTGGACGGCCTGCTCGGGCTCTGACAGGAGCCCCGGATGATCCGCGTTGCTCTCCTGCAGATGACCTCGGGCATCGACCCGGAGGCCAATGCCGCCTCGATCGGCGCTGCGATCGCGGAAGCGGCGCAGGGTGGGGCGGAGATGCTGTTCACCCCCGAAATGTCCGGGCTGATCGACCGCGACCGAGGGCGCGCCGCGCCGCATGTCGTGAGCGAGGCGGACAGCCCGGTGCTTCGCGCGGTCTGCGAGCAGGCGGCGCGGCATCGGTTATGGGTTGCCCTCGGTTCCCTCGCGGTCGCGCGCGACGATGGGAAGTGGGCCAACCGTTCGTTCGTGATCGACGACCAGGGCCAGGTCGCCGC
Source organism: Pseudomonadota bacterium (assembly GCA_023433305.1). GTDB lineage: Bacteria > Pseudomonadota > Alphaproteobacteria > Sphingomonadales > Sphingomonadaceae > Croceibacterium_A. The sequence goes on along the minus strand of JAEZCZ010000084.1, from coordinate 65,759 downwards.
CCGCTATGACAAGATCCACATGTTCGACATCGAGCTGGCGAGCGGGGAGGCCTGGCGCGAATCCGCCGCCTATGCGCCGGGCGAGGATGTCGTCACGGTGGGCACGCCGGCCGGGAAGCTTGGCCTCGCGGTGTGCTACGACATCCGCTTTCCGGCGCTGTTCGAGGCGCTGGGGCGCGAGCGGTGCGACGTCATTGCGATACCCGCCGCCTTCACCGTGCCCACGGGCAAGGCACACTGGCATCTTCTCCAGCGCGCGCGCGCCGTGGAGGCGAGCGCCTATGTGGTCGCCGCGGCGCAAGTGGGCGAGCATGCGGACGGGCGGCGAACCTACGGCCACTCGCTGGTGGTCGACCCCTGGGGCGAGATCGTGCTCGACATGGGCGGAGAGGCGGCGGGCGTGGGATTCGCCGAAATCGATCCCCGGCGAACGGCCGAGATTCGCCAGCAACTGCCGAGCCTTGCCAACCGGCGTCCAGTCCTTACATCGCAGGGACGATGATCGTTTTCGACCTTTCCTGCGACCAGGGCCACCGTTTCGAAGGCTGGTTTCGCTCTTCGGAAGACTTCGCGGACCAGCGCGACGGCGGGCTCGTCGACTGTCCGCAATGCGGTTCGTTCGCGGTCGACAAGGCGCCGATGGCGCCGGCGGTGCCGCGCAAGGGCAACCAGCTTCCCGCTGCTCCGGCGGCGGGCAAGCAGACGATGACGCGCGGTCCGATGCCCCCCGAAGTCGCCCAGGCCCTGCAGAAGCTCGCCGAAGCCCAGGCAAGCGCGCTCAGGAATTCGAAATGGGTCGGCGATTCCTTCGCCGAGCAGTCGCGCGCGATGCACTACGGCGAGAAGGACGCCGAGACGATCCACGGCCAGGCGACACCGGACGAGGCGCTCGCGCTGTTCGAAGAAGGCATCCCCGTCGCCCCGCTGCCCTTTCCGGTCGCACCGCCCGAAGACCTGAACTGATCGACGCCTGCGGCGTTTTCAATGGGTTGAGGACGGAGTCTATTAACCCGTTGGATGCGGCAGGGTCCCCAGCCACGCCACAACCGCCAGCACGCCGAAGCCAAGCACGGCTTCAACCGTGACTGACCGCCGCAGCGATGCGAGGGCATCGTCGGAAGTGGGGTACCCTTGGCGCAGCACCCGGCCCAACCTAGGGACCGAGCGCTGGCGGTGCAGCGCCGCAAGGGCCAGCATCGCGCTGAACATCGCCAGTTTCAGAGCCAGTATCTGGCCGTATGGCGTTTCGGCCGCGGCGGCGAGGTCCGGCCCAATCAGAAACCAGCCATTCGCGAGACCGGTGAGGGCGAGGATCGCGACGAACGCGATGCCCATGCCCGAAAAGCGCTGCAGCGCCTGAAGGATGGCCTGCAGGTCCGCAGCGGAATGGGTGCGGTGACGCAGGAGGAAAACGAAACACACGAGCGCTCCCACCCACCCAGCGGCCGCCAGGGCATGCAGGGCGTCCGCCCCCAGATGAAGCAGCCTGCCATCCCCCTCCGTGGCCGCGGCATGCCCCATCCAGGCGAATGTCGCGGTGGCGAGCGCGCCCAGGCTTGCGGTGGCCGACCAGAGCATCCGGCCCGGTTTGGCAGCCAGCAACAGACCCATGGCAACTCCGCAAAGCAGCGCGCGGGCGACGGCGGCCTTGCCGAGGCTCATTCCGGAGATGACCGCGATCAGCGATTCCGCCCGCAAGCCTTCGGCAAGCCCGCCCGCCATGACGCCGGTCTGGGCCACGAGCCCGAGGAGGGTCGATACCGTCAGCCCGAGGGCCGAGAAGGCTAGCAGCGGCCGGGCCCAACTGTGAACGGACTCTCGTTCCGCCCCAACGGACGGAAAGGCATAAACGAGGAACAGCGCCGACCCCATGAGGATCGACGCTGTCCCATATTGCAGGAGCCGGAGGACTATGACCGCCAGCTCGAGCATGGTCAGCGAACCGTGAAAGGAATCTCGCCTTTCATCCGGTGGCCGTCCGAACCGGCGGCGACCCAGCTGATGGTGTACTTGCCTTTCATGAAGCGGCCTGTCGGCGTGCCGGTCATGGTCTTGCCATCGGCGCTCACGCGTGTTTCGACGGGTACCTTCATCTCGTGCCCCACCATCGCGATCTCGAACTTCGAGAATGCCGGCACGATTTTCTCGTTGAAGGTGAGTGTGATCTGCTTGGGCGCCGAGATCGCCGCATTTGCGCCGGGCGTCGATTTGACCAGCTTCGCATGGGCGAAGGCCGGAGGTGCCGTGAACAATGCGGCCGTGGCCGCCGCTAACAGCGCAGTGCGAATCTTCATGTCAGAGCCCTTCTCAAACCTGCGGCGCTCTACCGGCAGGGGCGTGCATTGCGGCTGAACTCCCCGTTTGCACGCTATTCACAATCCCAGCCACGCTAAAACCATGCCCTGATGCCTGCCAGGAAGCTGAAGCCGCCCACGCGGTCGTGGGCGGCACGCCTGAGATCGCGCGTCTCGCCGAAGGCGCGATCGTATTCCACCCCCAGGTAGGGCGCGAGGAGCGGGGTGATCTGATAGCGAAGCCGCGCGCCGAGCGAGGCGTGGGTTAGGCCCGAGCCGATCGCCTGCTCAGGAATATCCTGGAGCGACCACTCCACCTCCGCGCGGGGCTGGAGGATGAGCGTCTGGGTGATCCGTATGTTGTGTTCGGATTCCACGACGCCGGTCAGGTCACCCTTGTCCGACAGGAGGGCGGCCGCGTCGATTTCGAACCAGTATGGCGCCAGGCCTTGCACGCCGAGGACCAAGTGCGTCCGATCGGGGCCGTCCTGCGCGTCGTATCGAACGCCCGCCTGTAGATCGAACCAGGGTCCCACCGCGTGGCTCCAGAGCACTTGAATCTCGAGCGCGTCGAAATCGCCCTGGAAAGTGCCTTCGCCCTCGGTCTTGATCCAGAGCTTGTCGATATCGCCCCCATACCAGGCCTGGGCGTCGACGAGGTAACCATCCTCGCCTTCCCGCCATTGCCCTTCGAGGCGGTCGATCAGCACTTTGTAGGCCGGAACGGCGCCGTGCATGCGGCCAAGGTCGGCCCGGGCGCGCGCCATGGCGGTGTCGCCGAAATAGCTATCGGCGGCGTGTTCCGGTCCGCTGAACGCTTCGGGCGGCGGTCCGCTCGGCTCGGGCGGCTCGGATGCCTGCGTGCTGTGCCCTGCGTGCGGATCGGCGGTCTCCACCGGCTTGGGGGCATGGCCCTCGTGCTCGGAATGGGGGGACGGCGGTGCTTCCTGTATTCGAGCGTGTTCCGCGTGTTCAGCGGGCACATCATACGCTTCATTGACGTGTCCGGCATGGTCGGAATGTTGCGACAGCGCCGGCGCCGGGAGCGCGGCCACGGCCGCGGCGGTGAGCAGCGCGGGAAGCCTCATGCTGCCTCTCCTTCGAGCGGACGGACCTTCACCACGCGCATCATGCCCGCGTGCATGTGATAGAGCAGGTGGCAATGGAACGCCCAGTCTCCGGGCGCATCGGCCGTGAGATCAAGGTCGACATACCCCCCCGGCAGCACCCGCACGGTATGCTTGAGCGGCTGATGCGCCCCATGGCCGTTGACGATCTCGAAGAAATGCCCGTGGATGTGCATTGGGTGGGTCATCATCGTGTCGTTGACCAGCCGCAACCGCACGCGCTCGTCCCGCGCGAGGCGATAGGGCTCGGGGTTCTCCGAGAGCCGCTCCCCGTCGAGAGACCACATGAACCGCTCCTTGTTCCCCGTCAGGTGGATTTCGATCATGCGGGTGGGCGGCCGATGGCCCGGCCCCGGCTGCAGCGCGACGAGATCGCGGTAGGTGAGTACCCTGTGACCCACATCGTCCAGGCCGAGACCGGGATCGCCAACGCGGTCGACAGGCATCGGCGCAATCATGTCCACGCCGACCCCTACCGGGAAGTCGACCGTGGATTTGTCGCGCATGTCCATGCTCGAATGATCGGTCGCTGCCGCCTGAGGCGTGCTCTGCATTGGGTGGCCCATGCCCGAATGATCCATGGCCGAATGATCCATAGAAGCGTGTCCCATGGCCGCATGGTCCATCGCTCCGTGGTCCATCGTGCCGTGATCGATCGCCGCGCCGCTTGCTCCCGCGTCGTGGCCGGACGAATGGTCCATCCCCATGTCCTTCATCGTAAGCGTCGGCCGCTCGCGAAGCGGCGGCACGGCCGCGCGCATGCCTGCGCGGGGCGCCAAAGTCGCCACGCCCATGCCCGAACGGTCGATCGATTCCGCGACCAGCGAATAGGCCTGGTCGGCCGGCCGCACGACGACGTCGTAAGTCTCCGCGTTGCCGATCTGGAACTCGTCGACCTCGACGGGCTGGACGTCGATGCCGTCGGCGGCGACGACCGTCATGGCCAAGCCGGGAATTCGCAGGTTGAAGGTCGTCTGCGCGGCGGCGTTGATGATGCGCAGCCTCACGCGCTCGCCTGGGCGGAACAGCCCGGTCCAGTTCTCCTGCGGACTGTGTCCGTTGATGAGGAAGGTATAGGCTGCCGCGGTCACGTCGGAGATGTCCGTCGGGTCCATCCGCATGCGGTTGAACATGTCTCGCTCTTCGGGGGAGAGCGGGCTGCCTTTGCCCGAGAGCCGGTCGGCGAGAGTTAGCTTCTGGCGATTGAAGAAGCCGCCTTCCTGCTTGAGACGTGTGAAGATCGTATGCGGATGCATGAAGCTCCAGTCGGACAGCACGATTACATGCTCGCGGTCGTAGGCCACGGGATCCGCCCCGGCTGGATCGATCACGATCGGGCCGTAGTGGCCGATCTGTTCCTGCAGCCCGCTGTGGCTGTGATACCAGTAGGTGCCCGACTGCTTCAGCGGGAACTCATAGACGAAGGTCGAGTGCGGCTTGATGCCGGGGAAGCTGACTCCGGGCACGCCGTCCATCTGGAACGGCACGATCAGCCCGTGCCAGTGGATCGAGGTGTCTTCGTCGAGGTGATTGGTGACCGAGAGGCGCACATTCTCGCCCTCGCGCAGCCGCAGCAGCGGGGCGGGGATGGTGCCGTTTATCGCAATCGCGTGACCGTGGCGTCCGTCGACGTGGAACGCGGTCTCGGCGATCGTCAGATCGATCGCGTTACCCGTCAGCGTGCCGAAGTCTTTGGCGGCGAGCCCAGTGCTCACGTTTCGCGCCCACGCGGGCCGCGCTCCGGCGACGCCGAGCAGGGCCGTACCGCCGGCCACGAACGCCCGGCGGTTCATGGAAATCGAACCAGTCATGGGAAGTCTTCCCCGAATTTCGGTGCACTCTGGATCGCGGGGACGATGTCTTTCACCGACCCCGCGACCGCCGACGCTTAGTCCTTGGATTGATCCGCAGGCGCTTCGGAAGTTCCCGCGCCGTGCTGCTGCATCATCTTGTGGCAACTCGCCATGTCATGCTGACCGTGCCCCTCGTGCGGGGATCCGGCTTGCTGATGATGTTGATGATCCTGATGATGCCCTTGGTGCTGCGCCTGATGTTGCGGTTGCTGCTCCCCGGCCTGCGCAACCCGCGCGTGGCTATTGTGTTGGGCGTGCACTGCGTGGGGACCGGCAACGGGCACATCCTGTGCAGCCAGAGGCGTGGCGACGAGCAGCGCGAAGGCGCCAATGATGAGTTTCATGTCAATTCTCCGATACGAGTGAAGCTTGGATTTTTCGCTTCAAATCGCCTTCGGAGGTGGAGTCATCACTTCGGGGTCTTGCGTGAGCGATAGCGTCGCGACCGTCTTGTGCAGCGGTGCTTTCGGCATGCTTTCGGCTGGTGGCGCCGGCGCATCGATGGCGGGGAGTGCCGCGCAGGCGGCGCAGTGCAGGTCGCTTCCGATTGGCGCACTCGCGGGCTTGCGATGATCGGAACAAGGGGCGGCCACGGCGGCTGGGTGGTCCGCCATGGCGGCGACATCCCCATGCACCGGCACGACGGCCGCGGCGTTGGCCATGCCGAACGGCATCGTCATCAGCGAAAACGCGAAAAGAAGGCGCAGCAACGCTCGGACCATGTGGCGCGAATAGGCCATTCTACCTTTACCCACCTTGACCGGCGTCAGTCTCGGCGAGGTTGCCGAGGATCGGGCAATCCGGTCGGGCATCGCCATGGCACTTCGCGGCAAGATGCTCGAGAGTGACACGCATTTCGTCCAGCTCGGCCGACTTGCGCTTCAGTTCCGCTGCGCGAGCGAGAGCCAGGGCCTTCACGTCGGCGCTTGAGCGATCGCGATCATGCCACAGCGCCAGCAGCTGCCGGATCTCCTCGATCGGAAAGCCCAAATCGCGGGCCCGGCCGATGAAGCGGAGCGTATGCACGTCGCGATCGTCGTAGTCGCGATAGCCCGACGCGCGCCGCGAGGCCGGCTGTACCAGGCCGATCTTCTCGTAGTGCCGGATCATCCGTTGGCTGATGCCGGACGCTGTGGACGCATCGCCGATCTTCATATCCGTGCCGCCCTCAAGCGCAGCGAGTTCCCGATCACCGCGACTGAACTGAAAGACATCGCGGCGCCCGCTATGATAGGACTGAGCAGGATGCCGAACCAGGGGTAGAGTATGCCCGCTGCGATCGGCACGCCGGCGGCGTTGAAAACGAACGAGAAGAACAGGTTCTCCCGGATGTTGCGCATGGTCGCGCGGCTCAATCGGCGAGCGCGCACGATCCCGCCGAGATCGCCCTTGACCAGGGTGACGGCGGCGCTTTCCATGGCGACGTCCGTGCCCGTGCCCATGGCAATGCCGACGTCGGCTGCGGCCAGCGCGGGTGCGTCGTTGATGCCGTCGCCGGCCATCGCCACCTTGCGCCCCTCGCGGCGCAACGCTTCGACATTGGCCTGCTTCTGATCGGGCAGGACCTCCGCGATCACCTCGTCGATGCCCACGCGCCGAGCCACGGCTTCGGCCGTGCGATGGTTGTCGCCGGTCATCATCACGACGCGAATGCCCGCGTGGCGAAAATGGGCCACGGCCTCGACCGCGCTGTTCTTGATCGGATCGGCCACGACGATCAGTCCCGCGAGCTGGCCGTTGATCCCGGCGAACATCACGCCTTCCCCTTCGGCGCGGTGCTGGTCGGCAGTCTCCTCCAGGGCGGCAGTCGCAATGCCGAAGTCCGCCAGCAGAGCCCTGTTGCCCAGCGCAACCGCGTGTCCATCGACCTTGCCGGTCACGCCCTTGCCGGTCACCGAGGCGAAATCCTCGCTCGCAGGGATAGTGAGGCTGCGTTCCTCGGCGCCTTCGACGATCGCCTCTGCCAGCGGATGCTCGCTGCCCCGCTCGAGCGCGGCGGCGAGGCCTAGGACCTCTGCCTCGTCGAACCCATTTACTGGCTTCACGGCCATCAGCTTGGGCTTGCCGACGGTGAGCGTGCCGGTTTTGTCGACCACGAGCGTGTCGACTTTTTCCATCAGCTCGAGCGCTTCGGCATTCTTGACCAGTACGCCGGCCGTGGCGCCGCGTCCGGTCCCGACCATGATCGACATCGGGGTCGCAAGGCCCAGTGCGCAGGGACAGGCGATGATCAATACCGCCACGGCGTTCACCAGAGCGTGCGCCAGGCGTGGTTCGGGGCCGACTACGCTCCACGCCACGAAGGTCACGATCGCGACGAGGACGACTGTCGGCACGAACCACGCCGATACCTTGTCCGCGAGCGCCTGGATCGGAGCGCGCGAGCGTTGTGCCTCGGCCACCATGCGCACGATCTGCGACAGCACCGTGTCGCGCCCCACCCGTTCGGCCTTCATCAGCAGGCCGCCGGTCCCGTTGACGGTCGCACCGGTCAGCCGGTCGCCCTCGGTCTTTTCGACCGGCACGGGCTCGCCGCTGATCATCGATTCATCTACCGAGCTTCGCCCCTCGACCACGACGCCGTCGACCGGAACCTTCTCGCCAGGCCGGATTCGCAACAGGTTGCCGACGTGGACGTGTTCGAGCGGAATATCCTCCTCGTTGCCGTCGTCGTTCACTCGCCGCGCCGTCTTCGGCGCGAGTCCGAGCAACGCACGGATCGCCCTGCCGGTGGCGGAGCGGGCTCGCAGCTCGAGCACCTGGCCGAGCAGGACGAGCGTGGTGATGACCGCGGCGGCCTCGTAATAGACCGGCACCAGGCCGCCCATGGTTCGCAGCGAGGCTGGGAAGGCCTGCGGTGCGAGCGTTGCGACGAGGCTGTAGCCGAAGGCCACCCCGACCCCGAGCCCGATCAGCGTGAACATGTTGAGATTTCGGGTTTTCAGCGAAGCCCAGAACCGCTCGAAGAACGGCCACCCGCCCCACAGCACGACGGGCGTGGCCAGCGCGAGCTGCACCCATGTCGAGGCTCGCATTGACATGATCTGCCAGTCGAACAGCTCCATTCCCATCGCGAGCACGACGAGTGGGGCTGTGAACAGAACGCTGACCCAGAAACGCCGGCTCATGTCGGTCAACTCGGGGTTGGGCCCTTCCTCGAGCGTGGGTTCAAGCGGCTCGAGACCCATACCGCAAATCGGGCACGACCCAGGTGCGTCACGACGGATCTCAGGGTGCATCGGGCACGTCCAGATCGTCCCGGGTGCCGCCTCGACCGGCGCGTCGCCCTCGGAAGAGTTGAGGTACCGCGCCGGATCAGCCCTGAACTTTTCGAGGCAGCGCGCGCTGCAGAAATGGTAGGTCGTCTCGTTCAGGTCATGCCGGTGATTGGAGGTCCGGGTATCCACCTTCATACCGCAAACCGGATCGGTCACGATCGTGCCGTGAGCCTCGTCGGCCTGTTCATGCCCTTTATGGTGGTGGTGACACTCGGCCATGTCCGTTCCTTCGCGATCGGAGTCGTCGTGTCCCGCCTAGATAGACTTTGACATGATGTTAGAGTCAAGGGGCGCCGTTCAGCCGGTCTGGCGGAAAATTCGCAGCCGTCGGCGACAATCAAGCGGCGCGCTGACAGCCTTTTCGAAAGGTGACGCGCTCGGCAGGACTGTCACCTCAGACCTGCGCCTTCGAACCGGACAAAAATGGGTCTTCTTGAGATTTCCTGGAAAGACGCAACAAAGATATCCCACGCCGCAGGGCAGCTCTCGGTGGGCGTCCGGCCTCGCTTGCATGCGAAGGTGCCTGGCGTATATTCTACTGAGGCGGGTAATTGCAGAGCACGCGAGGTCGTATGACTTTAATTCCCGGTCCCAAGACACATAGGAGCTTGCTCGCGCTGGCGGTTATTCTGTCCGCGTCGACAGCTTCGGCCCAAGATTACCTCGGAAGCTACCTGCAGTCGCAGCAGGACGCGAACGTACGCGAAATTCAACAGGGCAGTTCAAACAGGACGGAAGGCAGCGCCGCCCGTCGGCAGCGCTCCACTCCCACAGTGTCGCCAGCCCAGTTAGCGGAGGTGAAAGCAAGGCTAAGAGCAGATTACGAGCGTCGCGTCCGCGAGCAGGGGCAAACAAAGGCGGACCAGTGGTTGCGGGACACGACCTACAGGATCGCCCAGCGGCAGGGAAGCAACGCGGCTCGCTAGAACGCCGGCATCGCTCATCCTGTCAGGCCAATCCGAACGGGCCGAGGCCGTGATTTTTTCTTGGGAATGGTACGCCCGGCATGAATTATGATGGGCACTCAAATCATTCGCCGGCAAGTCCATTCATCGCGTGCGGAGCCGTGTCAATCCGGGCAAGGAGCTTCGTCCGGGGAACGGTCAGGGTCATCGATGTCCGGCGAAAGCGGCTCGGTCTCCGGCGGCTCGGGCATATCCGGTTCGCGGTCCGGTGGTCGAACATCGGGCGGGGTGCGAGGGTCTATTCGGTTGGGTTTGGATGGTGGAACGCTGGCCACGGGACGGTTCCTTTGTTTCGCTGCGATCCGCACGGCGGCAATCGATTCGGAACTGGGGGCTTGCGGGCCCGACGATCGGTAGGATCATTGCGACAACGCTTCCGGCATCGGCTTTGCTCCGGATCTTGACCTGGCCGCCGGCCGAGGCAGCGGCCGCTTTCAGCCGCTGCAAGCCGGTACCGTGCAAGCCTCTGGCGTTGGCATTCGCGGCCAAGGTCGACTGAACCGCGAAACCGGAACCGTTGTCGGCGACGGCGATCCACAAGCGAGAGCCCCGTCGCGCAGCCCGAATGCGCGTTCGAGTGGCACCGGCCGCGACGGCATTGGTTGCGAGCTCGAGCACCACGGCGCGAAATTCCGCCGGCGCCATGAGAATCCATGAGGCATCGTCCTCGACGACCATTTCGATGTTCAGGCCGGGATGCGCCATCGTCTCGATGATTGCTCCGACACTGCGCAGCTCGGCCGAGGCGTCGCTGCACACGGCGTCTTCGTCCCTCGTTCCGCCGAGCAGGGCGTCGGTGACGATCTTCCCTTCGATCGCGACGCGAGCGAGGCCCTCCAGGATGACGCGCTTCTTCCGGTCATCGAGCGGCCTTTCGAGCAAGGACTTGGCCGAGGCGACTATCGCGAACAAGTTCCGCAGATCGTGCACGCACGCCCGCAGCGACTCCGCTGGCCGGTCAATGTCGGACCGATTATGTTGCGTGAGCATTGGGGCTCTCTCCCAAACGACCCGAGCCAACCCTGACTTCAGTGGCATGCCGTAACTATTGGGAAATACACGTAGCTGCGCGCGCGGTGAGGCACGGTCGCATGCTATCCAGCCGGCGGCACCAATCCTTCAATGGTGCGGACCAGGACAGAGTCGCTGATTGGTTTGGGCAAGATGGCGTCATACCCAGCTTGGCGAGCCTTCTTCTCCCGCGCCGAGTCGAGATAGCCGCTGATGAGGATGGACTTGCCGTCCCATCCCTTCTTCTTGAATTCCGCGAGCAACTCGAGAGCGCCGATCTGGGGCATCATCAGATCTGCAACGATGCATCCGCAACCGAGAGCTTCGGCGTCCAGCGAAAGGCCCACTGCGGAAGGATACGCCCTGACGACGTAGCCTCGCGAACTCATCAGCAACTGGAGGCTTCTGCGCACGGCGTCATCGTCTTCGACGAGCAGCACGGCGGGTTTCGGGGGACTTAACATGAGCGCGGTTCGGTCTCGGGGCGGAATTGCGCTCGGTTAATAACGGAACCCCAGTGCGCCTTCGCTACGTAAACATCCTATAGCAACTGGGCGCAGCGCGCGGCGTACGCCCAACGCAATACTTCGGTGAGCGTCCCAACCCCCAGTTCGGCGTAGATGCGCGCCCGCGACAGCTCGATTGCCGCTGCCGACAATCCCGACTGCCGTGCGATGCCGACCGAATCCTGGCCTTCCGCGATAAGCTCGAGGACACGCCGGTCGGGCGGGTCCAACCTCTGCACGGCCGCGGCGGCGGACACCAGATAGGAACGGTACGCCGCAGGATCGTCCAACAGCGCGAAAGCGAGATCGAGGACTTTCTCCAGTGCTGTCCGCGAGAACGGCTTTTCCAGGAACGCAATTGCGCCTTGCTCCATCGCCGTCGCGGCCATGCCGAGATCGCCGTGACCGCTCACCGCGATGACGGGATGGCTCGCGCCGGCGGCGTTCAGCCGGCGCTGAACTTCGAGCCCGTCGATTTCGGGCATGCGCATGTCGAGCAGGACACAGCCCCGCGCAAGGTTAGGCTGCGCCTCCAAAAAGGCGATGCCGGATTCGAACGCCTGGGTTTCATAGCCCAAGACGCGAAGAATCATTTGCGTCGAACGGCGGACGGCATCCTCATCGTCGACGACGTGGACGCAACGCGGGTTCACGGTTGCCCATCCGGTAATACAGGCCGCAGCAAGGTGAACTGAAACTCCGTTCCACCACCCACGCGGTCGATCGCCCGAATGCGCCCACCGTGCGCCTCGACGATCGTCCGGCAAATCGACAGGCCGAGGCCCATGCCCGATTCCTTGCTGGTATTGAACGCTTCGAACAAGTGATCCCGAATCTTGGCGTCGAGCCCGGGGCCCGTATCGGCTACGGAGACCCGTACGGTGCCCGGATCGAGCAGCGCGGTTGTCACGCTCAGTTCCTTGATCGGCGCGTCCTCCATCGCTTCGGTGGCATTCCGCATCAGGTTGATGATGACCTGCTGAATCTGGACACGATCGATCAAGACCAGAGTGGCATCCGCCGCCAGGTGAAAACGCGTTACGATACCTCTTTCTCTGGCACCGACCAGCGCGAGCGCGCTCGCCTCCTCGACCACTTTGGGCAGATCTTCCACAGCCTTGGCCAGATCGCCTCTCGAGACGAATTCGCGCAGGCGCCGGACGATTCCTCCCGCGCGCAAGGATTGTTGGGCCATATCGGCAACGACTTCGCGGAGGAGTTCCTTGTCCGGCTCTTCGGGGCGCTCCAGCATGGCCGCCGCGGCTTCGCCGAAGCCCGCGATCGCCGTCAGGGGTTGATTGAGCTCGTGCGCGAGCGTCGAGGCCATCGTTCCCATGGCGCTGAGGCGCGACACGTGAATCAACTCGGACTGCAACTGTTCGAGCTTGGCTTCGAAATCGCGTCGTTCTGTCAGGTCCTTGATAAATCCAGTGAACAATCGCTGATCTGCAGAGTGGGCTTCACCAACGGCCAGCTTCATCGGAAAGGTGCTGCCGTCGGCGCGCAACCCCGTGACCACGCGTCCTATGCCGATGATGCGTGGTACGCCCGTTGCGAGATAGCGCTCGATGTAGTCGTCGTGTCGCTCCCGGTCCGGGGAGGGCATCAACAGGCTGACGTTCTTGCCGGTGACCTCTAGCTCCGAATACCCGAACAGCTGTTCGGCGGCGCGGCTGAACGAGAGGATGATGCCCTTTTCGTCGATCACGACCATCGCGTCTGGCACGGCGGCCAGGATCGATCGCAAATGCTCTTCCCGCCGCTGCAGTGCGCGTTCCTCGGCTCGTCGGGCCGTCACGTCGTGAATGATCTTCGCAAACCCGAGATCGGTTCCGTCATCGGCGACGATGCGCGTGATCGAGATTTGTGCGATGAATTCCGAACCGTCGGCCCTCCTTTGCCAGGCCTCGCCCGAAAAGCTTCCATTGCGCCTGGCATTGTCAAGCTGCGCCATGGCTTCAACTCGGGCATCGGCGCCGAGCTTGAAGATTGAGGAATGCTGGCCGATGACCTGGTCCTTGCGCCATCCGAGAACGTGCTCCGCGCCAGTGTTCCAACTGCTGACGCAGCCATCGGCGTCGACCATGAAGATGGCATACCCGCTGGCGCTCTCCACGAGGAGCTCGAGCTGCCTGCTCGCCCTGCTTGCTTGGGTTTGCTGGGCGGCCCGGCGAGTATCGAGCCACCCGATACCGAAGCAGACCAGGACGAACAAACCGGTCTGGACCAAATTGGCGGCCGTGAAGCGATGGTCCGGCTCGATCAGGCTAAGCCCGGCAAGCAGAGACAATAGCCCTGCCAACAGAGCGGCCCCCCTGCCGCTTACCAGCACGGCGAAGACGACTGGCAGGACGAAAAGGAGGAACGGTGCGTTCTCGCCGAGGACCGGATCCGCCGCGAGCCTGACCAGATAGGCCGCGCCTACGGCGAGAATCCCAACGCCGTACTTGGCGGCAGCATCTTCGACCCGCTTGATACGGGTTTGCGTCGCGCTCATTGATGGACCCTCAGGCGGCCATAGCCACTGCCCCTATATATACGCGGAAATTCTCCGAACCGAGAAAAACGTGGCGAGCGCGTTAGATCGAACGCCGAGACACCGAGAGTAAAAACTCGCGCATTTTCGAAATCCATGAGGCTTGTCCCACCCCCTCCCGCCGCTGCCACGCCCACGGATGACGCGGAAGACGGACCGCATCCGAGGGGAGTGCGCGATGGCAATGGCACTTGCAGTGCGCTGCGATCTGCCGGAAGTTGCGCGCCAGACTGCAAGTTCGGGATCGACTGCCATGACCGACACCAGGCTCGTCCATGTAGTGGATGATGAAGATGCGATCCGCCGCTCGTTGGATTTCCTGCTCCGTACCGCCGGCTTCTCGGTAGAGAAGTGGTCGGGAGGGGCGGCGTTCCTGAAGGGGGCGGACCGCGCCGTACCTGCCTGCGTACTTCTTGACGTTAGAATGCCGGGGATGGACGGGCTGCAAGTCCAGGATGAAATGGCCGACAGAGGCATGAACTTTCCCGTTATCGTCCTGACGGGCCACGGCGACATCGCAACCGCGGTTCGAGCGATGCAGGGCGGAGCGGTGGATTTCCTCGAGAAGCCTTTTGAGCGCGATCGCCTACTGAAGGCGCTGGAGTTGGGGTTCAGCCTGCTGGCCGGTCGGGAACAGGCGCGGGACCGAGAGCAATGGGCCCGGACACAGGTCGCTGCCCTGACCGAGCGAGAACGGCAGGTGCTCGACGGGCTCGCTTGCGGCTATCCCAACAAGACGATCGCCTACGACCTCGGCATCAGCTCCCGTACGGTCGAGGTCTATCGTGCCAATGCCATGGAAAAGCTTGACGTGGCGAGCTTCGCCGATGCTCTTCGCGTTGCTTTCGCGGCGGGCATGGGGTCGGAGGCGGAGTGGCGTCAGATGTATTCGGTGGGTCCAACCAAGATCGATCCTGCGCCCGCCCCAAAATCGACCTAGGAAACCGGCCTGCGTTGCGGACCCCGCCTCGCACTCACTCTAGTTGGGCAGCGATGGCACCGTCGAGCCTGTATGGGTCAGGCAGGAACTCGATGCTGTCACCGGCTCCGACGACGGCGGTCATGTAAACGACATAGACGGGTATCGGATCGGCGAGCGCCATGCGTTTGGTGCGGCGTGCCGCCACGCCAGCGTCGATCTCGCTGCGCGAGACGCCGCTCTCTTGCAGGAGTGCTTCGGCGAGGTCGAATGGATTTTGCGTTCGGATGCAGCCGTGGCTGAATGTCCTGGTATCCCGTTCGAAAAGCTCCTTGCTCGGTGTGTCGTGAATGTAGACCGACAAGGGATTGGGCATGTCGAGCTTCATCTGGCCGAGCGCGTTTTGAGGCCCAGGCTGCTGGGTGACGCGCAGTCCTCCGCCCGAGAAGCTCCAGGTATATCCCCGTGCTCTCGCCACCTGGGGCCTGTTGCGAACCAGGCTCCCGACACTTTCGGCTATGATCGATTGGGGCACGTTCCAGGGCGGATTGAGGATCACCCCCGTTACGCGTGCGGAAAACTGAGGGGTCGGCGTCTGTGATTTCCCGACGATCACCCGGTGCGTCGCCATCTCCCGGTCATTCTCGATCAGGCGCAGCCGATATTCGGGAATGTTCACGAGGAGGTAGCGCTCGCCAAGGTTTCGCGGGAGCCACCGCCAACGTTCAAGGCTGACCTCGATCTTGCGGCGCTCCTCGTCCTCCTCCGGAGCCAGCTGGGAAAGAGCACGGCGCAAGCCCGCGTACTCACGGTTCGGGGGTGCCACGGCATCGAGGACATGCGCGACGGTGCCCAGGGCTATAGCCGTATCGATAAGGCGCGCCATCCGCGCAGGGTCGATACTGTCCGATGCGATGAAATAGCGCCCCCTGCGACCCGGCTTCACGGCTCCGATGGCAAGGTCGCTCGCAATGCGCGCGAAGGTTTCCGTCGCTTGCCGCTCTATCCTTGCGGGATCTTCCGAGCCGATCGCCTGCTCAAGTTCGGCGGGGGAATAGTCCACGGGATCAAGCCCGTGGCTGCCGATCCTTTCGGCGTAGGCCAGAAGCGATTGGGCGGTCTTGATATCCCAGTGCCGCGGGGGGTCTTGCGCGAGAGCAGTGCCTGGGGTCAGTGCAAACGACCAGAGCGCAGTGATGGAGAAAAGTCCGAGCAGGAAAGCGCGAACGCGACCGACAGCTTCACTACGCAACGGATGTCTCCACGAGCCCACAATCGACGACTAGCTTTGGCACAGCAGCGCAACCGGACAATTTCGTAGATTCCCGGAAGGCGACTCGGCCACTCAATGTCGGTTCGGATCGCGATCTGGCGGGCCGCCAAGGATCCGCCTCGTCACATCGCGGGCAGCCTCCTCGACCTTGGCGAAGTGAGCCCCGACCTCCTGCGCGGTGATATCGGGGGTGACGCTCTCGAGATGGTAATGATGCGTTTCCGCGAAGCCGAAAACCTCGGCGAAATATCTATCGTAAACCGTGCGTAGCGAACTGAGCACTCCCTTCTCGTCGAGCCAGGTGCGACGACTGCCCGATGAGGTGAGCGAAACGAGGTGCTTTCCCGCCAGTAGCTCTCCAGCGCCGCCTTCGCCTCCAAGGCCGCGTGAGCGCCCGGCGCCGAACACCCGATCGATGTAACCCTTCAGGATGGCTGGAGGGCCACCGAACCAGATCGGATAGACCAGCACGAACACGTCGGGTTTACCGAGCGCCGCCCATTCCCTGGTTACCGCGCTGGCCGGTGTTCCGCGGCGTTCCTCGGTTCGTAAAACGGGATCGAAGCCTAGCCGGTAAAGGTCGCGCACAAGAGCTTCGTGACCAAGGGCCAGAACGATTTCGGCGTACCGGATTGCGACCGAAAGCGCGAAACTGTTGTGATCCGGGTGAGAGACAATGATCGCATGTTTGATCGTTTGCTTCATGGCCAACTCGTCAATGTCCGGCGAGGATAGGTAGGGGCGGCGCGCTCAGCAGATCGCGGGTCACACCGCCCCAGACGGCTTCGGCCAGGCGGTTATGTCCGTAGGCGCCTATGACGAGATAGGATGCCTTACGCGCCGCGGCGGTTCTCTCGAGAACCTGCGCGGCCGAGCCGCCTTCGAGAGGAAGCTCGAGGATTTCGCACCCGACGCGATGACGGGAGAGATATTCGGCGGCGCGAGCGCTGGGAATATTGCGAGGCCGCTCGGACTCGCCGACCGCCGATGCCAGGATCACCGATTGCGCGTTGGCCAAGAGTGGGAGCGCGCCCTTGAGTGCGTGAGCCGCTTCGACCGAACCGTTCCATCCCACGATCGCTGTGCCGTGGACGTCGAAGACGCGCACGGATTGGGGCACAATCATCACAGGCACGAGGGCGCGGATGGCTAGCTCACCGGCCAGGCGTGAGGGGCTGCGGTTCTGGGTGACGGGATCGCAGGCTCCCATCACAACGAGGTCGCAGAGGCTGCTCGCCTGCAGCAAAGACTGGACCGCCTGCCCTTCTTCCTGCCGCCAATCCCAGGCAACATCCTCATTCCGGAGGCGAGCGGCCAGCTCTTCGCGAAGCTCGTCGGCCCCCTTTTTCAGGATCGGCACCATTTCCGCAGCCAATGTCCCGTAGAAGTCGCCGGGGACTACGAAATCGAACGGGATCACCTGCAGGCAGGTGAGATGCGCTCCGAATGCACGGGCGACGTCGAGCGACAACTGAAGGCGCGCTTCGAGGCAGGGATCGGCGTGGATGTGGAGCAGGATTGAGCGCATCGGATTGGTCCTTTCCCGTAACGGATAGAAGTTGGACCAACGCTCACGCCGGGTAACTCCGGATATTCCCGGAGAGCACCGCCGCTAGCGAATGCTCTCTCGCCTAGCGTGGTCGGGCGAGGTCGACCCGTTCGAGCTGCTCCGGAACCCGGACATTCCAACCCAGCTCGTGATCGATGCGAAAGCGCAACATGTCGGACGCCCCCTCTTCGCCATGCGTTACGTATGTCATTTGGGGAGCCGCGATATCGCCCAGCCAATCCATGATCTCGTCGGCGTCGGCGTGGCCTGACATGCTGTCTATTTTGACCACTTCCGCGCCGATCTCCACATCGCGTCCGAATATTCGAAGGCTCGCGTCACCGCGAGCAAGAGCGGCGCCGCGCGTCCCGCCAGCCTGATAGCCGATCAGCACAATGGCGTTGCGCGGGTTCGGCCCGAAGCTGGCGACGTGGTGCAGCACGCGCCCTCCCGTGAGCATCCCGCTGGCGGATACGACCACGAACGGGCCTTGCCGGACGTTGAGAGCTTTCGATTCCTCGACTGTGCGGACACGTTGCGCGACGTTGAACATCGCACGACACTCTGCATCGCTGATGTGATGCTCGTCGTGGTGGTGCCGATAGATGTCGGTCGCGTCGATGGCCATCGGGCTATTGAGGAATATCGGGATGTCGGGGATCGCGCCGCGCCCCAGCAACCGGGCGATCTGAAGCATGATGGCCTGCGCTCGACCGACCGCGAACGCGGGAATGACCACCACACCTCCGCGTCCGGCGACCCGGTTGATCACGGCCGCCAGTTCTTCCTCTGGATTCACTTGCGGGTGCTTACGATTGCCATAGGTGGATTCGCAGACGAGGATGTCGGCCGGTTCCAGTGGCCTAGGCGGACGCATGATCGGATCGTTCGGCCTTCCCACGTCGCCGCTGAAGTGGACAACGCGGTCCGCGACCGCGACGCGGACCTGGGCCGCTCCGAGCAGATGGCCCGCGGGAATGAAACGCGCGCTTATGCCGGGACCAACGTCGAGGTCCGTATCGAAATCAATGGTGCGCAGCCGCCCGAGCGCGGCATTGGCATCGTCGACGGTGTAGAGCGGTTCGGGTTTGGCATGCCGTGAGTAGCGATGCCGCTGGGCAAAGCGTGCCTCCTCTTCCTGCAGGTGGCCGCTGTCGGGAAGCAGCAGTCCGCACAGATCGGCGGTTGCGGGCGTGCAGTACACCTTCCCGCGGAACCCTGCTCGGACCAAAGCCGGCAGGTAGCCCGAGTGGTCGAGGTGCGCATGCGTCAAAAGCACCGCATGGATCGATCGGGGAGGCACCGGAAAAGGGTTCCAGTTGCGCAGCCGAAGTTGCTTGTATCCCTGGAATAGTCCGCAATCGACGAGGATACGCCGCCCCGCTGCCTGGATGAGATAACGCGAGCCGGTGACTGTTCCGGCTGCACCGAGGAAGCTGAGAGTAGCGTCGGACATGGGATTCCTGGCTGTCGAATGAGTTACGTGACCTTCGCGGAGTTGCTTCACCACCACTGCCGTCGGCGAATTTGCCGCGCGAGAGCATCGGCAATAGGCAGTGTTGCGAGAGGATGGCGCGTGGTGTCACTGGCGCGAATGGAACGCACGCCGGCCGCCCGCAACTGGACGATGTCAGGGTCGGAAGCGAGACAATGCGTGGCCAGCACGTCGATCTGGCTGGCGCCGGCTTCGTGCAGCAGTTGCGCGGCTGCCTTGAGCGTGCTGCCCGTGGACAGCAGGTCGTCGACGAGAACGACCGAGCGCCCGGCAGCACGCCCGGCGTCGGGGATCGTGATCTCGACGCTCCGATCGCCGCGACGTGCCTTGTGGCCGACGACGAAGTCGAGACGGGCGGGGTGCGCAATCGCCTCCACCCACGGGCGTGATTCTGCGTCGGGGCCAACGAGAAGCGGGTTCGCAACTGCGTCCAGCGCTTGAGCAAGCGCAGGGGCGGCGGACACGTAAACGGTTTCGATACCGGGCATCACCTCAGCGAGCGAGGCGACACGGTGGAGGTGAGGATCGACGGTGACCAGCGCGTCGCAGTGGGCCGCGAGCAGCTTCCCGATCACCCGCTGGCTGACGGCCTCGCCTTCGTGAAATGCGACGTCCTGACGCATATAGGCGAGATAGGGGACGATCAAAATCAGGCGTCTTGCGCCTGCGTCGCGCGCCGCTGACGCCGCGAGCAGCAGTTCCACCAGCTTTTCGTTGGGGCGATCGAGGGAACGGTAGAGAAGGGTCGTCTCGGCAACTTGAGGGACCCGCACGAGGCTCTCGCCGTCGGGAAATCGATGCAGCGAAACCTCGCGCATCTCGATCCCAAGCGCGGCGGCGAGGCGAGCCGCCGGTCCGGCGCATTCCGGAAATGCGATAACGGCCTGGCTCATCGCGCGAGTTCGTAACCCGGATGCTCGACTGCGAGATCGCGAGCGAATCCGAGCCCGGTCTCCGAGTTCGCGTAAATGCGGTAAAGCGCTTCGCCCGTACGCACGGGCGAGCCGACCTTGTGGAGCAGGTCGATCCCGGCGCCCTTGTCCATCGGCGCGCCGGCGAGCCGCGCAATGCGAGCGATCCGCTCGCAGTCTATGGCCGCGACCCGGCCGGACACCGTGGCCTTCACGTCATGGCTGAACACGCCGACGCCCGGCCTCTCGAGATGACGGCCTTGCGCATCGATCAGCCGCTCCATGGCCGCCAGGGCTTTGCCGGAGGCGAGCAGCTCGAGAGCTCGCGCGTAACCTTTCCCGCCTTCGAGCGCCGGATCGAATTCAAGCACGCGGCCGGCCAGCATGACTGCGCGGTCGCGCAAGTCCTCGGGGGCATCGGCTTCATTTCGCAGGACGGCCATCACGTCGCGCGCCTCGAGCACCGGGCCGACCCCGCGCCCGACGGGTTGCGAACCGTCGGTGATGACGATGTCGGTCTCGATTCCCAAGTGCCGGGCTACGAATTCGAACAGCTTGCGCAGACGCACGGCGGCGCTCTGTGAGCGTATCTTCGCGGTCGGACCGACTGGGATGTCGATCACGAGGTGGGTCGAGCCCGCCGCGACCTTCTTCGACAGGATTGACGCGACCATCTGTTCGTCCGTGTCGAGGCGGAGAGGGCGCTCGACCGAAATCAGGACGTCGTCCGCCGGTGACAGGTTGACCCGTCCGCCCCATGCAAGCACGGCGTTCTCCTGGGCCACGACGGTCGACATGCGCTCGCGGGTAAGGTCGACTTCGGCGAGCACTTCCATCGTATCGGCGGTGCCGGACGGCGAGGTGATCGCGCGCGACGACGTCTTCGGACAAGTCAGGCCGTGCGCGGCGACGATGGGCACGACGATCATCGAGGTGCGGTTTCCAGGAATGCCGCCGATGCAATGCTTGTCGACCACGAGGGGGGAGGGCCACTCGAGGCGGTTGCCTACTTCGATCATCGCACGGGTGAGCGCCAAGGTCTCCTGCGTGGTCATGAAGCCGGCGCAGGCAACCAGATAGGCACCGATTTCCATCGGCGAGTAAAGATGCGCGCTGATGTCCTGGACGATCCGTGAGATCTCAGCGTCGCCAAGGGCCTCTCCGTCGACCTTGCGGCGGACGAACTCGAGGCTCGCCGGCGGACGCGCTTGCGCAATCGCGACCTCGCATCCCTCGACGCAACCGAGGCGGCGGAACGCCTGCTCGCCGAGACCGATTTCTCCTCGTCCGACGATCGTCTCGTCGTCGACGAGCGCCAGTGTGGCAAGGATTTCGGCCGCATC
This sequence comes from Pseudomonadota bacterium, assembly GCA_023433305.1. GTDB lineage: Bacteria > Pseudomonadota > Alphaproteobacteria > Sphingomonadales > Sphingomonadaceae > Croceibacterium_A. The sequence continues at coordinate 44,699 of JAEZCZ010000084.1, read as the reverse complement.
TGCCGTGATGCGGAGCTTGCGCAGCGCTTGGTACTGCTCGGCGGAGTAGCCGTTGCCGTGGCGTAGCAGGAACGCAGTATTCTCGGGGTGGGTATCGATGGGGATGCGCCTGATCTTCAGGCGGGCGCCACCGGAAACCGAATGCGCGGTGGGGTGGCGCGGCGACGCTTGCGAACTCATCCTCCGATCTTGCCCGGGGTATAGGCCCTCGTCATTCGTATTGTTCCTAATGGAAAGCTCATCTCTGCCGGACTCTCGAACCGTCATCGAGCGAGCTGGAAGGGTTGACGATCACCTCGTCCCCTTCTGCCAGCCCTTGCAGTACCTCCGCGAACTCGTCGTTCAGGTGGCCCAACCGTATCGAGCGCTGCCGCGCGCGGCCTTGGTCGTTGACGAAAACCTGCCAACCGCCGTCGCCGGCGCGGAACAGCGCGCCGACTGGCACTCGAAGCACGTTGTCGGAACTCCACAGGACGATAGTCGCATCGATCTGATAGCCGTGTCCGAGGCGAGCCAGCCTGCCTGCCGCATTCGCCGCGAAGCCGACTATCACATCGACGCGCTGCTCCTCGATCCCCAGCGCGGAAACCTTGAGTCGACCGAACGGCTCGACGCGCTCAACGACGCCCACGAGTGGCTCCGGTCCGCCCCATTGGCTGATCTCGACGCGATCGCCCGGCCTCACCCGCACCGCCTCGCGCGAGAGGAGGTCGACGACCGCCTCTATCCCGGCCGGGTTGCCTATCGTCATCAACGGCGTGCCTTCGGCGATAACCCCTTCGCTTTCGGTGATGACCGACAGCACCGCGCCTCCGGCCGGCGCGCGTACCGGCACGGCAGGACCACGCCCCGGGCCTTGCGGCTGTGCGAGCAGGGCGCGAATCCGGGCCGCCTCCGCTTGGGTTTGCGCTAAACTGGACTGACCGGTCGCGACGCGCGTACGCGCGTTCTCGAGATCGGCGCGTGACAGGAAGCCCCGCTGGGCCAGCTCTTCCGCGCGGGCAAGATCACGACGCGCCTGGGCCAGTGAGGCCTGGGCGCCCTTTGCCGCCGCCTGTGCGGCACCAAGCGCACCGCGCAATTCCTGCGCGCTGCGGGGATCGATAGGGCTCGCCGGGCGCCCCGTCATCGTGGCGATCAGGGCTCCACGTCCGATCGGGTCGCCCGCTTCGTATTCGATGCGCGACAGGTATCCCGTGACGGGGGCGGAAACGACGTAATGCTCCTTGACCCGCGTCACCCCGTCGTCCGTCACACCGACGGCCATCGGCCCGCGCGTCGTTCGCGCCAAGTCGACCGGCGTCGCGCTCGGCCAAAAGGCATATGCTAGGCCGAGCAACAGCAGCGCGGCGATCAGGATGGCCCAGCGCCAGCGTTTGATCCGGTCCCACATCAGCCCCGACCCTTCAGTACTTCGACCATGTCCAGCCGCAAGACCCGCAGCGCGACGAGGAACGCTGTCGCCGCAGATGCGACAAGCACGATGACGATCGACCAGCCGTACGAAGCGCGCGAAGGCGCAAACGGGAGCCGGAACAGGTCAGAGCTGAACATTTCGGTCATCAACTGCGCCAACCCGTAGCCTATCAGGCACCCGGGTATGACCGAGGCGGCAATGAGCAGGGCGAGTTCGCCGAGCAACACGGTGCCGACTTCGCTGCGATAGAAGCCGAGGACGCGCAGGGTGGCCAGCTCGTGCTCGCGCTCGGCGAACAGGATACGCGCGCTATTGTAGACGACCCCGACCGCGATCGCCGAAGCGAACAGGATGTAGAAGAACAGCATGGTGTAGAGGTTCTGGTCGATCATCTCCTCGAACAGCCTGACGGAGGCGTCGCGCTCGGTCACGCCAAGGACGATCGGCATGCCCTTCAATCGCTCGAAGATCGCGTCCCGGGCCGCCGGATCGATCTTGAGCAGCGCGGCGCTGGCCGGCGTGGCCTCGCGGGCCAGCGACTGCAGCGTGGACTCGGTCGCATAGGCGCGGGCGCCGATGAATTCATCGACGATCCGAGCGACCGGGAGCATGGCCTCCGTCCTGCGGCCTCCAAGCAGTTCGACGCGAACCCGCCCCCCGGCCTCGACATCGAGCTGGTCGGCCAGTCGGCGGCTGAGCATGAGACCGGCGGGCGGCGGCTCGACCTCGCTGCCGTCGGCGTCGATCCGGGCGGCGAGGCGCGAATTCGGCAGCACGCTTTCGAGCGCGGTGCGCTCGACCCGGTTGCCGTTGGCAAGCTTGACCGCGATGGTGCGCGTCGGCTCGACGTGCAGCACACCCGGAACTTGGCGAAGGGCGCGGATGGCGTTCTCGTTGCGCGGTTCGATGAAGGTAACGGTGACATCCTGCCCTTGTCCTCGCAGGAAAAACGAGTCGATCATGGTGCGGCTCGCATCGAGGAATTGCAGCGTGGCGAACAGGAGACCCGCCGAAAGCGCGACACCGAGAACCGTGACCGCGGAACGGCCCGGCCAGCGCGCGATATGCCGCACGATCATGTGACCGACGGTGGTGAAGCGAGCTGTCTGGCCGAGCCGCTCCACCACGCCGCGGCGATACACGGGGGGAGGAGGGGGCGACATGGCCGTGGCTGGGCTGAGTCCGACCACCGTGCGCATGCCGCCGATCGCTCCGAGCGCTGTCGCTCCCAGTGAGAGCGCTGCGGCGGCGAGAAAAACCGGCGGCGAAATGCGGTATGTCAGCATGGGAAACCGGTAGTACTCGGCATAGAGCTCGGTCATCGCCCGGCCCATCCAGGCTCCGCTGATCGTGCCGAGGACCGTCGCCAGCGCGGCGATGGCGAGCGCGAACTTGAGGTAGTGCCAGCCGACGGCAAGGTCCGAATAGCCGAACGCCTTGAGCAGGCCGATTTGGGTCCGCTCGGTCCGGATCATGCGGCCGAGCACGATATAGACGAGGAAGGTGGCCACCAGCAGGAACACCGGCGGGATCACCGTCGTCATCGCCTCGAGCTGCGCGAGCTCGCTGTCGAGGAAGGCATGGCTCATGTGATCCTCGCGGCCGTAGGCACCGGTGCCGCCATAGGGCTCGAGGATGCTGTCGATCCGGCGGATTACGTCGCCCTCGGAGGACCCGCGTCGCAAGGTGACCGCGAGTGCGTTGATGGCCTCGGTGCGGTCGGTTGCCGCCTCGAGCGCCTCGCGACCCATCCAGAAGATGCCGAAACGCGTATCGTCTGGAATCAGGTCGCCGGGCGGCAGAACGTAGATGTAGTTCGGCGCGAGGCCGATTCCGACGATCGTCAGACGCTCCCGCGTGCCGTAGATCAACGCGTCGATACCGTCGCCGAGGGCGAGGCCGTTGGCGCTCATGAAGGCTTCGTCGGCGATGATTTCGTTTGCCTCGCCTTGGCGCGGAAGCCGCCCCTGGCGTAGGGTCACACGATTTATCCTCGATCGCCCGTCCTCATCGACGGATGCGATCAGCGCGCGCACTGGCTCGCTGCGATGGCCAAGATCGAGCGTGGCGTACTGCACGATCGACCCTTCGGCGTGCTGCACTCCCGGAATCTCGGCCACGCGTGATACGATCGTTCGGGGCGCCCGAGTCAAATCGGCAAAGACGTCCGCAAAATGGTTGCGCGCGTAGTAGGCATCGCGAGTTTCGGTCAGCGATCCGTGAACTCCGGCGGAGAGAACGAAGGTCGCCGTGGCGGCCGCCAGCACCAGCGCGATCGCGAGCGCCTGGCCCCGCATGCGCCACAAGTCGCGCAGCAGCTTGCGGTCGAGCGCGTTCACCACTGGATCTTGACCGGTTCGATGGGGGCCGGGTTGGTCTCCTCGCGAGCAATCCGGCCGTCGAGAAAATGAAACACGCGGTCCGCCATCGCGGCAATGCCGGCGTTATGCGTGATGATGACCAAGGTGGTCCCGAGCTCGCGATTGGCCCGGGCCAGTGTCTCCAGCACCCGAACGCCGGTCGCGCTGTCGAGCGCGCCTGTCGGTTCGTCGCACAGCAGCACTCCTGGCTGCTTGGCCACCGCGCGCGCTACCGCCACCCGTTGCTGCTCGCCGCCCGAGAGCTGCGCGGGATAGTGATCCCTGCGGTCGGCGAGACCGACCAGGGCGAGTGCATCCGCCGCCGGCATCGGATCTTCTGCGATGTCGGTCACGAGCCGGACGTTCTCCTCGGCCGTCAGACTCGGGATCAGGTTGTAGAACTGGAAAATGAACCCGATGTGCGCGCGTCGGAAGCGGGTGAGCTCCTTGTCGTTCAGCGCCGTCAGCTCGGTATCTCGATAATGCAATGTACCTGACGTTGGCCGGTCAAGGCCGCCGATGATGTTGAGCAGGGTCGATTTTCCGCTGCCGGATGGCCCGAGCAGGACCAGCACTTCACCTGCCGGGATCGCCACGTCGACCCCCCGCAACGCGTGGACCTCCGTTTCCCCAGTGCGGTACACCTTGCGAAGCTCGGAACCGCGGAAGACTGGGCCTTCGGTCGGCAGCAAGCAGGTTCCTTTCGAGGCAGGCCGACGAACCTACGCCCCTTATAGAACGCTTTGTCGGACCGGCAACGCGCTCCGTTTGGAAGAAATGCGCAGGCCCGCGCCATCAGGTCATTTACGGAAGCGCGGCGGCTGGGACCTACCCAGAACCGTCGGCCCTTATGCCTTCGGGAATCTACTAGGCCTGGCGAGCACACGTCACATGATAAAGACCGCTCGATGAGCCGTTTGCATCTGCACGTGGAAAGGCACGCCACTTCGCGGATCGGCTGGCTGCGCGCCGCGGTCCTTGGTGCCAATGATGGGATAGTTTCGACGGCGAGTCTGCTTGTGGGCGTGGCGGCATCCGACTCTTCCCGGACCGGCGTTTTAATAGCGGGCGTTGCCGCGCTTTTTGCCGGAGCGATGTCGATGGCGGCGGGCGAATATGTATCCGTCAGTTCCCAATCGGACACTGAGCGAGCGGATCTGGCTCGCGAGGCTACAGAACTGGAGGAGCAGCCGACATTCGAACGAGAAGAACTCGCAAAGATCTACGAGGGCCGAGGTGTGGACGCGGTGACCGCTCGTGTGGTCGTCGATCAGATGATGGCCCACGATGCCCTTGGCGCTCATGCTCGCGACGAGTTGGGACTGTCGGAAGCGACATCCGCTAGGCCGTTACAAGCTGCGGTCACTTCCGCTCTCACTTTCACAGCCGGTGCCGCGGCACCCTTAGCGGTGGTTCCGCTTGTGCCGCAGACGATGCTGCTGCCCGCTGTGTCTGCCGTTTCGCTTGCGTGCTTGGCCATGCTCGGCGTGGTTGGTGCGAGAGTCGGCGACGCGCCGATTCTGCCGTCGATGCTGCGCGTCATGGTCTGGGGCGCTCTCGCCATGGCCGTGACCGCTGGGGTCGGCCGGGTGTTTGGCGCTGCAGTGGGCTAGGAGGAAGAGCCATGTACAACGAACATGACCGGGTGAAGGTCTGGGACTTGCCCCTCAGGCTGTTCCACTGGACCCTCGTCGTCGCGATTGCGCTCGCGCTCTTGTCCGCCGAAGAGGGAAGCGGGCTCAACGACTGGCACGTGCTGTCTGGCTGGGTAGCCGGCATCCTGATCGCGTTTCGATTGATCTGGGGATTCGTCGGAGGCGAGCATAGCCGATTCTCGGATTTCATCCGTCCGTCGCGCATCGGCGGCCACGTCTCCGGATTACTCGGAGGGCAACGCGAGGCATCCCTTGGCCACAATCCACTCGGCGCTGTCGCGGTAGTCGGTCTTTTCGCGCTTACCGTCGCCAGCGTCTGGACAGGCGCGTTCGGCGGTGAAGCTACTGAGGAGCTGCATGAGGTCCTCGGCTGGACGCTTCTTGCGATGGTGGTGATCCACGTCGTCGCCGTGATCGTGATGTCGCTGATTGAGCGCGAGAACCTGGTTCGGGCGATGGTGACAGGCTCGAAGCCGGCCTTGCGCCATCCGGGGGCCCGCGACGCCAAGCCGCCGTCGTTTCTAGGAGTGGCGATCGCGGCAGTGGTGCTGGCGGGCGCGACCTATATGGTGCTGCAATTCGATCCACAGGCCTTTACGCTCCGAAGCGCGGAGTCCTTCGAGCATCGCTCCGAAGGCAGCGTCGCGTCGTACGGCGAAGGATCAGGCGAGGAGGAGTACGAGTACGAGGATTGATCCGAACGTTGGTGCGGTCTTCGACGCTCAGTACTGACGCCGGCTAGGTTGGCGAGCTGCCATCTCGCTTTATTGTTCGCACAACAAGGCTGGGACGGTCCAAAAAGGAGCTAGCCATGTACTCCAAGATACTTGTGGCGCTCGATCTTGAGGAGACAAGCTCCACGCGGAAGGCCATGCCCACCGCGCTTTCGCTCAGCCGCTGCTTTTCGGCGAAGCTGGCTTTCGTTTACGTCGTGCCGGGCTCGCAGCTTGCGGTGGAAGGCCAATGGTCGGGCCTGGCGCTCAGGCACATCCTCGACGCGGCTCGAAATCGCCTCACGAAGCTGACGGACGAACATGTCGACGGGGCCGACGCGGAGCACTTCGTGACGAGTGGCAGCGTCTACGCAGGGATTCTCGAGGCCGCCGAGCAGTTCGACGCCGACCTCATCGTTCTCGCCTCGCACCGTCCCGAGATGAAGGACTACCTTTTGGGCGCCAATGCGTCCCGCGTGGTGCGTCACGCGCGTTGCTCCGTCATGGTCGTACGCGACTAGCGCCAGCTGATCACCGACTACTCATGAAACGGGACATTCCGGCCGATCGACAGGGGTTGCTTCGCCTCGATGATTTAAGCGGAGTGAATGACGCCGAAGCCGCGCAACTGGCGAGCCGGTTCGGCGCCAACACGATCGCCGAATACAAGCCGAAGTCGGCCATGGACATCGCTGGTGACACGGTGCGCGACCCCATGCTGTGGTTCCTCGCAGCGACCAGCCTGGTTTTCGCCCTGTTGGGCGAATTCGTGGACACCGTCGTGCTCCTGCTTGCCATTATCCCACTCGTCGGAATGGATTTCTATCTCCACCGACGAACGGAAGCGTCGGTCAGCGGCCTGAGCAGCGCGTTGGCCACGCAGGCTTGCGTGGTGCGCGGCGGCCGCGAGCGCCTCGTGGCAGCAACAGAAATCGTGCCGGGCGATCTCGTGCGCGTTCCGATGGGGAAGTCCATTCCCGCCGATGGGATCGTCGTGGAGGGAGACGCCCTGCAAGTCGACGAATCCTCGCTGACCGGCGAAGCCTACCCCGTGCGAAAGGCGGCGCTCGGGCGCGCGCGTCCCGACCCGGTGGCCGAGGAGAACTGGGTCTTCGCCGGCACGAGGCTCCTGACCGGCAACGCGCTCATCCGAATCCTCTTCACCGGCGCGGACACGATTTATGGCGAAATCGTCCGGGCGGCGACGACCACCCGGAGCGAACGCACCCGTCTTCAGGACGATGTGGGCCGCCTCGTTCGCGCACTCCTCTTGGCGGCGCTGGCGCTCTGCCTGCTGCTTGCGGGCGCGCGGCTTTGGCAGGGGCACGGGTGGGCCGACGCCTTCCTGAGCGCGGCCGTCCTCGGCGTGGCCGCGCTACCGGAGGAGTATCCGGTCGTCCTGACGTTCTTTCTCGGACTAGGCGTCTATCGACTGGCTCGGCGGAAGGCACTTGTTCGCCGCGCCGTGGCGGTCGAGAACATCGGCCGGGTATCGGTGATCTGCAGCGACAAGACTGGCACGGTCACAGAAGGTAGGTTGCGGCTTTGCGAGGTTCGTCCCGCCCAGGGTGCGACCGCGAGACGGCTGAGCCAGTTGGCGGCAATGGCTTCACGGCCGGGCTCGCATGATCCACTCGACGAAACACTGCTGACCGAGTCGCCGCAGCGGGACGACTGGACGATGCTGGCATCCTACCCTTTCACCGAAGCGCGGCGACGGGAAGTGACGGTTGGGCAGACAAGGGGGACTCTCCTGGCGGTCGTCAAGGGCGCCCCCGAGACGGTCTTGGGTTTGTGCGAGCTCCAGGCAGATGAAAGACGACGGATCGATGCCGACCTCACGACGCTGACGGCGACCGGCCGAAAGGTCATCGGATGCGCCTATCAAACGGTCGACGAGACCTCCGAACCCGAAGGCGGTTACACGTTCGCGGGCCTGCTAGCGTTCTCCGATCCGCTGCGCAGAGGCGTCCGCGAGGCCGTCGAAAAAGCATCCCGCGCAGGCATCCAGATCGTCATGATAACCGGCGACCACCCGCGAACGGCGCAGGCCGTCGCACGTGAGGCTGGCCTGTCCGCGGCCCCGATGGTCTTGCTCGGCGACGAAATGGAAGCGCGCCTGCGCGAAGGGGAGCGCGCCTTCCTCGCGGACGTCGACGTCATCGCGCGTGCGGCACCGGCGCAGAAAGTGCTGCTCGTCGATGCGATGCAGGAGCGCGGTGCGGTCACGGCCGTGACGGGCGATGGTGTCAACGATGTGCCCGCGTTGAAGGCGGCGGATGTCGGTATCGCGATGGGCCTGAGGGGCACCCAGAGCGCCCGGGAGGTCGCCGCGATCGTCCTGATGGACGACAATTTCGGCACGATTGTCGACGCCATCGCCGAGGGACGGCAACTGTTCGAAAACCTCAGGCTCAGCTTCGCCTTCCTGCTCACAGTTCATATCCCGCTGGTGATCACTGCCGCGTTGATCCCCCTCATCGGTTACCCTCTGCTCTATTTGCCCGTGCACATCGTCGTGCTAGAGCTCTTCATCCATCCCGGGGCCTTCCTTGGCTTCCAACTGCCGGCATCAAAAGCGCTGGCAAAGGCACATGACGCGCGGTTCTTCAGTAGGCGGCAGCGTATCGTCATTGCCACGACCGGCTTCATCATCACCCTCGCCGTTGCCGGGCTATTCGTCGGAGCGGTCGGGGCCGGTACGTCCCCGGAGTATGCCCGCACAATGGCGATGATCGCGATGATCGCATCGCTCATCACCCTCCTGGCGGTGCTCTCAAGGATGCGCGGCACGACCACCAGGACGATGATGGTCGCGACCCTATCGTTCGCGATCCTGGCGACGAGCGTTCCCCTGATCGCCGAAGCGCTCAATCTCCATACACTTGCGCCACGCGACTGGCTGATATCCTTTGTGACTGGTACGCTGGTCGCGCTGACCAGCTTGCCGTTCCATGCGAAATCTCGCCTCGAAGCGTCTTCCGACGAGGGAGCAGGATAGGTCCCCCTGAAAGATCAGAAATGAGCTTCATGTAGTGCGGAACCGGGCGCGCATATGTCTGAGTTGAAGTCGATCGCGCCCGCTGGTTCTAGATTTCGGCCCGCACGTTCTCAGGCGCAATGACAGCGGGTTCGATAGCTGATCTGGGAATTTGGCAGGATATTCATGCGCTGAGGTGCACACGGCCGCGCCGAACAGCTGCTTTCGCATTTCGTTTGCCAGAAGCCGACATTCAACTGCCCGCCATTTGCGCCGCGGATTCCCATCTTCATCCCGTCGGGTGACTTGGACAACGGCTAAAGTCCGCTGATTTTGGAATGGTGCGCCCGACAGGATTCGAACCTGTGGCCCCCGGATTAGGAATCCGATGCTCTATCCTGCTGAGCTACGGGCGCACGCGGGCGTTCGTTTAGGGGAGGGGGCGGGCTGAGGCAATCAGGTCTCGCTCGGGGCTCGGCACGCATAGCTTTCGGCCTTGGCCGGGTCTCCGCCTTGGTAGTGCGGATAGGAAGGATGAGGGCAAAGCGGGATTCTGGCGCTGCCGTCGGAGCGGCTGGCGGTGAGATCCGCGGGTGCGTGGCCCTGTTCGATCCAGTCGACCAACGGTCCGAGCAGATCGAAGCTGTCGTAGGCGTTGCCGCCGGAGCAATGCATCATTCCTGGGTTCATGTAGTATCGGCTCGCTTCGGTGAAGGCCGCGCCGTTGGTCTCGGCGGCGCGCTGCCAGTAGTCCCAACTGTCGAAGGCCGAGAACCACGGATCGCTGACTCCGTGGAAGAACAGGATCTTGCCGCCCCGACCCAGAAACGTGTCGAGATCGGTCCAGACGTTCGTGTCGGTCAGGCGCTGGGCAGCATCCGCCTCGATCGTGCGCAATCGCGCATCGATGTCGATGGACAGCGCTTGAGTCGCGGGTCCGAACACGCCGTCGGCGCCGGTTGGAAGATAGCCAGGCAGGCCTGGGCCGGTCAACACGATGCCCGTGTCATAGGGGACGGGCACATAAACAGGATGACCGGCCGCATTGCGCGGGCCTGCGAAGGCGAGCTCCATCGCCTTGACCTGGGCACCGCTTAGGCAGCCGTCGGCTTTGTCGGCGCGACATTGCAGTTCGACGGGCTGAAAACGGCATTGCGCAACGTTCATGATCATCCCGTCCGCCCGGCCGTCGAGACTGTCGCATTGGGCCAGCATGCCCTTGTGGATCGTCGCGCGATCGGCAGCTGAGAAGATGCGATCGGGCAAGGGTTGCCCGTTGGAATCCTTTGGAGCTGCCTGATTGAATTGCACCGCCGCGTATTCGATCGCGAGGTTCGAATGGCCGGTACGCATGGCAGGCGCCCCCACCACGATGCCATCGAAGAGCTCGGGATAGCGCTGCGCGGCAAGCATGCCTTCGCGGCCGCCGGTGGAGCAACCGGTCATGTAGCTGTGATGGATCGCCCGGCCATAGAACCGCTCGGTGAGGGCCTTGCCGGCCACAGTCACCGTGCGAACCGACGCTTCGGCGAAATCGAGCGCGGCGCGTTGGTCGTCCATGAACGAATCGTCGAATACGGCGCCTTCGTGCCCGCTGTCATGGCTGATCACCGCGAATCCACGGGCGAGGGCCGGCCGATCCCCCGCAGCCACTGGCCCTATCGGCTCGCGGACGCTGCCGTTCAGCCCGCCGCCGCCCTGGAGCAGAAACCGGCCGTTCCACTCGTCCGGAAGCGCGAGCGCAAAGCCGATCGCGTAGTCTCTGCCATCGACGCCCGTGTGCGGGTCGATCTTGCCCTCGACGCGGCAATGAGCGGGAAGCGCGGGGGTTGGTGGCATGCCGGGATCGGTGGACGCGCGCACGGCCGAAGCGGAAACGTGCCGGGCGCGTGTGATGGTGAGACCGGGGCGTAGTTCCACTCCCGCCATGGCCTCGCACCGCTTACCCGCGGGCGTCGATTGCGAAGCCCCCGGCGAGGCGACCGAGGCTGCGCCGGCGAGCAGGACGCCGAGGGCGAGGGTGCGCTTCGTCACAGCGTCACCACGACTTTGCCGATCTGCTGGTTCGATTCTAGATATTCGTTGGCGGCGCGGATTTCTTCGAGGCCGTTGAACGTCTTTGCGATCACCGGCTTGAGGTGGCCGCTGGCGAGCCCCGCCAGGATTTTCTCCTGCGCCGCCTTGTAGCGGTGCGGATGGTTCCAGATCTCGCTGGCGATCCAACCGCGCATCGACAATCCTTTGAAGGCGCACGGCCAGTGGGGATAGGGTGTCGCCTGCTCGCTCAATCCGCCGTAGATGAACAGAATGCCGCGCTCGGCGAGGGCTTGGGCCAGCGTTTCGACATAGGGGCCGCCCACGGGGTCGAAAGCTGTCCGCGCGCCTTTGCCGCCGGTAATTTCCATCACCCTGGCCACGAGGTCTTCTTCCTCAGTGGCAACGACGTGGGCGGCGCCGTGGTCGAGCAGCGCCGGCCGTTTGTCGCCGGTGCGCGTGCAAGCGATCGAGATCGATCCAGCCCAATTGGCGAGCTGGATCGCGGCGATTCCCACGCTCGAGGAGGCGGCGCGGATGATAACGCCGTCGCCGATGCCGATATTCGCCACTTCGATCAGCGCGAAGGCCGTCATGAACTGCATCCAGATCGAAGCCGCCTCGGCAGGGGACAGGCCAGGAGGGGCGGGTAGCAGGATGCGCGCTGGCACGATCGCCTGCTCCGCCCAGATGCCGTATTGCCCCTGCTGGATCATCGGGAGCACGCAGACCCGGTCGCCGACGAAGAAACCCGGCACGTCGGCGCCAAGCGCTTCGATCGTGCCCACGCCTTCGTATCCGATCAGGCTCGGAAGCTGTGGCTTCACCGGATAACGCCCGGCGCGGTACATCGCTTCGGCGCGATTGAGCCCGACCGCCTCCACGCGAATCCGAACCTCGCCGCGGCCGGGTTCGCCAACCTCGACGTTCTCGATCTGGAGCACTTCGGGGCCGCCGAGGGTGTGGATGCGAATGGCACGGCTCATGAGGCTCTCCCATTGTTGTTTGCGGGCAAGAGTGGAGCGGCTTGGCTGCGAATGTCCAGCGTTTATCCTTGAGTGTCACGCGCAAAGAAAAGGGCCCTCCCGTGAGGGGAGGGCCCAAGTGTTTCTAGATGATCGTCTCGTTTAGAAGCGGATGTTGGCTCCCAGATAGAAACGGCGACCGTTGGTGTCGTAGAATGCACCAGGGAAACCACCACCCGGCAGGTTGCCATCGATTTCCGGCTGCGTGTTGTCGACGTTGATGCCGGAAATCGGCGGTGCCTTGTTGAACAGGTTTTCGACGCCAAAGCGAAGGCCGATGTCCTCGGTCACCTGGTAGCTGCCGTTCAGATGGAAGATGTTGTACGACGGAGTTCCCGTCGTCGGCGTGGGCCCGAGGATGGCCTCGGCGCTATCTTCGATGCTCGGCAGGTGCTGCCACTGGACTGCGATCCGCGCCGGTCCCACGCTATAGCCGACCGTCGTGAACACGCGATAGTCGTACGCACCGCTGTTCAAGCCGAGCACGGTCGTGCCGTTGGTTCCGGCGTAATCGACCATGGCGTCGGTTGGTAACTCCGCCACCTTGAGATGACGCAGCCAGTTGAGCAGCGAGTTGACGGTCAGAGTGCCTGGGCCGATGTCCATGCCCCAATCGAGCTGGAAGTCGACGCCTTCGATCTCGAACCGGCCGTTATTCGCGTAGGTCACGAACACGTTGCCCAAACCGCCGTTCTGCGCATTACGAGTGATGTTCTGACAGAACGGGTTTGCCGCTGCAGCGGCGGGGTCGGTGCCTGCGGCAGGATTGTAGAACGGATCGAAGCATTGCCTTTGAGCCACGCCGATCGATTGAGCTCCGATCGCATCTTCGACGCGGATATTGAACCAGTCGACAGAGAGACGGAGACGCGAAAGCACGCCGCCGGAGACCGGGGATTGGATCACGAAACCTGCCGTCCATGTATCTGCGGTTTCCGGCGACAAGTTCGGATTGCCGACCGTCGTCGGGAACGCGAAGCCGCCAGTGGCCGTGCTGCCGGCGCCGTTGACGTACGTCCCATCCTCGTCCTGCAGATAGAAGAAGTTGTCTGCAGTTGGATCCCCCGAAGCATTCATGAGGATCCGGCACATCGCTTCCACGTTGGCCGCATTCGGATTGGTTGCCGGATTGGCGGAGAACGGAGCCGGGTTGCCCACGGCACAAGCGTCGCCCACGTTGTTGAAACCGAACGTCTGCTGCGGAGGCAAGAAGAGTTCACCAATGTTCGGTGAGCGTTCGGCCCGGTTGAAGCCGCCACGGAACCGCAGCCAGTCGGTGACCGACCAGTCACCAAGGACCTTGTACGTCCAGCTCGTTCCAGTCGTGCTGTAGTCCGACATGCGGCCGCCGACTTCCAGATTCAATTCCTGGATGAACGGGATGTCCGCAAGCACCGGAATCAGGAGTTCGCCGTACACTTCCTTGACGTCGAAATAGCCGAAGGAGTTGCCGCTCGGATAGATGCCGAGCGCCTGGTCTTCGAAGGAACGACCCTGCGTCGTCAGAGTATCGTTCAGGAACTCGTATTCGTTCTCACGATAGCTTGCGCCCAACGCGAAGCGGAGGGTTCCTGCCGGCAGTTCGAAAAGGCCGCCTTGTACGTTCGTCTCCACGATTGTCTGACGCATCTCCGAGCGGTTCTTCAGATCTGCGCGCACTGCTTCGAGGCAGTCTTCCGAGAAGCCTCCGGGCGGTGGGAGGTAGAAATTGAGGCCGCTGGTACAGGTGGCGGTCGATGCGCCAAATCCACCTTGGACTGCATTACCTTGCCGCTCGAAGCCTCGGCCGAAATTGCCGGACTGCAGAACGGTCCGCAGGCGTGAGAGTGAATACACGCCCGTCTGCCGTGCGAAGGTGTCTGAGACGCCGTGGTTGACGTAGGCTTCCCAGGTCCAGTCAGTGCCTGGCACCGAGCCTTCAAAGCCGGCCATGATGTTGTAGGTCATCACGTCGGTGAAGGTTTCGCGATCATCCGGCAGCAGGGCAGTCAAAGTGAACGGATCACCGGCTCCGGAGATAATAGGCTGTGTCGGGTTTGGCTCCTCCGCGGTTGGCATAATGTAGCCAGCTTCGCCGAGACGTGCTGGCCTGCGGCGACTATCCAGCAAGGTCCAAAGATCGGTCGGCAGTTGATCCCGGTCGAGAGTGTCGGGATCCACATCTACACCCCAGCCCGCGAAGATGGGGCCGGGTTCATTTCGAGTGTATGTCTCGACGTGACTGAACAACGCCTGCCCGAACACGCCGACCCAGTCGTTGATCTCGTAGTTGCCGCGAGCAAATGCGTTGTAACGCGTCAGGGGCAGGATTAGATAGAAGCGATCGTTGATTTGCGAAAGCGTCCCGTTGTCGGTCAGCTTGTAGCGACCCGAGTCCCATGAATTGAAGTTAGGAACGCCGCCACGCGCGCCGAAGCCGTTCGTGAAGGCGGAGCCGTCCGTGTTGGTGTAAACGGTCGTGCCGGCTGCAGGAATTGCTGGGTTGGCGTCCGGGAATACCAGCGAAAAGTCCGGCAGGTTGCCGAACCCGAAATTGATTCCCGGCCGATTGATGAAGAACTGAGCGCCCGAGGCGGTCGATGGATCGTTCCACAGATCCTGGTACCAGTCGCGGTCGCGCTGGAAGTTCGCCTCGCGGGTATTGATGGACATTGCGAGACTAACGTTGCCGCGACCATCGTCGAAGTCCGCACCCATGATGCCCGATAACTGGTACTCGAAGCCATCGCCCTCCTGGGTGATGCCAAGCTGACCATCCAGTTCCAGCCCCTGGAAGTTTTTCTTCAGGATGAAGTTGGTCACGCCGGCGATGGCGTCCGCGCCGTACGTGGCCGAAGCACCGCCCGAGATGATTTCGACGCGCTCGATCGCGGCCGACGGAATTGTGCTGATGTCGGTTACGCCCGAAGCGTTGCCGGGGGTCGACCGGCGACCGTCGAGCAGCACGAGGTTGCGGTTTGCGCCGATACCGCGCAGCGACACGGTCGCCGCGCCAGGAGTATTCGTCGCGGTCGGCTGGATGTCGCCGCCCGCGGTCGGCGTCTGGGCCGGAACGAACTGTGGCAGCTTGTTGAGATTGGTTTCGAGCGCGGCCGTCGAGGAGTTCTCCAAGAGAGCTTCATCCACGGACACGGCGGGGCTGTTGGAGTTGAAGTCCGGGCGCGCGATACGCGAACCGGTCACGACAATGTTCGGACCTTCGCCTTCGGCCGCCGCTTCTTGCGGCGAAGTCAGAACATCGCCCGGTTGATCGTCGGCGTCTTGCGCCATCGCTGGCGTGGCCAAGGTGATCGTTCCAGCACAACCCGCCAGCAGCAGGGCCTTGAAAACCCCCGTATTTTCCAAATTCCTCACTTTGTGCTCCCTTCACAGAAATTCGGCCGGCAAAGCTGCCGGCATCCAGAACCGCTTAAAGCCTGAGGGATTGCGCAAGCGCTCAGGCAGCCAAAACCAATTGGCCACCCCATCGCGCGAGTCTGCGCAAAATTCATTTGGAATATCCCTCCCTTGCGGCCTCGTCTTGGAATCGGCGAGGTCCGCTTAGAACGAGATACCTATAACCGGTGTTTGACAGTGTCTAGGGCGGGGAGACGGGCTCGCCCTTCAGATGTGTCCGGCGGAGGGGGGATCGCGCAGGAATGTTGCGTGATTTTGTCCGAAATCTGAGCAGCCCGAAGTCCGGAGGACTGTGCGCATCTGGCGGATTTCGGCCGTTTGTGGAAGGGGGCGCTTCTGCGTGCGGGCAACAGGTGTTGCGTCGCTGCATCGCTTTTATCTTTCCGCTCCGGCCGATGGCACCCTGTGGGAAAGGCTGGGCGGGACGAGGGTCCTCCGCGTGCGGAGGACCCTCTGATCACGAACGACCGGTGATTAGAACCGGATATTCGCCCCCAGATAGAAGCGGCGACCATTGTCGTCGTAGAACCCGGTGCCGAGGTTCCCGCCGATGAGGTTACCGGTGGCAAGCGGATTCGTGTTGGACGGGTTGTAACCTGTCAACGGCGGAGCCTTGTTGAACAGGTTATCCACGCCGAAGCGCAGGTTCACGTCTTCCGTTACGCGGTAGCTGCCGTTGAGATGGAAGATGTTATATGAAGGCGCCCCCACCGTGGCGGTTGGGAACAGAGCTTCGGTCGCGTCTTCGATCGACGGCAAATGCTGCCACTGCAGGCCGAGCGAGAAGCGATCGACGCTGTAGTTCAGCGTAGTGAACACGCGATAATCATAGTTGCCGCCGTTCAGACCGCTTGAGGTCGGGCCTTGAGTGCCCGCATACTCGACCAGAGGATCGACCGGTAGTTCTGCCGCTTTGAACGAGAGCAGGTAGCTGAACTGGACGTTCGCGCTAAGCCTACCCGGTCCGACATCGGTTCCCCAATCGAGCTGTGCGTCGATGCCCTGCACGCGGAACCTGCCTGCGTTGACGTAGGTCAGGTTCACGTTGTCCAGCCCACCCGTGACCGCGTTGCGGGAAATTGCCTGGCAAGCGGCCGTTTGCGCGGCTGCGGCCGGGTCGGTGCCCACAAGCGGATTGAGTGCGGGATCGAAGCAACTACGCAACACGATGCCGACGGTTTGCTGTCCGATCGCGTCTTCGACCCCGATGCTGTAGTAATCGACCGCGAGGCGCAGGCTTGACAACACCGGGCTTTCGAACGGCGAACGGAGAACCATACCGGCAGTCCAGGTGTCTGCCTTCTCCGGGGTCAGGTTCGGGTTACCCACTGCGCTCGGCCACGCGAAGCCGAACGTCGAGGAGTCCGTCTGGCCGGGTCCGCCCACATAGTAGGCGTCAGAGGCCTGCTGATTCGGCATCATGGCAAGGCACGTTTGGTAGACGTTGCCGCCATTCGCGTTCGCCGGATTGGCCGAGTACGGTCCGGGGTTGGCGAGCGAGCACAGGTCACCGAGCGTATTCACACCGAATGTTTGCTGCCGCGCGAGATAGAGTTCGGCGATGTTCGGCGCGCGTTCTGCGCGGTTGTATCCTCCCCGGAAGCGGAGCCAATCGGTCACCTCCCAGTCGCCCAGTATCTTGTAGGTATAACTGGTGCCCGTGGTGCTGTAGTCGGAGATACGACCGCCGAGTTCGAGATTCAGCTGCTGAATTGCTGGAATGTCGGCAAGGACCGGGATCAGCAACTCGCCGTAAACTTCCTTCACGTCGAAGAAGCCTTCGGAATTGCCGCTGGGATAGATGCCAAGTGCCTGATCTTCGAAAGACCGACCTTGCGTGGTCAGCGTATCGTTGGTGAACTCGAAGTCGAGTTCGCGATAGCTGGCACCCAGCGCCGCGCGAAGTTCGCCGGCAGGGAGTTCCAGCAAGCTGCCCTGGGTGTTCGCCTCGACGATCGTCTGACGCGTGTAAGTACGGTTCTTCAGATCTGCGCGGATGGCCTCGAGGCAATCCTCCGAAAAGCCGCCAACCGGAGGTTGGAAGAGGTTGAGGCCGCTTGTGCAGGTCGCGGTCGAAGCGCCGAAACCGCCATATTCCGCGTTGCCAGTAGCGCTGAAGCCCTTGCCGAAATTCGGCGCGGTCATAACCGTCCGCAGGCGGCTCAGCGAATAGATGCCGGTCTGCTTCGCGGTGGTGATCGAAGCGCCGTGGTTGACCGACGCGTCCCAAGTCCAATCGGTACCTGGAATGCTTCCTTCGAGGCCAGCAACGACGTTGTAAGTCAGCACGTCGGTGAAGGTCTCGCGGTCGTCTGGCATCATGGCGGTGATGCCGAACGGCGCGGCAGGATTGTCGCGGCTGTCGAGCAAGTCCCATAGACCGTCGGGGAGCTGATCGCGATCGAGCAGCGTAGGATCGATGCTCACACCCCAACCGCCGGTAATCGGGCCCGGCTCATTGCGCGTCTCGGTGTTGACGTGGCTAAACATAGCCTGACCGAACACGCCGATCCAATCGTTGATCTCGTAGTTGCCGCGGGCCAGGAAATTGTAACGTGTCAGTGGCAACACAAGCATCAGGTCGGTGTTGTTCTGCACCATGGTGCCGGCGTCGGTGACCTTGAAGTTGTAACCGTCGACCGTGTCGGTGTTGCCGAAGTAGTTCACGTAACGCGTAAACGGTGCCCCATAGATCCCGCCCGCATCAAAGAACGACCCGTTGACAAACGGATTCCCGTTGTTGTCGACGTACACGGTCGTGCCCTGCACGTTTGGACTGAAGTGACCATTGGGAAATAGCGTGGTCAGAGCCGATGCATAATTGCCGTTCGTGCCGTCCAGGAGGATGCCGGGCTGATCGATGAAGAACTGCGAGCCGCCCGTCGTCGACGTATCGGCGTACATGTCCTGGTACCATTTGCGCGAGCTGCGCAGATTGGCCTCTCGGGTGTTCATCGACATAGCTAGGCTGACGTTGCCGCGTCCGTCGTCGAAGTCCGAACCCATGATGCCCGAGAACTGGTACTCGAAGCCATCGCCCTCCTGCGTGATGCCGATCTGACCGTCGAGCTCAAGTCCTTGGAAGTTCTTCTTGAGGATGAAGTTGGTGACGCCGGCAACGGCATCCGCGCCGTATGTCGACGAAGCACCGCCCGAGATGATTTCGACGCGTTCGATGGCAGCCGATGGGATCGTCGAAATATCGATGACGCCCGAAGCGTTTCCTGGGGTGCCCCGCCGGCCGTCGAGCAGCACGAGATTGCGGTTGGCGCCGATGCCGCGAAGCGAAATCGTGGCTGCGCCAGGCGTGTTGGTGGCGGTGGGCTGAATGTCGGCGCCCGCCTGCGGGGTCTGTGCGGGAGTGAACTGCGGCAGCTTGTTGAGGTTGACTTCAAGCGCGGCAGTCGAAGAATTCTCGAGCAACGCCTCGTCGACCGTCACGGTCGGGCTGTTGGCATTGTAATCTTGGCGCTGAATGCGCGAGCCAGTGACGATGATGGCCGGGGCCTCGTCCTCAGTCGCGGACGCCAAGGTGTCGCCGGCACTCGTGTCATCCTGCGCCATGACCGGGCCGGCAAGCGCAAAGCTGCTGGCGGCACTGGCAAGAAGAACGGCCTTACGGATCCCGAATTTATGCAAGCTATTCACGTACTACTCCCTTTCGAGAACTCCCTGGACGACAGGAGATGCCGCCTCGTGGACCCGGGGGATCCGCGGCAGGCGCGCAATCCGGCGCCGGCAAAATGCCGGTCAAGCGGATGAACTTGCGCGGAGGCCGCCACAAATCTGACCCTTGGACGGCCCCGTCTATAGTTTGCGGGTTCGTCGGGCGCGGCCCTACGGCGGGCCGTTGACAATGTCTAGAGATGAGGGCGGAGCCTGCAAAAATATGCAGAATCGTGTTGTTTTCGTAACAAGGCGGTGACAGATTTTGTCAACGAGTTGCGGCGTCACCTATGATTGGGGGTGCCCGTAGGCCGTATGCCCCGAAACGGCAACACTCAAATGGCTCGGCAGCGGACCTGGTGAATGAACCGCGTGGTCACTGTTCATCTTGAAAAAAGGGCTTAGGGTGGCTGCAATCATAAGCGAACGGTCGGGAGAGACCGCCTAGATGCAGGTAAAACCCGTGCCGCCGGGGGGCACAAAGGAGACGGGCACAATCATTGCAGTCGCGCCGGTCGAGTCGGATTGGCGCGAGGCCTTGTGCCGTCACGCGGAGGCGGTTTGGAATGGCCGACCCGCAGATTCTCGTTCCGTCGCCCGACTCTCGAGGGCTCTAGGCCCATTGGCCGATCACGCGCTGAAGATGGTCGAGGCTTACGCGAGAGGATCTCAGGCCACGAGTGCCAAGCGTGAAGACGTGCTTGGAATGCGTCTTCAGCTTATGCTGAATGGCATCGAAGCCGCGCTCGTCGAGCCTGGGGCAACCATATCTGATTCGCCGCCACACATGATTCAGAGCGAGCTCTGGCAGGTCTTGCGCATGGTCCGCGAGAGCGCTGAATTATCCTACGCGCGTGAACAATATCTCATCGAGCTCGATCGGCGGATTCTGTTTCTGTTGCAGGACCGCGGCCCACTCGTGCCGGCCGACATTTCCAGCGCGGTCGGGGTCGACAAGGCGCAAGTGAGCCGTTCGGTTAAACGGCTGCTCGAGCTTCGGCTTGTCGAACGGGAGCAAATTCGCGCTCCGCTTCGCTTGACCCGCGATGGCGAACGCCTCGGCAAGAGGCTCAATCGCTTGGCAGAGTTGCGCAATCGCGAACTCACTCTCGACATTTCCGAAGATGAATTGACTGCGTTCTTCGATACGATCGAAATTCTGCTCGATCGTGCCATGACGCTCTATGACCAGGAGCGCGAGTTGGCACAAGGCTCGGCATCGTCGCGCGGGAAGGGACGGGAGGGCCAGGGCAGGGATGGTGAGGAAAGAGCCATCGAGAAGGTTGTGATCGACCGCTCCCGCATCATTGCGCCACTGATGACTCTGAGTTCCTATTTTAGTCGGAGCGGTTCGCTTGCATTCAAGCGCCTGACGGGCCTTTCGAGCTTCGAAGCGTTTGTCTTGTCTGAAATCGGAATGAGTCCGCCGATCGAATGGACGGAGCTGGTTTCAGCTCTTGCCCGTGACCATAGCCAGGCCGGTCGCACGGTGAACGCGCTCATGCAGCGCGGTTTGGTCGTGCGCGAAGGGAGGCCTGGGCGGCGTCATGGTCGTTTCTTACCGAGCGCGGATGGAGCGCGGATGCATGAAGTCATCCACGAGGCGGGGCGCCAGCGCAGCAGATTCCTGCTTGCCCCATTGGAACCTGAACAGCGAAGGCGATTTCTGGCAACCTTCGACAAGGTCCGCCGTAACGCCGCTTCACAGCTTGAGCGCGAGCGAGCGTTCGCGGAGCTTGATAGACCCTAGCGGATACGACGAACCGGCACTGGCGGCTGCCCGTCGATCCGCATGAGGAAGCTACCGAGAGAACCTCGCTCAATCTCGATTTCTTGGCCCCGACGCGGCAAGCGGAATTGTGAACTGACGCTTTCGGCGAACAGCCACCGGGCCCCGTCCTCGAGCGTCACGATGTAAATGCCCGGTTCGCGCGGGGTCACGGATCGGACGCGCGGATGAATTTCCTGCAACTGACCGGGGCGCGGTTGGAAGCGCGCTGGATCGGCCGCCTGCACGTCTTCATAACCGAAGCCTTGCGGTCCTTGGGTCTCGATGGGGGCACTGCCGCCCACGACACCGCGTAGTTGGCCTGGAACGGTAGTGCGGGGTGTTGCGCCCGCGCGGCTCATGTTGTTGTCGTAACATGCGAGACGAGCGGTTGGATCATCGATCTTGGCGCATTCTATCAAAATGTCCATGACGGCTCCGCGATCACCTTGGGCAGATGCGGGCGTCGCGAGGAATGCAAAGGCAATGGCCGCCACGCTCAGAACTGATGCGCGTTGCGCAATGCTCGACATGAAATATTCCCTCTCGTCCTTTGCCGCTTACTGGCCCCAAGCCGCACATCGCGCAAGGGGGCTTGCCACGGACTGAACATGCGAGGTTATACTCACGCTTCGTCCTTTTGCAGCGCGCCGCGCCTGATCTGGTCTTCCTCCATTGACCGGAACAACGCCGTGATGTTGCCTTCGCCGAAGCCTTCGTCGCCCTTGCGCTGGATGAACTCGAAGAACACCGGGCCGACCATCAGTTTCGAGAAGATCTGCATCAGCAGGCGAGGGCGACCACCATCGGTCGATCCGTCGACGAGGATACCGCGCCGGCGCAACTCCGGAAGGGGTTCGCCATGGCCTGGCAGGCGATCTTCGAGCATGTCGTAGTAGGTGTCGGGTGGGGGCGGCGCGAACTGCAGGCCTTTCTGCCGGAGGCTGTCGAGCGATCCGTAGAGATCATCGCTCGCCAGCGCGATGTGCTGGATTCCCTCGCCGTTGTAAGCGCGCAAGTACTCGGCGATCTGGCCTCCACCCTTCTTACCCGCGCCGCCTTCGCCTCCCTCCTGGTTGAGGGGAATGCGAATCTTGCCGTCGGGGGCGACCATGACCTTGGTGTTGAGGCCGGAGTATTCGCCCGTTACGTCGAACTGGCGAAATTCCCGGAAGCCGAAAATCCGCGAATAGAAGTCTTCCCAGTGCGGGATGCGACCGTCGTAGACGTTGTGGGTCAGGTGATCGATCGTATGGAAGCCTGCGCCGGGTGGATGGCGTTCGACATCCTGCTCATACACGAAGTCGATGTCGTAGATGTCGCGGCCCTCGCCGTAGCGGTCGACGAGGTAGATCAACGACTGGCCGATGCCGCGTATCGCCGGGATGCGAAGCTCCATCGCTCCGACCTCGAGTTCGACCGGCTCAGCGCCGCGCTCGATGGCGAGAGCATAAGCCTTCGCCGCGTCGCGCACGCGAAAGCCCATTCCGCATGCCGATGGGCCATGCTCCGCGGCAAAGTACGCGGCCGGACTACGCGGCTCGTAATTGACGACAAAGTTTATATTCCCCTGACGCCACAACCTAACATCCTTGCTGCGATGGCGGGCGATTAGGCTGAAGCCCATGCGTTCGAAGGCAGGCTCCAGGATGCCCTCTTCGGGTGCGCAGAATTCGAGAAATTCGAATCCATCGAGACCTAGGGGATTATCGCTCGGATTCTCGGACTGTCCTGACATGGTTTCCAATGTAACCTTCAATTGGGAAGGCGACAAGCGACGCCCATCGGGTCGAGCTTGCGGATAACCGCAGCTTCCCGGGGAAAGCTCTTGAATCGCCGGAATAACTGTGATTCTGTTGCGCAATGAACATCACGAACACCAAGCGCGAGGTCGCCCGGGAGAAACTGGCCCGGTTTGGAGCGCTCGGTGTCTTGTTGTTGTTGGCTGGCCTCGCGCTGGTTGGACCCTACGGCCTGCTGGCCTGGGGCGAGAGCATCGCCGCACTCGATCAGCGTGAAGAGCGGATTGCGTCGCTGAAGGCGGACCGGGCGGAATTGCAGAACCTCGTCACACAGCTAGATCCCGATCGGGTCGATCCCGATCTCGCCACCGAACTGGTGCGGCGCAACCTGAACGTGGCACATCCCGACGAGTACGTTCTCGAGCTCGAACCTTCGCGCTGAGGCACATCCGCGCGCGTCCCGTCGCTCCTGCAACCCGGGCGTTGCCAGCCACGCAAATGACCGCCTATAGGCTGCCCCATCACGTGCCCTCATGGGTGCCATCTTGAGGTAGAATCCTTGGCTAGAGCCGCCACGTCCAGTTCCGGCAAGTCCGCGCGAAAGCCGGGCAAGCCGTCATCGAAAGAGCCTGCCGCAAATTCGGGCAAATCCGGTGATAATTTCGAGCTGCGCAGCCTCCAGGAGCTTTTCGAAAAGGATCGCCGCTTCGCGGCCAGCCAGAAAGAGCTGCTCCATTTCTACGAGCAGATGCTGCTCATCCGCCGGTTCGAGGAAAAGGCCGGGCAGCTTTACGGCCTCGGTCTAATCGGAGGTTTCTGCCACCTCTACATCGGGCAAGAGGCGGTTGCGATCGGTCTGCAGTCCGCGCTCGATAACGATAAGGACAGCGTGATCACCGGTTATCGCGATCATGGTCACATGCTCGCTTACGGCATCGATCCCAAGGTCATCATGGCCGAGCTCACGGGGCGCCAGGCCGGCATCTCGAAGGGTAAAGGCGGGTCGATGCACATGTTTTCGACCGAGCATAAGTTCTATGGTGGGCACGGCATCGTCGGCGCACAGGTCGCGCTTGGCGGAGGGCTCGCACTCGCGCATCAGTATCGCGACGATGGCGGATTGTGCCTCGCCTACTTCGGCGACGGCGCGGCCAACCAGGGCCAGGTCTATGAGACCTTCAACATGGCCAGCTTATGGAAACTGCCGATCGTGTTTGCGATCGAAAACAACCAGTACGCCATGGGAACAGCGGTGCGGCGCAGCTCGGCCGAGACGGAGTTCTACCGCCGCGGCACTGCCTTCCGCATCCCTGGCATGGAAGTGAACGGCATGGACGTGCTCGAAGTGCGCCAAGCAGCCGAAGTGGCGTTTGCGCACGTGCGTGGCGGAAATGGACCGGTGCTCCTGGAGCTCAATACCTACCGCTATCGGGGCCACTCCATGTCCGACCCGGCGAAGTATCGTACACGTGAGGAAGTGCAGGGGGTTCGCGAGAAGAGCGACCCGATCGAAGGTGCGAAAGCGGAACTGCTCAAGATGGGCGTCGAGGAAGACCGGCTGAAGGAAGTCGACAAGCAAATCCGAGCCGTGGTGGCCGAGGCCGCCGACTTCGCCGAGAGTTCCCCCGAGCCGGACGCCGGCGAGCTTTACACCGACGTTCTGGTTGAGAGCTACTGACCATGGCTATCGAATTGAAGATGCCCGCCCTTTCCCCGACAATGGAAGAGGGCACTCTGGCGAAGTGGCTCGTGAAGGAAGGTGATACCGTATCTTCCGGTGTCGTGCTGGCCGAAATCGAGACCGACAAGGCCACGATGGAATTCGAGTCGATCGACGAGGGCACCGTCGGTAAAATCCTCGTTCCCGAAGGCACTGAGAACGTGAAAGTCGGGACGGTCATCGCCGTGCTGGCCGGCGAAGGTGAAGACGCGTCGGATGCTCCCGCGCCGGCTCCGTCACCCAAGGCCGAGGCGCCTGAGGATGACCACAAGGCTAACGAGTCCGGGGCTCCCAAGGGTGAAGCGCCATCGGGTACCGCTAACCTCGCATCTTCCGCGAAGCCCGCGGCAGATCCCGAAGTCCCGGCAGGTACAAACATGGTGAAAGTGACGGTGCGCGAGGCGCTGCGCGACGCCATGGCCGAAGAGATGCGTCTCGACGAACGTGTCTTCGTGATGGGTGAGGAAGTCGCAGAGTACCAAGGTGCCTACAAGGTTACCCAAGGCTTGCTCGAGGAGTTCGGTCCCAAGCGCGTCATCGACACGCCGATCACCGAATACGGCTTCGCCGGCATCGGCACAGGCGCCGCGATGGGCGGCCTCAGGCCGATCGTCGAGTTCATGACCTTCAACTTCGCGATGCAGGCGATCGACCACATCGTGAACTCGGCCGCCAAGACAAACTACATGTCGGGCGGCCAGATGCGCTGCCCGATCGTGTTTCGCGGACCGAACGGCGCGGCGAGCCGCGTGGGGGCGCAACACAGCCAGAACTACGCGCCGTGGTACGCCAGCGTCCCCGGACTGATCGTGATTGCGCCCTACGACGCATCCGACGCCAAGGGCTTGCTCAAAGCGGCCATTCGTTCCGAGGATCCTGTCGTGTTCCTGGAGAACGAGCTCGTTTACGGCCGCACCTTCGAACTAGCGCAGCTCGACGATCACGTCCTGCCGATCGGCAAGGCGCGGATCGTCCGCGAAGGGAGCGACGTCACGATCGTCAGTTATTCGATTGCCGTTGGCCTCGCGCTCGAAGCTGCCGAGACGCTGGCAGGGGAGGGAATCGACGCGGAGGTCGTTGACCTGCGAACCCTCCGCCCGCTTGATCGCGAGACCGTCTTGACCAGTCTCGCCAAGACCAATCGGCTGATCATCGCCGAAGAGGGTTGGCCGGTCTGCTCGATTGCGTCCGAAATCATTTCCATCTGCATGGAGGACGGTTTCGACCTGCTCGATGCGCCAGTTCTTCGCGTTTGCAACGAGGACGTTCCGCTGCCCTACGCAGCGAACCTCGAAGCGATGGCGTTGATCGACGTTTCGCGCATCGTCGAGGCCGCCAAGAAGGTCTGCTATCGGGACTGAGGTTGCGCGCTGACTGACCTCAGGTGACCAAGGCCTCGGCGCTGCCGTAGACCGTGCAGCTGGCCACAGGGTCGGGCTCCCTCGCGTCCCGTTGATAGATTTGGCTGAGGTCGCGATCGTCACGGACTGTGAAAGACGCAGTCACGTTGACCTCGCTGGTGATTCCGAACGTCGCCCCCACCAGCGATTGATAGTCGTAAGCGATTTCCACGAAGATCACGGCGTCGTCCGCAAAAGCCCACACCTCTTCGCCGGGCGGGCCCATGCCGGCCAAGCCGACGTCGAGACCATCGCCTTCGAGGCCGTACGTCGAAACATGGCGCTTGCTCCCCACACAACGTTGCCAGTGGATGTACTGCTGCTCCTCGGTGCCCGGCACAACCTCGAGGCTGCTGACGATGACGCGGCCGTGTTGGAACAGGTCGATACGGCTCCCGCCCTGAATTTGGGCGCCGCGGAACAGGTCGTTCAGGTCGGCTTCGTAGATTTTGCGATCCTGCAGTGTTGCCGTGTCGCCAATGCGCGAGGCATTGTCTGCAATATGCATCGCCAACTGGCTGACTTGCATCTGGACGATTGCTCGGTTGGCGAGGTCCAGACCCATCAGCCCGGCACCCAACAGGAACGGGAGCACGATCGCAAACTCGGTCGCTGCCACACCTGAAGCGTTCTTCCAGCCTCGCTCCAGAGCTGCGCGAAGGGCTCGTTTTCTCATGAGCAGTTCGCCACCGCTATGACCGTGTCCTGCTCGTCGAAGGGCTGGTTGCGAAGGACCGTTTGCGACTGGGTGGTCACGGTACTGCTGAGCCCGAGCAACTTCATGACCGGAAAGACGCGCGGATAGCTGACCGTCACGGTGTAGAGCACCGCATCGCGAGCGCCGCCCATACCATCGCGACCGCGATCGTCGTCCCACGCGCCATTGCGGTTGGCGTCCTCGAAAGGCTCGCCCGCGTTGCATCGCCCGTCGCCATTCACGTCGGTGAAAGCCTCGGGTTGAGCGACGTCGGAAAAGTTCGTGTAGGCGCGGCGTTTGATCTCGATCGTCGCGTCGAACACGAGGTCGTCGACCACGTCCCGGACCCGCTCGTCGATCGAAAGGGTGCGACCTTCGGCGCCCTCGATTGTCGACGCGCGCGCAGCGTTCTGGATCGCCCCTTCGAGCAGTGTGGCGGCGTAGAGATTGTAGCCGAGGTCCATCACGCCCAGGAGCACCATCAAGAGTGCCGGCGCTATCGCGGCGAACTCTACAGCGGTGGCACCCCGGCTGTCGCGGCGCATGCCCGCTATGAGGGACGAGACCCGTCTCACCGCGTCACCCGCAGATCGCCCATGCGCTTCGCAATGGTCGCGAAGGCATCCTCGAGCTGGCGGGCGTCATCCGCCACGAAGTAGCGGTTGGACCCGGCGCAGCTTTGCATCACCGGGTTCGCGGCGGTGCCGAAGCTGATCACCCAAACGGTGATGTTCTTCTTCTTCACCTCCTCGCACGCGAAAGCGAAGCGCCGCTCGACTGTTTGGTTGAGCGTGGTTCGCGACCTTGTCTTCCAGCGCCGCTCCTCGACCATTTCGAGACCGTAGGTTCCATAGTTGAAGGGCGCGGTGGCCGTTTCGCCGTCAGTCAGAAAGATCATGTGGCGCGAGGTAGGCTGGCCCGGCTGGTCTGAGTTCTCGGAGGCAAATAGTCCTGTCGGCGAAAGCAGCCGGCCGCCCCAGATCATACCGATGTCGTGGTAGGTGTTCCCCACGGGTTGCAGAGAATTGGCATAGGCTGCGATCTCGCCGGCGGTCATCGGCGCGAGTTTCCGTGCCTGGGTAGGGCAGGAGGGACGTGCCAGTAATTGCGACCCCGCGAGATACTTGTCCCGGTCGCTGATCAAAGTGTCGAGGTCGTCGATCTTCCTCGCCTTCTTGGTCTTCGTGAGGTGGATTTCGGAAAAGAGCGGCCGCCATTGGGTGGCCGGATTCGACGGATCGGGCACGCGATCGATGTCGAGGTCGATCGCGCGTGCAATGTCGGCGTTCGCGTAGTCGCCGATCTCGTAGGTCTCCCGTTCCATGATGCAGCCGCGGAACTGCGAGATGAGACCGAGTGGATCGGTTTGCGCGAGCGTGGCAGTCGGCAGGACCTTGTTGCCGTCGAGGATGAGTGCATTGCTTGACGAACCGTTGAGCGCCGACACGTCCTTGGTGAGGCCCTCGTATCGCCATCCCGCGCTATTACCGTTCGGCACAAACCAGTCGACGATGTAGTCTTTGTAGCTTGTGCCCGATACGTTGAAGAGACCGGTCGACGGAATTGCCTCGCAGGAGTATTCAATTCCGTTGATGATGCTGCGACCTTTTTGGCCGTTGGGCAGATAAGTAATCGAAATATCGACCCAATTTGACGTGCTTGGTGGGCATGTGGCAGACGTGCTCGCGGGCAATGCGGTCGCGCTCCCGCTCACGGGTATGGCCTCCGACTTCTTGTTCTTCTCGTCGGAAACCCTGGCTTGGATCGTCATTTCGTCGACCATCCAGTCTGAACGCAGCAGGTATCCGACATTTACGTTCGAGGAATACGGCACGAAGCCATAGCGAATGCGGGCACCCGCCGATTTGTTGGCTTCGAGTTGCGCATGAAACGATTGCACAACCTGACGGAGAACGGCGATCTTGGGCTGCGTGTCGCCCGGGTTTGTCGAGGCCATCGATCCCGTAGTGTCGAGCACCATCATGACGTCCATGTTGGACATGTTGAGTTGCGCCTGGCACTCGACGGCGATGGGCATCTGGCTGAACCCGAAGATCGACATCAGGGTCGTCGGAACGTCTACCGTTGCTCGTCCGCTCACCGAGAAATCGGATTCCAGCGCCATGTGGAAAGTGCGGTTCTCAGTCCCGTAGGCGCCTCGCCCGAAGTTCAGATTGAAGAACCGCTGCCCCGCCGCCGCAGCGCTTTCCGGAATCTCGCCCGTGATTGCCGCGTTCGTGCCGAGGCGCTTTCGGGCCGCGAGTACGCCGGAATCGCAGGCCTGCTGCAGCCGACTCTGCGACAAATAACCGCGGCCGATGTCGACCCCTCCACCGATCAGTCCCAGCATGGGAAACAATGCAGCCGCCACGAGCGCCAACGTGTTGCCGGCTTCGTCGCGTCGCAACCGCGCGAGAATGCCACCTTGGCGCACGATTTCGCGAGGAGGCCGCTGAAAGT
The DNA here is from genome assembly GCA_023433305.1 of Pseudomonadota bacterium. Classification (GTDB taxonomy): domain Bacteria; phylum Pseudomonadota; class Alphaproteobacteria; order Sphingomonadales; family Sphingomonadaceae; genus Croceibacterium_A. The sequence goes on along the minus strand of JAEZCZ010000084.1, from coordinate 15,666 downwards.
TCACGCAAAAACACTAGCGGGCTTCGGTAAGCTTATCCGCAATGGGGGTGGTTAAACATCCCCAACAGAACTGGTTAACGCGATGCTGAGTGTCGTCGACGGGCGCTTGCCAACTAGCTCCGCGAGCTCCTTGGCCTGCCACTCAGAGCAGCAGGAAAACCGGGCGTTCGTAAGTGAGCTGCAAAGCGCTCACTCCCGCAAACGAGAGGAAGTTGGGCGGATCGTAGGTGATTTGGATCATCATCTCCCGCACGCCGCCAATCCGGCTCGTAGGTTGCGTGACGTTGATTTCGAGCCGGTCGGTGTCCAGGTTATATTTACCCCCCACGCCTTCCGAACGGATCATGATCCCGATCTGCTCAGCAGTAAGTTGGTTGCCCCGCTGGTAGGCAACGGTCGCCATGCGCGCGCCGTCGGATGCCAGGTTGCGAACGGCGTTCGAGTTCTGGACGTGCAGCCCTACTTGGACGACGCCGATCAGGAGCGCGATGATGACCGGTGCGAGCAGAGCGAACTCGACGAGAACACTGCCGCGATGATCGCACCCGATGCGACCGAGCCACTTTCGGAAAGCCGGACGCCTCATTTGACCTGCACCGTACGTTCGACATTGTACACGAAAGGCGAGAACATGCCGAAGCTGACCCAGACCGGTGTGTAGGTGTCGATCACCTGCAAGTTCACGTACTGATAGATCGGCTGCTTGGCGTCGCACTCCGAGGCCGCGGTCACCAAGGTCTCGGCGGTGTTGCAGCGGAAGCGCTGCTCGAGCGTAACCTGCTCGTCCGACAGGCCGAGCGAATCCTCGATGACCGCTTCGATCGTCGCTGAATCGGTTCCGGTGCCCGCGGCGGCCGCGAGGATGATGCTTTCAGCTTCGCTTGCCGAGCTTTGCAGTTCCTGCTGCCGCGACACCATCATGCCGGCTTCGAACGTGCCGATCGCCATCAGCGCTAATACTGGAGCGACGATTGCCGTTTCGATGGCCATGGCGCCGCGCTGATTCCGCCAAAGAAGAGAGGACAACCGCCTTACCATCAGGCGATCAGCCTTACGCCGGGGGTCGTGGACCCCAGTTCGCTGCTGGAATCGTACTCGCACAGGGTCTTCAGGTATGCGTTGCCGCGAATGTCGAGCGTGTAGGCCGAAATCTGGAAGCACAGGTCCGTTCGCGAGCCCGAGGTGCCGTTGATCTGGACATTGCCGTTGGGCAGATAAATCACCCCCTCCAGGTTCAGCTCGGAATTGCCGTTGATCTGGTGATCGGCGGGTTCAGTTTCGCCGGTCTTGTCTTCGATGAAGAGCATTTGCGAGAGGAGGGCGGCCTCGTCCTCGTAGTCCGTTCCGATGAAGTGCGCTTCCTGCATCGGAGTCAGCGAGATCGACCCGGTGCCGCCTTGGCCGCCCAGCTTCAGTTGAGCACCCTTTCGCAAGACGAAGAGGACGTTCGTCCCCACGACGGGGGCATTGGTCGACATGTCCAGCGTGCCGCCATCGATGTAATAAATCCCAGGGTTGAAGGTCGTTTGACAGCTGACCGTGATGCCGCCTTCGTAAATCCCTGGCTGGAGGCTGGCGATGGCCTTCTTGCCATTACCGTCGCACTTGTAGGCTCGCTTGGGTGTGCTTTCATCCGGTTCCGGGACGGGGATCTCCGCATAGGCGTCCGAAAGGTTGGTAACTTTTTCGTGCACCGCGGATTCGTTCTTCGCGGGATTTGTCACCGTTCCACATGCGGCGATCGAGGTCGTCTCAACGGTTGCACTGCCGTCAATGACAATCGCGTTGTCGCTGCACGACAGGGCTCCCAAGCCGCAGTTGGCGATTACCTGTGCGTTGCCGCCTACCTGGAAGGTGGTGCCATTCTCCTTGAGGGTGATGAGGCAGGCGTTGTACTTCGAGCCTGCCTCGAAAGCCGCCTGGGCACGCGCGCCGATCGTCGTGGTGCGATTGAGCAGCAGGCTGCTGAAGGGGAGGCTACGCGTGACGGTCGCCGTGACGAGGACGCTGTTGTCATTGCCGCCGTTGTAATCGGCCAGGCGAATCGTGGGTTCGCTATCGAAGTCCGCGGTGATATTCTGGTTGGCGTAGTATTCTTGCTGCGCGCGCAACGTGTAGGCTGTGCTGGTTCGGTCGTAGGCGAGCGCCCAAGCCCCGCCGATAGCTGCCTGATCGACAGAATGCTGCAATTCGCGTTGCCACATGTACCACTGCGCGGTGTCGACGCCGTAACCGGTTGCCCCGAGAAGCGCCGGTAGGCCCAGCGCCGTCATCATCGTTGCATTGCCGCAGGTGCTGCGGCGCAAATCGGCCAGTTTCTTGCGAAGATAGCTACGCATGTCGATCGCCCGCCCTCTCGCCTCGAACTTTTGCAGGACGCATCCGTAGAGACCCGTGGTAAGCGCAAAGTGCATCGTCAGGGTTAAGGAAGTCTCAATGATTTTCTCCGTGAGGGCCGCAGCTGGCCTGATGGACAAAGGGCGGCCGACGACGCCATGAGCGACAATGCCTTGCTGGCGGATTTGCGGCCTGTCGAACGGCTTGCGCTGGCCTACGCGCCGACACGGGCCCGGCCGGCGACGCTGGCGCTGTTGGCACTCGATACTCGGCTCGGGGCGATCGTTCGCCAGGTGCGCGAACCAATAGCCGCCCAGCTCAGGCTCGCCTGGTGGCGCGAAACGCTTGCCCGCCCGGCGTCCGAATTGCCCGACGGGGAGCCCTTGATCGCGGCGCTCCGACAGTGGGAAGACCGGTCCCGACTGGCAGATCTCGCCACGGGTTGGGAGGCGCTGTTGTCGGAAACCTTGACGCCCGAGGTCATCGCGGACTTCGTCTCCGGGCGCGGTGCCGCTTTCGCCTGCCTGGCACAGGAGCTTGGAGTCGAAGCGGTGGGCAACGCCGAACGGGCCGCGCGACTATGGGCTTTGGCGGATCTGGCCGCGAACATCTCCGACGGCGAAGAACGGGCGCTGGTCGTCGAGTACGGCAAGGCGCTCACGCCGCCGCCTCTCTCGTCGTCGCTTCGGCCTTTGGCCATCTTGGCCGGACTCGGTGCGGCGGCGCTGCGCAAGGGCGGCGCGCCATTGCTCTCGGGTCCGGGCAGCGCGCTTCTGGCCTTGCGGATAGGGTGGACAGGGCGGTAGCTTGACGATCGGGGGGTGACGCTGTGAACCGGATTGTGCTGGGCGCCTTTGGCGCACTCGTATTGCTGGCGGTCGGGCTGTTCTGGCTTCAGGGGCGCGCCGAGGTGGAGGAGGGCGCACCGCCGCCCATCGCCCCATCGGAGAAACCCACAGGTCTACCGACAGCGGACGTGGCAGGGCTTGAAGGTCCGGCACCTCCGGAAGCGACTGAACTGTCGCGCGAGCAGCAACGCTTCTTCCGCTACGACCGTGATCGCGATAATCGGATCACGCGCAACGAAATGCTTTCGACGCGCACGGATGCCTTCCGCAAGCTCGACAAGGACGGCAACAATCTTCTCACATTCGAGGAATGGGCGGTCACCACGGCCCAGCGGTTCGACGGGGCCGACGCAAACGGCGATCGCGAGCTTACCCCCGAGGAGTTTGCCAGCACCGCCCCCGCGCCGACTCGGCGCGCGCGGTGCAATTGCTGATCAGGCCGGTAGTGCCTCGCTGCCAGCGAGCCATTGGCCATAGTCGGCCTTGGCCCGCTCCGTGTAGGCTTCCTTGCGCTGCTTCTTCTTCGCCTCGGGTAGGGGCGGGAACAGGCCAAAGTTGACGTTCATCGGCTGGTAGCTGTCCGCCTCGGCATCCCCGGTGATGTGCGCGAGAAGTGCGCCCATCGCGCTGGTGCGGGGAGGCGGCACCCAGTCTCGGCCGGCGACTTCGGCAGCCGCCATCAGCCCGGCCAGCAGGCCCACCGCCGAGCTCTCGACATAACCCTCACAACCCGTGATCTGCCCCGCGAACCGGATGTGTGGAGCGCTCTTCAGACGCAACTGGCGGTCGAGCAGCATCGGCGAATTCAGGAAAGTATTGCGGTGCAGCCCGCCGAGCCGCGCGAACTCGGCATTCTCCAGGCCCGGAATGGTGCGAAACAGGCGTACCTGCTCGGCATACTTGAGCTTGGTCTGGAACCCGACCATGTTCCACAGCGTGCCGAGCTTGTTGTCCTGCCGCAACTGCACGACCGCGTAAGGCCAGCGCCCCGTGGGGTGCTCGGGGGTCGCCCAATGCGGATTGTCGAGCCCCACCGGCTTCATCGGTCCGAACCGCAACGTATCGACCCCGCGTTCGGCCATGACCTCGATCGGCATGCAGCCTTCGAAGTACGGGGTATTCTCCTCCCAGTCCTTGAACTCGCCTTTCTCGCCGTCGAGCAGGCCCTGGTGGAAGGCGAGATACTGCTCTTTGGTCATCGGGCAGTTGATGTAGTCCTTACCTCCCTTGTCCCACCGGGCCGCCATCCAGCACACGTCCATGTTGATGCTGTCGCGGTGCACGATCGGTGCAATGGCATCGAAAAAGGCGAGGCTTTCGGCACCGGTCGCGCTTCCGATGCTTTCGGCGAGCGTGGCGGCGGTCAGCGGCCCGGTGGCGACGATCGTGAGGCCGCTGTCGGGCAGGGCGTCGATCTTTTCGCGCACGATCTCGACATCGGGATGCTGCTCGAGCGCCCGCTGCACTTCCGCCGAGAACACCTCGCGGTCGACCGCCATCGCCGAGCCGGCCGGCACGCGCGCAACTTCACCGGCACGCATGATCAAAGAGTCAAGCTGGCGCATTTCGTGATGCAGCAGGCCCACGGCATTGTGCTCGTGGTCGTCCGACCGGAAGCTGTTCGAGCAGACCAATTCGGCCAGCCCGTCGGTCTGATGCGCCGGGGTCTCACCGCCTCCGCCACGCATTTCGGACAAGCGCACACGTACGCCTCGCTGAGCGAGCTGCCACGCCGCCTCGCTGCCGGCGAGGCCGCCGCCGATGATGTGCACGTCATGCGTCATGGCGTGGGCGCTTGCTCCGACGGGCCAAGCGCGTCAAGGGAGCGCCATGCCCCGCCGCGCGCTTGCCGAAAGACGTCCGCTGTTGCTTGCGAGCATCGCGGCGGCGTTGGCGTTCTATTATTTACGCTGGGGGCCGTGGCCCGAGCTATACCTGATCCCCCTCAAGGGGGCGGCAGTCGGCCTGCTGGCGCTTTATCTTTGGCAACGGCACTCGAGCCCTGACGCGCGTCTAATGGCCTGGGCCTTCGGTGCAGCCTCGCTCGGCGACATGGCACTGGAGATCGAGACCGAGCGGCTGATCGGCGGCTTGCTGTTCTTCGCCTACCACGTGATGGCGATGGGGGTGTACCTGCGCAATCGGAGGTCGCGCCTGACACATAGCCAGAAAGCGGCCGTCCTAGCGATGCTGCTCTTGACGCCGGTGATCGCCTGGCTTCTGCCAGTTGATCGAGCGGAGGCGACCAACGTCGGACTCTACGCGTTGGCGCTCGGCGCAATGGCCGCGAGCGCCTGGGCGAGCTTGTTCCCGCGCTATCGCGTCGGGGCCGGCGCGGTGCTGTTTCTTGTCTCCGACATTCTGTTATTCGCCGAGATGGGCCCGCTGCAGGGCGACATTGTTCCTCAGGTTCTGGTCTGGCCGGTCTACTACCTCGGGCAACTGCTCATTGCCGTTGGGGTCGCGCAAACCTTGCGCAAGCGCGACCCCGAACTGCGGATCGTCGTCAACAAATAGGCCGTAAGACAGCGACAATGCGGGGAGGGTTTACGCTCCGTCCCCGTCGTCGAGGTCGTCTCGCACTTGTTCGGTTTGCGGCGCGGTTTCTTCGGATCCGCGACCGACGATCTCTTCGATGATCGCTTCTTCGGCCTCGTTCTCCGGCGCTTCCTGCTCGTCGAGCCGAACCGCGCTGACGATGTGCTCTCCCTCCGCGACATTGAACAGCCGCACGCCCGCAGAACCGCGGCCGATCACGCGCAGCGACTCCAGCCCGATACGGATCAGCTTGGCCTGGTCGGTTACCAGCATCAATTGGTCGGCCTTGGTCGCGGTGAAGCTCGCCACGACGGGGCCGTTGCGTGCGATGTTGTCGATGTTGACGATGCCTTGGCCACCGCGGCCGATACGGCGGTATTCGTAAGCCGACGACATCTTGCCGTAGCCGTTCGCACACACGGTGAGAATGAACTGCTCGCGCTCGGAAAGCTCGGCGAAGCGCTCGGCCGAAAGCTGCGGTTCGCCTTCCTTTTCCGCCTTCCACGGGGCGAAGCGCAGGTACTCCTCGCGCTCTTCCTGGCTGCGCATCGCTCCGCGCCGCAGGATCGACAGCGAAATGACTTCGTCGTCCGCCTTCAGGTTCATGCCGCGCACGCCGGTCGAGGTGCGCGATTGGAACTCGCGGATGTCGTCGGCCGGGAAACGGATCGCCTTGCCTTGGCGGCTAGCCAGCAGCACGTCGTCGGTGGAGTCCAGCAGCGCGACGCCGATCAGGCGGTCGTCGCTGCCTTCTTCGAAGCGCATCGCGAACTTTCCGTTGGAGGGGATGTTCGCGAAGGCATCCATGCTGTTGCGGCGCACGTTGCCCTTGGCGGTGGCGAACACCACGCTGAGCGCGCCCCAGCTGTCCTCGTCTTCCGGGAGCGGCAGGACGGTGGCGATGGTTTCGCCCGGATCGAGCGCGGGCAGAAGGTTGACGATCGGCCGGCCGCGCGTGGCCGGGCCGCCTTCGGGAAGGCGCCAGACTTTCAGGCGGTAGACCTTGCCCGCCGTTGAGAAGAACAGCACCGGATTGTGCGTCGAGGTGACGAACATCTCGGAAATCGCGTCTTCGTCCTTGGTTGCCATTCCGGCTCGGCCTTTGCCGCCCCGGTTCTGGGCACGGAACGTCGAGAGCGAAGTGCGCTTAATGTAGCCGTCGAGGGTGACCGTCACGACCATCTCGTCGCGCTCGATCAGGTCCTCGTCCTCGATGCCGTCCCAGGCGGGCGCGATCTCGCTGATGCGCGGGGTGGCGTACTGGTCGCGGATTTCGACCAGTTCTTCACGCATGACTTCGTAGAGCCGCCGCCGGTCGGCCAGGATGGCGAGGTATTCCTCGATCCTGATCGCCAGTTCCTTGAGCTCGTCGCCGATCTCGTCGCGACCAAGCGCGGTGAGGCGATGAAGCCGGAGGTCGAGAATGGCCTTCACTTGTGCTTCGGACAGCCGGTAATGGCCTTCCGCCGCGCCGAGATCGGGTTCGACGGCTTCGACGAGCGTCAGATAGGGGGCGATCTCTCCGGTCGGCCATTCCTTCGCAAGCAGCCTGGCGCGCGCTTCCGCAGGGTTGGACGAGCCGCGGATCATCGCCACGACCTCGTCGAGGTTCGACACCGCGACCACCAGCCCGAGCAGGATGTGGGCCCGGTCGCGCGCCTTGTTCAGCTCGAACTTGGTGCGCCGGGTGATGACCTCTTCGCGGAAGTGGATGAAGGCCTGGATGATGTCGCGCAGGCCCAACGTCTCCGGCCGGCCGCCGCGGATCGCCAGCATGTTGGCGGGGAAGCTCGCCTGCGCGGGGGTGTGCCGCCAGATCTGGTTGAGGACGACCTCGGGAGTCGCGTCGCGCTTCAGGTCGATGACAACGCGCACGCCGTCACGGCTCGATTCGTCGCGGATGTCCGAGATGCCCTCGATCCGCTTGTCCTTGGCAGCCTCGGCGATCTTCTCGACCAAGCCGGCTTTGCCGACCTGATAGGGGATGCTGGTGAGCACGATCGATCGCCGGTCGCCGCGGCCTTCCTCGATCGTGTGGCGGCAGCGCTGCAGGATCGAGCCGCGGCCGGTGGTATAGGCCGCGCGGCTCCCGGCGCTGCCGAGGATCAGCGGCGCGGTCGGGAAGTCGGGGCCTGGAATGTATTCGATCAGCTCTTCGGTTGTGATCGTCGGCCTGTCGATCATCGCCAGACAGCCGTCGATCACCTCGCCCAGGTTGTGCGGCGGGATGTTGGTCGCCATGCCGACCGCGATGCCGCCCGCGCCGTTGACCAGCAGGTTGGGGAAGCGCGCGGGAAGGACCGACGGCTCCTGCCTCGAACCGTCGTAGTTATCGACGAAGTTGACGGTTTCCTTGTCGATGTCCTCGAGCAGCATCATCGCCGGCTTGGCGAGACGCGCTTCGGTGTAGCGCTCGGCTGCAGGCGGATCGGGGTCCATCGAGCCGAAGTTGCCCTGGCCGTCGACCAGCGGAACGCGCATCGACCACGGCTGCGCCATGCGCGCGAGTGCGTCGTAGATCGCCTGGTTGCCGTGCGGGTGATAGTTGCCCATCGTGTCGCCGGTGATCTTGGCGCTCTTGCGATAGGGGCGGCCGGGGACGAAGCCGCCTTCGAGGCACGCCCACAGGATGCGGCGGTGCACGGGCTTGAGGCCGTCGCGCACGTCGGGCAGCGCGCGGCTCACGATCACGCTCATCGCGTAATCGAGGTACGACGTCTTCATTTCATCGACGATGTCGATGCGTTCGAACTCGTCCGGCGCTGCCGGGGGATCAAGGGTATCGGTCGTATCGCTCACGTGCGCGGTTAGCCCGTCTTGTTGTCGTTTCGTCTTGTCGCAAAGGCCCTAGGACATCGGCCCAAGGCAAGCCAGCGGAAGGGGGGAGAGAGGGGCGCATTCCGGCCCTTTTTCCACACTTGCCGCCGCGCGGTCCGAGGACCGCTGAACGGCAGGCGCCCGAACGGTTAAATTGGCATTCAGTCGCGGATTTCTAGGAGCGAATTGCATTCCCGGAGGTTTCCCGGCAGTAGCGCGCCCGAGTTTGGACCCCGCTTGGCGGAGGTTCATCCCGACAGGAGAGATTTGAAATATGCTTCGCACGTTCCCCCCCGCGCGTAATGCGCGCCGGAAATCGAGCCGTCGCCTCGCCCTTGCCTTGCTGATTGGCCTCGGTTTCGTCGGCACGACGATCGCCGAGACGCCAGCGATGGCGCAGCGTTCCAACGGCAAGTCGCAGAATTCGAAGGCTTTTGCCGCCGCCTACCAGCCGGTTGCCGACGTGGCCAATGCCGAAGGCGCCGATTATGCTTCCGCCAAGGCGCAGTTGCCCGGGGTCATCGCCGCCATCGAGACGCCCAACGACCGCTTCCTTGCTGGCAGCCTTTCGCTCCTGCTCGGCAACAAGCTGAACGATGCGACCTTGCAGCGGCAAGGGCTCGAGCTGATGCTTGCCAGCGGCCAGGCAGACCCGGCCCAGATCGGCCAGCTCCAGTTCTTCGTGGGCAGCCTGGCGTACAATGCCGGAGACTATGCGGCTGCGCGCACCGCGCTCCAGGCCGCTGTCGATGCCGGTTACACGCAGGACAATCCCCAGGGCCTGATTGCGGAGTCCTATTTCAAGGAAGGCCAGGCCGCACAGGGGCTGGACTATCTGAAGGGCTTGATCGAGGCGCAGAAGGCCGCCGGCCAGGCCGTTCCCGACGCCTGGTATCTGCGCGGGCTCAAGGTGGCTTACGACAACAAGCTGAACGATCAGGCGGCCGATTGGTCGGCTCTTCTCGTGCAGCACAACCCGACCGAGAAGAGCTGGCTGCAGGCGCTGCAGGTGGTGAATGCGCTGGTCGCCGGGAACGCGCAGGCCAGCCTCGACGTGCTGCGTCTCATGGCGCTGACCGGCAGCCTGAGCCAGCGTTCCGAATTCGAGACTTACGTGACGACGCTCGATCCGCGTGTCCTGCCGACCGAAGTGAGCAAAGTGCTCGCTTCGGGAGTCCAGGCCGGCGCTTTCACCTCGAGCGACCCGTTCTACACGGACACCAAGCGCATCGTCGACAGTCGCACTTCCGAAGAGGCCAAGCTTGCCGCCGATTATGCGGCCGAGGCGGCTTCGTCCGCCGATGGGCGCGCGGCGTTCAACGCCGGCGACGTCTATCTCTCCCTCGGGGAGCACGCCAAGGCCGAGGAAATGTTCAAGCTCGCTCTCGAGAAGGGCAGCGTCGATCGCGATCAGGTCCTGACCCGTATCGGCATCGCGCAGGTCCATCAGAGCAAGATGGCCGAAGCGAAGAGCTCGTTCGCGCAGATCTCCGGCGACCGGAAGCCGGTCGCGAAAATGTGGACGGCCTACATCGAGAGCCGCGCCTGAGGCAGCGGTCTCCCGATTATTAGAGCGGCGCGGGTGGCTGAAGTCACCCGCGCCGTTTTCTTGTCAGACGTTGAACTTGAAATGCAGCACGTCGCCGTCCTGCACGAGGTATTCCTTGCCTTCCTGGCGTAGCTTGCCGGCGTCCTTCGCGCCGCTCTCGCCGCCAAGTGCCACGTAATCCTCGTAGGCGATCGTCTCGGCGCGGATGAAGCCCTTCTCGAAGTCACTATGGATCTCGCCAGCGGCCTGAGGTGCCTTGGCTCCGGCGGGGAAAGTCCAGGCGCGCGCTTCTTTAGGTCCCACGGTGAAGAAGGTCTGCAGTCCGAGCAAGCGATAGCCCGCGCGGATCACACGCGCGAGGCCCGTCTCCTCGAGGCCGAGTTCCTTGAGGTACTCGGCGCGTTCCTCGGCATCCATCGCCACGAGCTCGGCCTCTATCGCCGCGGAGACGACGACAGCTTGCGCGCCCTCGGCCTGTGCCTTCGCGAAGACCTTTTCAGACAGGGCATTGCCGGTCGCCGCCTCTTCCTCAGCGACGTTGCAGACGTAGAGCACGGGCTTGGCGGTAAGCAGTTGCGCCTGCGCGAACACGCGCGCCTCTTCGTCGTCCTTCGGCTCGGTCAACCGGGCCGGCTTGCCTGCGCGCAGCAGCTCCAGCGCCTGGCCCAACACCGAGGCGGCGATTTTCGATTCCTTATCCCCGCCTGTCGCGCGCTTTTGCGCGGCCGGCACACGCTTCTCGAGGCTGTCGAGGTCGGCCAGCATGAGCTCGGTCTCGACCACCTCGGCATCGGCGATCGGATCGACCTTGTTGGCGACGTGCTGGATGTCGTCGTCCTCGAAGCAGCGCAGCACGTGGACGATGGCATCGACCTCGCGGATGTTGCCGAGGAACTGGTTGCCGAGCCCTTCGCCCTTGCTGGCGCCTTTGACCAGCCCGGCGATATCGACAAAGCCGAGCTGCGTCGGAATCACCTTGGCGCTGCCGGCGATCGCCGCCAGCTTGTCGAGCCGCTCGTCGGGCACCGCGACCTGGCCGACGTTCGGCTCGATCGTGCAAAACGGATAGTTCGCCGCCTGCGCCGCCTGCGTCTCGGTCAGTGCATTGAACAGGGTCGACTTGCCGACGTTCGGCAGGCCCACGATCCCGCAACGGAATCCCATGACAATATCCTTCGATTTCGATTTGCGCGCGCCTTAGCGGGGCCTGCTGCGAAACGCCAGCGAGCCGCCCCTGGCGTGTTAGTCCTGCTGCCGCAGCGCGACGTCGTTCATGAAACGCGCGTCCTCGCCCTGCGCGAGCCACTCGGCTTCGGCGCCGATGGCGGCGAGCATGTCGGTGAGGTCGTGGATCTCGGCCTTCGCGTAGTTGCCGAGCACGTGGCCGGTGACGCGGTGCTTGTGCCCCGGATGGCCGATCCCGATCCGCACGCGCCGGAACTCGGGCCCCATATGCTGGTCGATGCTGCGCAATCCGTTGTGGCCCGCGGTCCCGCCGCCGGTCTTCACCTTGACCTTGAACGGAGCGAGGTCGAGCTCGTCATGAAACACGGTGAGCGCCTCGACGCCGAGCTTGTAGAACCTCAGCGCCTCGCCGACGGCACGGCCGCTTTCGTTCATGAAAGTGGCTGGCTTGAGCAGCATGATGCGAATTCCGGCCACGCGGCCTTCCTGCAGCCAGCCCTGGAATTTCTTCTGCACCGGCCCGAAGCCGTGCATATCCGCGATCACGTCGAGCGCCATGAAACCGACGTTATGCCGGTGCATCGCATATTGCGGACCAGGATTTCCGAGGCCGACCCAGAGCTGCATGCGGGCGCTCCTAAAAGCAAAACGCCGGCCCCGCTAGGGACCGGCGTTTCGTAGAATAGCTTGGAGAAAGATCAGCCTTCGGATTCTTCCTCGGCGGTCTCTTCCTCGGGCTCAGCAGCCGCGGCTTCCGCAGGCGCTTCTTCGCCGGCGGCGGCTTCGGACTGCTTGAGCGCCGACGGAGCGACGACCGTGGCGATCGTGAAGTCGCGATCGGTGATCGCGCTTTCGCTGCCGGCCGGCAGGGTCACGTGGCTGATATGGATCGAATCGCCGACTTCGAGGCCGGTCACGTCGATCGCGATCTCGTCGGGGATCTTGTCCGATTCGCAGACCAGCTCGAGTTCGTGGCGCACCACGTTGAGCACGCCGCCCTTCTTCAGGCCGGGGCTCGCTTCCTCGTTGGCGAACACGACGGGCACGGCGACCTGGATCTTCGCATCCTTGGCCAGGCGGAGGAAGTCCGCGTGCAGCGGCCGGTCGGTGACCGGGTGCACTGCGACGTCCTTCGGAATCGTGCGGACCGGCTTGCCGTCGACCTCGATCATCACGATCGAGTTCATGAAGTGGCCGGTATTGAGCTGGCGCGCGAGCAGCCGCTCCTCGATATGGATGGAAGTGGGTTCTTCCTTGCCGCCATAGATAACGGCGGGAACACGGCCATTGCGGCGCAATTCACGGGAGGCTCCCTTGCCAGCCCGTTCGCGCAGCTCGGCCGGCAGGGTCAGAGCGTCGCTCATCTCGGTGCCTTTCGAATGCGTTGGTACACTTCTCCGCCACGCCTCCAGGGATGACCATGACGGGAAGGGCGCGCCCCTAGGCGAAAACGCCCTAACGCGCAACCCTACTGGATGCGCCGGATCGAGTAGCCGCGCGCTTCGAGCAAGGCGACAAGCCCGTCGGGTCCGACAAGGTGGGCCGTTCCCACGGCTATGAGCGGCCGGCGGTTCTCGGCCAGCAGCGGCGCGATGCGCTCGGCCCAGGCGCGATTGCGGTCGGTCAGAAGCGCCTGTCTCAGCTCGGGGTCGGCGAGAAAGCCGCTCTCCGCCTCGCGCTCGATAGCGGCGAGGTCGCCCGTCAGCCACGCCTCGACCATCGCCGGTTCGTTGTCGGTCCCCGCGTTCTCGGCCGTTTCGACCAGCAGCACGCTCTGATCCTCGGGCGCGAGCCGATCGAAGATCGAGAACTGCGCCGGATAGCTCTCGAGCGCGATTACCTCGAATCCGCGCGAAAGCAGCGCGCGATCGACCCCGTTCCCCGTCTCGCCCGATCGCAGCCCGTTGGCGATCAGCAACGCCGCGGCCCAGCTTTCGGTGGCGGCCAGTTCCATCGGCTCGAGGTCTGCGCGTTCGAGCGCCGCGGCGAGGGCAGGGCGATCCTCTGCGGGAACCCGTTCGAGCAACGGCGGCAGCTCCCGACCCGCGGCGAACGCGGTGAAGGCCTGCGAAGCCGCCTCCGCGTCTCCCAGGTTCGACACTTCGACCACCAGCACGCTCGCCTGATCCAGAACGGCGTCGATCGTTGGCGTACGCCAAGCCACTCCGTCGGGCAGCGCGTGGATCGTTCCGAACAGCCAGCCTTGCTCGCCCGCCGGCCCCGAAACCTCCCACAGCGCGGGCGAGGGGTCGGGCCAATCGTGCGCGGGTTCGCCGCATGCCGCCAGCCAGGCCAGCGCGGCGAGGGCCGCCAGCTTGCGGATCACTTCCAGACGCGCCTCACCTTGAGGCCCCGATCCTTGAGCTGCTCCTGCACGCTCCCCGCGCCCGCGAGATGGCCGGCGCCTACCGCGATGAAGACGGTGCCGGGCTGTTCGAGCCGGTTCTCGATCCAGGCCGCCCAATTCGCGTTTCGCGAGGTCAGCAGACGGTCGTAGAGCACGGGATCGGTCAACTCGGCGTTGAGCAGCCCGGCAAGCGCCAGGGCGTCGCCCTCGAGCCACTCCCCTACCATCGCGTCGAGCGTGCTGGTGGCGTCGTCGAGCTTCTCGACGGTCCCGTCGAGGAACGCGAGCTGCGCCTCCTGCGGCAGCGTGTCGAACAGGTCGACCTGCTGCTCGATCGTTTCGAGCGCGCCGCGCGTCTTGTCACCCGCCCGGCCGTTCAGCGACAGCTCGACCCCGCTCTGTGTCTGGTAGCCGGATCGCAGCAGCGGCAGCAGCGAAAGAGTCATCGCCGCGAACCACGGCTCGTACTTGTCGAGCGCTTCGACCGGCAATCCCAGCCCCACCAGGGCGGCTTCGTATTGCTGGCGGTTCTCATCGGTCATCAGCGCACGCAGCGTCTGGCCCTCGGGCAGCGCGCTCGCCGCCTGGAGCGCCTGCGCCGAGCTGGCCGCGCTCGACACGTCGATCTCGGTCACCAGCTCGTCGGCCGAATTGAAGGCCCGCTCGATCCGCCCGTCGAACCAGTTCTTGCCTTCGGGCAGCGCGTGGACCGTACCGAACAGGTAGATCGTGGTGTCCTCGTCGGCCACCTGCCACAGCGCCGGTCCCGGCACCGCGCCCGGCGGAGGCGTATGGACCGAGGCGCACGCCGAGGCGCCGAGAGACAGCGCGGCAACCGTGGTGGCGAGAAATCGCTTCAGACTCATTCGACAGGACCCTTCGAGAAACGCGCGCTCATGTAGTGCCGATCCGCACGTCGCGCCACCGGTGCGTTTTGTCGTGGATTGTTGACGCTCCCGAACCCGTGCGCCATGGCCCCGCGCGATGAACCGGGACCCGTCCAAGAGCTTCCAGGACATGATCCTCGCGCTCCATGATTACTGGAGCGCGCAAGGCTGCCTGATCCTCCAGCCTTACGACATGCGGATGGGAGCCGGCACGTTCCACACCGCCACCACGCTGCGCGCGCTTGGGCCGGAGCCGTGGAACGCCGCCTTCGTCCAGCCCTGCCGCCGCCCGACCGACGGCCGTTACGGCGAGAACCCCAACCGCCTGCAGCATTACTACCAGTACCAGGTGGTGATGAAGCCGAGCCCGCCGGACTTGCAGGAGCTCTATCTCAAGAGCCTCGAGGTGATCGGCATCGATCCGCGGCTGCACGACATCCGCTTCGTCGAGGACGACTGGGAATCGCCCACGCTGGGCGCCTGGGGGCTGGGCTGGGAAGTCTGGTGCGACGGGATGGAAGTCACCCAGTTCACCTACTTCCAGCAGATGGGCGGATTCGACTGCAAGCCGGTCTCTGGCGAACTGACCTACGGCCTCGAACGCCTCGCGATGTACATCCAGGGCAAGGACAACGTCTACGACCTCGACTTCAACGGGCAGGGCGTGACCTACGGCGACGTCTTCCTCGAGAACGAGCGGCAGATGTCGAAGTGGAACTTCGAGGTGGCGGACACCGCCGCGCTGTTCGATCTCTTCGCCAAGGCGGAGGCGGAATGCCGCAACTGCCTCGCCAACGACGTACCGATCGCCGCTTACGAGCAGGCGGTCGAGGCGAGCCACGTGTTCAACCTACTCCAGGCGCGCGGCGTCATCAGCGTGCAGGAGCGCGCGAGCTACATGGGCCGCGTGCGCGACCTCGCCCGCTCTTCTTGCGAGGCCTATGCCGCCAAGATGACGCCCGAGTGGCAGGCCAAATTCCCAGGGTGGACGCTGTGATCTCCAACTATCGTCATTGCGAGGAGCCGCAGGCGACGCGGCAATCCATCTTCGGGCGGCAGCCATCGAGATGGATTGCTTCGTCGCTTCGCGCCTCGCAATGACGAAGTAATGGAGGGCTCACGATCCCCACCCCTAGCCCCTCCCCGCAAGGGGGAGGG
>JAEZCZ010000034.1 GCA_023433305.1 Pseudomonadota bacterium | reverse complement strand
TCCGACGAAGTGGTCGACGTGCCGCGCATCACCGGGTTCAGTTGCCACTTGCAGGGCGGGATGGATCCCGAGCTGTGGCGAGAGCAGGGCATGACCCCGGAAGCCTTCGAGAACTTCCAGGCCGACGAACGGGAGGTTTCCGGCCACGGCATCCAGGTGCTCAAGACCTGCACGCCCTACCTTGCGGGCAATGTGCCGGTCATGGGCGAGCACTGCGCGTGGATGGAATCGAGCGCGGTCGTGTTGTGCAACTCGGTCATCGGCGGGCGCACCAATTGCGAAGGGCGCGAATCGACCAGCGCGGCCATGCTCGCGAAGCGCATTCCCAATTGGGGCTTCCACGCCGACGAATTCCGCAAGGGCCAGCATCTGATCGACGTCGAAGTGCCGGTCGATTCGATCTTCGAATGGGGCATGCTGGGCTATTTCACCGGCGCCGTTGTGGAGGACACGATCCCGGTGCTCCAGGGCGCGATTTCGGACGCGGCGCTGATCAAGCACAAGCATTTTGGTGCGGCGGCAGCGTCATCGGGCGGCGTCGAGATGTACCACATGGCGGGGATTACCCCCGAAGCCCCGACGGTCGAGGCGGCCTTCGGGGGCTCACCGCGCGGCGAGCGGTTCACCTATGGCGCGCAGCAGCGGCGCGAAGTCTACGAGCGACTCAACAGCATCGGCGAGAGCCGCGACGTCGATTATGTCATGCTTGGCTGCCCGCACTATTCGATCGACCAATTGGCCGAAGTTGCGCGAATGCTCGAAGGGCGTACCGTGCACGCGAACAGCAACCTGTGGATTTTCACCAGCCGCGCGGTGAAGGCTACCGCTCAGGCGAGCGGCTATGTCGAAGCGATCCGCAGGTCCGGCGCGCACCTGATGACCGACACTTGCTCAGCGATCAGCCAGGCGGTGCCGGCGGGCACCAGGGTCGCGGCCTTCGACAGTGCCAAGCAGACGCACTATCTCCCGGCGATCATGGGTATCGAGGGCTGGTTCGGCACGACGAAGGAGTGCATCGACGCCGCCTGCACCGGGCGCTGGGAAGGGAGCCTCAACTGATGGCAACCGTGGCGACGAGAGCGCCCGATGTGGTCCTTCGCGGCCGCAAGGTCGTCGGCGGCGTCACCGAAGGCGAGGCGCTGGTGACACACCAGACGATTTCGGGCTGGGGCGGGGTCAACCCGATGAAGGGCGAGATCATCGAAACCCACCACGAACTGCGCGGCCAGAGCTTCGCGGGGAAGATACTGGTCTTCCCGGGGGCCAAAGGCTCGTCCGGATGGTCGGCGATGTTCCACACGACGCGGCTGACCGGCCAGGCGCCGATCGGAATGCTGTACAACATCACCACGACCAAGGCCGCGCTTGGCGCGGTGGTCATGCGCGTGCCCACGATGACCGATTTCGACAGCGATCCGCTCGACGTCATCGAAACCGGCGATTGGGTACGGATCGACGCGAACAACGAGACGGTCTCGATCTGGAAGGGCGGCCGGCCCTAGCCAGGCCGCTCTCGATCCGGCGAATCCGAACGAAGGACAAGAAATAGTGAGCGACCAAGGCCGCAAGGACGAACTCCCCGCGCTGCAGACGGTGAAGGGCCATTCGGAGGAGCGCTTCCTCGGCTCGGACGTGTTTCGGTCCGACCGGCATACGCTGCCGTCGCCGCGTCGCGGCGGGACGGTTCGCGAAGAAGCGCGCGACATCGACGTCTATCACAAGTGCGACGTGGCGGTGATCGGTGGTGGGCCTGCCGGCTGCGCGGCGGCCTGGGCTGCGGCCAAGGCTGGGGCGGACGTGACGCTGGTCGAGCGCTACAACTGCCTCGGCGGGCTCTCCACCGGTGGGCTGGTGATGTGGATCGACCGCATGACCGACTGGCAAGGCAATCACGTCATCCAGGGTTTCGCGCGTGAGTTCATCGACCGCATGCCGTCCGAAGGCGTGGCCGGCCCGCCGCGCGAGGACTGGGGCTCCACCGAGTCGATCAAGGTGGGTTACTGGAGTCAGCGCACGACGGCCTTCCATGGCATCGTCCAGTGGGCGCCGACGCTCGATCCCGAGCGGATGAAGCTCAACAACCAGGAGATGCTTCTCGAGGCGGGCGTGCGGCTGGTGTTCCATGCCTGGGCGGCGCGGCCGCTTATGGAAGAGGGAGCGGCCAAGGGGGTGGTGTTCGAGAGCAAGGCCGGGCGCCAGGCGCTGCTTGCCAAGGTCGTCGTCGATACCACGGGCGATGGCGACATGTTCGCCCGCGCCGGCGCCGAGTTCGATACCGACATCGAGGAAGGCGACGTTCACCACTCGATGAACACCGGCTGGGTGCTCGGCGGCGTCGACATGAACCGCTGGATCAACTGGAAGACGCTCTATCCCGACCAGCTGCGCGAGTTCATGGATCGCGGGCGGCAGGAGCTCGGCTTCTTCCAGACGCCGTACGTGAGCTGGCGGCCGGACATCGGCCTGTGGCTCGGGCCGCGCCAGTCGGGTCTCTCGGCGCTCGACGTGGACGACATGACCGAAGTCGAGATCCGCAGCCACCGGCTGATGGAAGGGCATTGCCGGTTCTTCCGCGAGCACGCGCCCGGCTTCGAGAACGCCTATAGCCTGCAGAGCGCGAGCCAGCTCGGCGTGCGCCACACGCGCCGCCTCGCGGGCCTGGCGCGGATCGAGCGCAAGGACTGGGGCGAGGGCACCCCGCGCGCCGACGAGGTCGGCGTGTCGCCCTCGATCAGCCCGAAGTTCCCGGTCGTCTCGGTGCCTTACGGGTCGCTGGTTCCGCGCGCGCTCGACGGCTTGCTCGCGGCGGGGCGGCACATCAGCTGCGACGCCAACAGCCACGGCTTCATGCGCGAGATCCCGCAATGCTGGCTGACCGGCCACGCGGCCGGCGTCGGCGCGGCCGTGGCGGCGAACCGCGGCGTGCAGCCGCGCGCAGTCGACGTCGCCGAAGTGCGCGCGATCCTGCGCCAGCAGGGCGCGCACCTGAGCGATGACCAGGCGGTTGCCGAAGCACGCCGCGCGGTCGCGGTCAGTTGAGCGCACAACCCGCTCGCACGCTGGATGTCGCGCAATTCCTGCAGGGGTTGCGCTTCTCGCGCTATCACCTGCAGATCCTGATCCTTTGCAGTCTCGTCACCTTCTTCGACGGGCAGGATTTCGCCGCGCTCGCCTACGCGCTGCCGTATATCCGCGACGACATGGGCATTTCCGACGAGATGACCGGATATGTGAGTTCGGCCGCTTTCCTCGGGCAGATGCTGGGGTCGTTGTTCGGCTCGTACATGGGGGATATCTTCGGGCGACGACCCGTGATCATCGTATGCACGATAGCGAGCGCGGTGCTGACCTTCGCGGTGGGCTTCGCCGCGTCGCCGGAACAGCTTATCGGGCTGCGCTTCGTTAGTGGACTGGCGATCGGCGGCCTGCTCGCGCCGGTCTGGGCGCTCAGCATCGAGAGCATGCCGAAGGCGATGCGCGCGACGAGTGTGACCATCATCATGATGGGCTTCTCGTTCGGCTCGGCTTCTGCCGGCCCGATCGCCAATTGGACTGCGCCCGTGTTCGGTTGGCAGGGTATCTTCTGGGTCTGCGGCATCATGACTGGCGTTTTCTCGCTGATCCTGGTGTTCATGCTGCCGGAAAGCGCGCGCTGGATGGTGGCAACGAAGAAGCCTCGCGAACGGATCGCACCGATGCTCTCGCGCTTCAATCCGACCTTCGCGGCGCTCGACTACGACAGCTATGTTCTGCCTGACGAGCGCCAGACCACAGCGAGCAGGAACCCGGTCCGCAAGTTCCGCGAGCTTTTCGTCGGCGCGCTCGCGTTCGTGACTCCGCTGATCTGGGCCGCCTATTTCTTCTCGAGCTTCGCGATCTACCTCAAGAGCGCCTACGGGGTGATATTCATCGAGAACCTCGGCATCGGCCGGCAGGACGCGGCCTGGCTCGGTTCAATCGGTGCGATTCTGGGTGCAATTGGCGGTGTGGTGCTGCTGGCGCTGACCGAGCGCCGTGGACCCGGCTGGATCGCGCTTGCGCCGCTTCTGGGAGTGCCGACCGTGCTGCTTATCGGAACCGGCATAGCCGTCGGGGGGGCGGCGTTCGTGCCGGTTCTGCTGATCGGTTGGGTCATGGTCGGGGCGGGGCACGCGGCGGTGATCTCGATCACAAGCATCTATTACCCCAGCACCGTGCGCGCGACGGGCGGCGGATGGGCGAGCTTCATGGCCAAGTTCGCTGCAGTGGCGGCTCCAATCTTCGGCGCGCAGTTCCTCGCCGGCCGCGAAGGGGCCATGGCCGGCTACACCTTCACTGCCCTTTGCCTGGCTGGAATTGTGATCTGCATCCTCATGCTCGCCTATTTCGCCCGAGGTCTGCAGCGCCAAGAAGCGAGCTAGGCGCTGGGAGGCCGGCGACAACGGCCGGCCGGCATCTAGGCTTGGGGAGGAAATCCGCCGCTTGCTTCTCGATTTCGCCAAGCTCGCGAATGGTTTCGTCGATCGCGCGGCGCTGACGCCGTAGTTCGCCGAGGTTGGCGCGCACGCGCTTCAGCAACTGCTCAACGTGCTGCTCCGCATCGGCTTCGTAGAGATCGAGAATTGCGAACGGTCGGCATCCGCGATCACTCATTGCTAACCATATCCAGATATGCTAATGCGACGCAGTCGCAAATGGAGGTGATGATGTTTTGTCCTCAGTGCGGGGAACTCTTGTTTCCAGGCCCGCTCCGTCCGATCGAACGCTCTGGTCCCGGTGGGATGAAGGCGCTCTGGCGTCGCGTGGCAGGCCGCATGACTCGCAACAGACGGCGCAGTCTCGGCCCGGGGACTCGGGTCCAATCCCTCACTTCCGAGGCACCGACCGGACATCGAACGCATTCAGAGGCGGCTCTTGGAGACGATTAGCAATGACCCACGAATATAGTGATCCACTCAGCCTGAAGACGCTTGAAACCGCGGCGGCAAGAGCTCTGGCTCTCCAGAGGTCCATCCCCAGCGAGCCGCTCGCGAAGCACATCGAACAGGCGATACACGAGCACATCTGCTCCTGCGCGATCGCCATCGAAGACCAGATTGAGGGGGCCCGCTCGGGCATGCACGAAGCCGCGGCGATCGAGGTCCAGACCCTCGTCGAACGGGGCTTACGATCGCTCGCCGAGCCGCAGCGTTCGCTGGACAAGGTTGACCTGGCGTCCGAAGACTCGTTTCCTGCCAGCGACCCACCGGCCTGGATATGGGAACGGCCAAGGAGCGCGTGATGGGATCGGCTCGGCTTCGCGCGAAAAAAAGGAGTTCGATAGATGGCGCTAGAGCATGCGAAATCCGGAGAGATTGTCGACCTCTCGCCGCTCGGCACCAAGCTGCGGCATGCTCACACCACGGCATTGGTGAAGACCGACAGCTTTGAAGCGATACGCCTTGTCCTGAAGGCGGGCGATTTTCTGCCGGCTCATGACGTGTCGGGGAAGCTTACGCTGCTTTGCATGGAAGGGACGATCAGCCTCGAACTGCCCGACGGCTTCCACGAGATGTCAGCCAACCAGTGGATCTACCTGGACGGAGGAATCGCCCATTCTCTTCGCGCGGTCGAGGATTCCTCATTGCTTCTGACGATCATGCTGCCATCGGTGGGCACAAGTCTGGCGTGAAGATTGAAAGGACCGGCCAATGGCTGACCGGCGCCTCAGGCTTGGGCGAGGAAATCTGCCGCCTGCTTTTCGATTTCGCCAAGCTCGCGAATGGTTTCGTCGATCGCGCGGCGCTGACGCCGTAGTTCGCCGAGCTTGGCGCGCACGCGCTTCAGCAACTGCTCAATTTGCGCGTGCTGCTCCGCATCGGCTTCGTAGAGATCGAGGAATTCCCGAATCTCTCGGATCGAGAACCCTAGCCGTTTGCCGCGCAGGATCAGTTGCATCCGGCCCAGATCACGCTTGGAGTAGACCCGTGTCGTGCCAATTCGCTGCGGACTGATGAGCCCTTCGTCTTCGTAAAAACGCAAGGTGCGATGGGTCACGCCGAGTTCTCGCGCAACCTCCTGGATGCCCTTGATCGACTCTTCGGCCGCGCCGTCCAAGCTGTTCGTCGTCTCGACGTTCATCGGGTTTCCGCGTCGATCAGAGCCTGTTCTTGCGCGATCAGGTCCTTTTTCGACAACTTGCCGACTTGCGTCTTGGGCAAGCTCGCGCGCACTTCGATCCGTTCCGGCTTCTCGAACAAGCTGAGCCGCTGCGAGACGAACGCTTGCAGCGCTTCGACATCGATGGTCTCGCCGGGCTTAGGCGCGACGAACAGCCATGGGGCTTCGCCGCGGTAATGGTCCGGTACGCCCACGGCGATGGCCTCGCTCACCGAGGGGAACTCGTAGGCCGCATCCTCGATCGTGCGCGGATAGACATTGTAGCCGCCGCTCAGGATCAGGTCCTTGATGCGATCGACCAGGAACAAGTATCCGTCTTCGTCCAGGTAGCCGATGTCGCCGGTCCGCAGAGATCCCTGGTAAATGGTCCGTTCGGTTGCATCGGGCCGATTCCAGTAGCCCTTCATGATCTGTGGCCCGCGCGCGCAGACTTCTCCCCTCTCGCCCTTGCCCAAGATCTTCGACGGGTCTTCATGGTCTCGGATCTCGAGCGTCGTAAGCGGAAAGGCCGGGCCGCACGAATTGTCTTTCACCTCTCCGTTGTAGAGTGGGTTGCAGGCGATGATCGGCGATGCTTCGGTCAACCCATAGCCCTCGACCACGCGCACGCCGGTCCTTCGTTCGAACTCCTGGCGGACTTCCAGCGGCAGCGGCGCACCTCCCGAGATGCAGGCGCGCACTTCGCTCAGGTCCGGCACCTTGTCGACCGGTAGGTCGTTGATCGCGATGTAGAGCGTAGGGACACCAAAGAAGGTCGTCGGAGGCTTGCGCTTAACGCAGGCGAGGAACTGGTCCATCTCGAAGCGCGGCAGGAGGACGATTTCTCCGGCGATGTCGATCGAATAATTGAGCACGGTCGTCAGCGCGAACACGTGGAACATGGGGAGGACGGCGGTCGTACGTTCCTGTCGGTCGCGCTCTTCGTAATTGTGCAGACGCATCTGCATCGAGTTCGCCGTCAGGTTGGCATGCGTGAGCATCGCGCCCTTGGGCACGCCCGTGGTCCCGCCGGTATATTGCAGCACCGCGATGTCTTCCGGATCGAGCTCGACGGGCGTCGGCTCCCCGGCCTCGCGAACGAGGTCCCCATAAGGCACAAACAGCGGGCTATCTCCGGGCCGGGCGAGCGTCGAATGACGCGTCAGGCGAAAAGCCCATCCCTTGAGCCGGGGCATGATGGCGGCCAGCGGGCACAGAACAATCCGTTCGACCCCAGCCCTCGGAGCTAGGGTGACGACCTTTTCGCTGACCGTCTTGATGTCGGGCACGGCAATCATCCGCGCACCGGAATCTCGGATCAAATGGTCGAGCTCGTCGGCCGAATAGAGTGGGTTGAGATTGACCACGATCGCTCCGAGCCGGAGGACCGCGAAATAGAGCACCACGTAGTAGGCGGTGTTAGGCAGGCAAAGCGCAAACCGTTCGCCACGCCGAAGGCCGAGCCGTTCCAGCCCCGCAGCGGCATGCGCAACCTCGCGGTGAAGCTCGGCGTAAGTCCATTCGCGGCCGAAGAAGTCGAGTGCCGGACGGGTGGGATATTCGGCAGCGGCCTTGTCGAGCAAGGCGGTCAACACGCGCGGGCGCAACGCGGCGCCTTCCGCTAGGCGGTCATTCGTTACGGCATTGTCCGGAGCTGCCGCCACCATTTCTCTCCACTGAGCCGTCGAGCGGCTCTTCCGATTCGCAGTCTGCAACGAAAATCGCTTGACGTATAGGTCAATTCGCTCACCATTGCGTAAACACGCTGCTCGGTGGGGCGAGTCCCTCCGCAGCACGCCAGGAGGTGCTCGCTCATGCCCGATATCGTCATCGCCGGTTACGCCCGTTCTCCCTTCCATCCGGCATCTAAGGGTGCGCTGGCCAAAGTCCGCCCAGACGACCTCGCGGCGCAGGTGGTGAAGGCACTTGTCGAGCGGACAGGGGTCGCTCCTGAAAAGATCGAAGACCTCGCGCTCGGCTGTGCCTTTCCCGAGGGAGAGCAAGGCTTCAACATCGCTCGCCTAGTTGTGCTGCTCGCCGGCCTGCCGAACTCGGTCGGCGGGATCACCATGAACCGCTTCTGCGGCAGTTCGATGAGCGCGGCTCACTATGCAGCCGGCCAGATCGCGCTAGGAGCGGGCGACTGCTTCATCTGCGGCGGCGTGGAATCGATGAGCCGGGTGCCGATGGGCGGCTTCAACCCGATGCCCAACCCTGAATTGGCCAAGAGCAGCCAAGCCTACATCGCGATGGGCGACACGGCGGAGATCCTGGCCGACAAGTACCAGATCGACCGCGCGCGCCAGGAAGCTTTCGCGCTTGCCAGCCAGCAGAAGGCCGCCGCGGCCCACCGCGAGGGGCGGTTCAAGGACGAGATCGTCCCGATCAAGATCGGCGGTGAGACCGTTAGCGAGGACGGCACCCTGCGCCCCGATACGACCGCGGAAGGCCTTGCGGGCCTCAAGCCGGCCTTCAACGCAGAAGGCACAGTGACTGCCGGCACGGCCTCCCCTCTGACCGATGGCGCGGCGGCGGTGCTGGTCTGCAGCGCGGAGTTTGCCAAGGCGAACGGGTTGGAAGTGCTCGCCAAGATCCGCAGCATGGCGATCTCCGGCTGCGCGCCCGAGGTCATGGGCCTGGGTCCGGTGGGTTCGTCCCAGAAGGCGCTGCGGCGCGCCGGGCTGGAGTTGAAGGACATGGACCTCGTCGAGCTCAACGAGGCTTTCGCCAGCCAGGCGCTCGCGGTGCTGCATGATCTTGGGGCCGACGAGGCGAAGGTGAACCTTGACGGTGGTGCGATCGCGATGGGGCACCCGCTCGGCGCCTCGGGCGCGCGCATCCTCGGCAAGGCCGCCTCGCTGCTCAAGCGCGAGGGTGGGAAGTACGCCCTCGCGACGATGTGCATCGGTGGCGGCCAAGGGGTCGCCACGGTTCTGGAGGCCGCCGAATGAGCGAGTCCGCGATCAAGCGCGTCTGCGTCATCGGCTCGGGCGTGATGGGCTCGGGCATCGCGGCGCAAGTCGCGAACGCCGGGGTGCCGGTGCTACTGCTCGATATCCCGGCGAAAGAGGGCAACAACCGCAACGCCGTGGCCGAGGCGGCGGTGGCGAAAATGCTCAAGACCGAACCCGCGCCGTTCATGAGCAAGCGGGCGGCAAAACTGGTCGAAATCGGCAACATAGAGGACGATCTTGGCAAGGTTTCCGGGTGCGACTGGATCGTCGAGGCGATCATCGAGAAGGTGGAGATCAAGCGCGATCTCTATGCGGAGATCGAGCAGCATCGGAGGCCGGAAACCCCTGTAAGTTCAAACACTTCCTCCATTCCCTTGGCGATGCTGACCGAGGGAAGGTCGGACGATTTCGTCAAATCCTTCCTCATCACGCACTTCTTCAACCCGCCGCGCTACATGCGGCTGATCGAGCTCGTCACCGGGCCCGAAACCGACCCGCAAATCACGGAGAAGATTGAGGATTTCGTCGACCGCACGCTCGGCAAGTCGGTCGTCTGGGCGAAGGACACCCCCGGCTTCATCGCCAATCGGATCGGGACGTTCTGGATACAAACAGGTGTCAATGAAGCGCTTGATCGGGGTGTTACAGTCGAGGAAGCAGACGCCGTTCTAGGCAAACCGATGGGTGTTCCGAAGACCGGCGTGTTCGGTCTGGTCGACCTGGTGGGTTTGGACCTGATGCCGCACCTGATGAACAGCCTGACCTCGACGCTGCCGAAGGACGATCCCTACCAGGCGATCGCGCGCAGCGAGCCGCTGATCGAGAAGATGATCGCCGAGGGCTACACCGGCCGCAAGGGCAAGGGCGGCTTCTACCGGATGAACAAGGACGGCGGAAAGCGCACGCTCGAAGCCGTCGATCTGAAGACCGGCGAATACCGCACTGCCGCCACGCCCTCGGTCCCCAAGGGCAACCTCAAACAACTCGTCGAGCAACCGGGCACGATCGGCGGTTACGCCTGGGCCGTGCTGGGCAACACCGCCGCCTATGCCGCGCTGCTGGTGCCGGAGATTTCCGACACGATTGTCGGCGTCGATGACGCGATGAAGCTCGGCTACAACTGGAAGTTCGGGCCGTTCGAATGGATCGACCAGCTCGGCGCCGACTACGTCGCGGCGCGGCTGGAGAAGGACGGCAAGCCGGTGCCCGAGCTGCTCAGGCTGGCGGCCGGCCGCACGTTCTACCGCGTCGAAAACGGCAAGCGGCAGTACCTCGGCACCGATGGCGAATATCACGATATTGTCCGCCCCGATGGCGTGCTGCTGCTCGCCGACGTCAAGCTGGCCGGCAAGCCGCTGCTCAAGAATTCCAGCGCCGCGCTGTGGGACCTCGGCGACGGCGTCGCGTGCCTCGAATTCACCGGCAAGATGAACGCGCTCGACGGCGAAGTCATGAAGCTGATCGGGCAGGCGATCGGCCTCGTGGCGAAGGAGCAAAAGGCGCTCGTTGTCTATAACGAGGGCACGCATTTCTCCGCCGGGGCCAACCTCGGCCTCGCGCTGTTCGCCTTCAATATCGCCGCGTTCTCGGAGATCGAGCAGCTCGTCCAGGGCGGCCAGTTTGCCTACAAGGCGCTCAAGTACGCGCCCTTCCCCGTGGTCGGCGCGCCGGCCGGAATGGCGCTCGGCGGCGGATGTGAGATCCTGCTCCACTGCGCCGCGGTCCAGAGCCATGCCGAGCTCTATTGCGGCCTCGTCGAAACCGGTGTCGGCATCATCCCCGGCTGGGGCGGCTGCGGCGAGATGATCGACCGCTGGCGCAAGATGCCCGGTGCGCCGAACGGCCCGATGCCGGCGGTCGCCAAGACGTTCGAGATCGTCTCGACCGCGACGGTCTCCAAGTCCGCCGCCGAGGCCAAGGAATACGGCTTCCTGCGCCCCACCGACGGCGTGACGATGAACCGCGATCGGTTGCTCTACGAAGCCAAGCAGAAGGCGCTCTCGCTGGTCGAGGGCTACGCCCCGCCGGAGATGCCCGAGTTCCGCCTGCCCGGTCCCTCGGGCAAGGCGGCGCTGATGCTCGCGGTCGAGGGCTTCCACAACCGCGGCATCGCAACCGACTACGACACCGTGGTGGCGGAATCGCTCGCCACCGTGCTGACCGGCGGCGACAAGGGCGACCCGACCACGCCACAGAGCGAGAACGACATGCTCGCGCTCGAACGCAGCGAATTCATGAAGCGGCTGCACGACCCGCGCACGGTCGCCCGGATCGAGCACATGCTCGAGACCGGCAAGCCGCTTCGGAACTAGACGATGGTGCCGAACGCCAAACCATTCTCGCAACCCCGGGCTCGACCCGGGGACCCGCTTCCTCCGGCCTCGCGCTCGGCCCAAGCGGGACCCCGGCTCGGGGGCCGGGGTGACGGGGAGAGTGTGGCGGATTTCGGTTTCAGGCGATCAGGAGGCAAATGATGCAAGTCTACCAGGCCCCGCTGCGCGACATGCGCTTCGTGCTCCACGAGCTGTTCGCCGACGACGGCTTCGGCGACATCGAGCAGAACGAGGAGCTGACCCCCGACCTGTTCGACGCGATCCTCGAGGAAGCCGCGCGCGTGGCGCAGGATATCCTGCTCCCGCTCAATCGCACCGGCGACGAGGAAGGCTGCAAGCTCGAGAACGGCGTGGTGCGCACGCCCACGGGCTTCAAGGAAGCCTACGACCAGTTCCGCGAGAACGGCTGGTGCGCGCTGCCTGCGCCGCCCGAATGGGGCGGCCAGGGACTGCCCGACACCGTCGGCAAACTGGTCGACGAGATGATCTGCTCGACCAACCTGTCCTTCAGCCTCTACCCCGGCCTGACGCAGGGCGCGCTGACCGCGATGTTCGAGTACGCCAGCGAGGAGCTGCAGCAGCGCTATATCCCGAAGATGGTCGACGGCACCTGGTCGGGAACGATGTGCCTGACCGAGGCGCATTGCGGCACCGATCTGGGCCTGTTGCGGACCAAGGCCGAGCCTCAGGGCGACGGCACATACAAGGTCACCGGTGGCAAGATCTTCATCTCGGCGGGCGAGCACGACCTGACCGAGAACATCGTGCACCTCGTCCTGGCCCGGCTGCCCGACGCGCCGTCTGGCACCAAGGGCATCTCGATGTTCCTGGTGCCCAAGCTGCTGCCCGACGATGCCGGCAACGCCAGCAAGCCCAACGGCGTCTCGATCGCGGCGATCGAGCACAAGATGGGGCTCAAGGCCTCGGCCACCTGCCAGCTCAACTTCGACGAAAGCGTGGGCTGGCTGGTCGGCGAGCCCAACAAGGGCATGCAGGCGATGTTCCGGATGATGAACACCGAGCGCGTCGCGGTCGGCGTGCAGGGTCTCGGCGTGGGGGAGGCGGCCTACCAGTCGGCGGCCTGGTACGCGAAGGACAGGTTGCAGGGCCGCGCGCTGTCGGGCGCCAAGAACCCCGACAAGCCGGCCGACCCGATCATCGTCCACCCCGACGTGCGCCGCATGCTGATGACCATGCGAGCCTACAACGAAGGCTGCCGCGCGCTCGTCGGCTGGGTCGCCCGGGCGATCGAGGCGAGCGAGAAGGGGACGGAACCTGAAGCGCGCCAGCGGGCCGAGGATTTCGTCGCGCTGATGACCCCGGTGGTGAAGGCTCTGTGCACCGATCTCGGCTTCGAGAGCGCGAACCTGGCGGTCCAGGTCTATGGCGGGCACGGCTACATCGCCGAAAGCGGGGTCGAGCAGTACGTACGCGATGCGCGGATCGCGATGATCTACGAAGGCACCAACGGCATCCAGGCGCTCGACCTCGTCGGCCGCAAGATGGGCGCGCACAACGGGCGCTATTTGCGGGCCTTCTTCCACCCGGTCGCGAAGTTCGTCGAGGAGCTGAAAGGCCACGCCGAGTTCGCCAAGCAGGGCGAGGCGCTGGAGAAGGCGTTCCAGGCGCTCCAGCTCGCGACCGGCACGATCGCGCAGAAGGGCCTCGCCGATCCCGAGGAGGCCGGCGCCGCCGCGACCGAATACCTGCGCCTGCTCGGGATGGTCGCGCTCGGCCATTGCTTCGGCAAGGCGGCCGTGCTGGCCCATGCGAAGCTGGCCGAGGGAACAGACGAAGCGGACTTCTACAAGGCGAAGATCGTCACCGCCCGCTTCTTCTTCGATCGCCTGCTGCCGCCCGCCAGCGCGCTGGTCCTGGCGATCAAGCGCGGCAAGGCCTCGATGATGGAGCTTCCGGCCGAGGCGTTCTGAGCGCCGCAAGGGGCGACGTTGGGTTCGTCAAAAGGGGCGAACGAGGGGCGGTTTCGCGCGGCCTTCAGCGGAAGGCGAACAATTCGTGGCGAATGGCATCGCCGCGCAGGCCGTTTTCTTTCGCCGTGCGCCGGACCGCGTCGAGAAGGCCCTTGGGCCCGCATACCGCGATGTCGAGCCGCGAGGCGTCCACGCCGCGCACGATTTCGCCGAAGCGCCGCGTGAATTCCTCCGACGAGGGCCCATCGGGTATCGGAACGAATTCGACGCCCCGTTCCCGCGCCATTTCCTCCAGTACCGATACGTCCGGAAAGACCCGGCCCGGGGTGAAGAAATAGAACAGGGTCGCCTGGTCGAACCGGTTCGCCTCGCCGTCTCTCATCCACGCGATGAACGGTGATATTCCGACGCCTCCGCCGATCCATATCTCGCGCTGGCACTCGGGCTTTCGCTCGAAGCGGCCATAAGGCGCATAGACATCGGCGTGCATGCCGGGCTCCACCTCGGCAATCAGCTTCGTGGTGTAGTCGCCCAGCGCCCGGATGACGAAGCTTATCCTTCCATCCGCCGAGGGTGCCGAAGCAATCGTGAAAGGATGCGGCTCGCGCAGTCCGTCCGACTTCATGCGCAGAAACCCGAAATGGCCGGCGTGGAACCGCGCGTGGTGGCTTACCGGCTCGAGCTCGATTTCGGCCGCAGCCGGCCCTCGCGAGACATTGACGACCCGGTAGTGGCCGTGGCGCGCCACCAGCGGGTAGAGCAGGAGCTTGTACGCAGCCGCAATCACCGCCAGTGCCGAAAGCCCCGTCAGCCAGAGCCCGACCGGGCTGCCGAGTTGCAGCGGCGACTTGATACTGAGCCAGTGGGCGACGACGATCAGGAACAACGGCCCTGACAGGCGGTGCCACCAGCGCCACACGCTGTACGGAATGTTCCGGTTCAGCGCGAGGATCACGATCGCCATCAAGGCGACGAAGCTGGCTTGCCGAACGAGGCGGCCCCACGTGGGTGGCAGGCCGAGGATCGCCTCCATCTGCCAGAGCGGGTCGCCGGCTTTGAAAAGCAGGTGCACCGATGCCAGTGTGAGCGCCCAAACGCCCAACCACTTGTGAACCTCGTAAACCCGGTCGAGTCCGCCGAACACCCTCTCGGCCATGGGCCAGCGCGCAGCGAGAATGGCAGCGGTAGCCATCAGCGCCAGCGCCGAGACGCCGCAAGCGAGGCTGACCGTCGCGAGCGTCCACCAGGTTTCCGGGGGGATCTCCAGGACAGTGAGGACGGAGCTGACCGCGATGATCGCGACAACGGCTAGCCACGTCTTCATGACGAGATCGCTCCCTGCTGCAGGCAAAGCCAACAGCGCCTTGAATGCATCCGAATGCGCCCCGCCGTCAAATCATCCAGCGCGGCGCCCGCGTGTGCTTGCGCGATTGCGGCCACTTCCGGTTCGGCCCGGCGATGGCTCGAGGGGCCGGCGGCAATGCCATTTTGGCAGAAGGGGGCTGACTACTCTCCAGTTTGAGCTAATTCGCGCGAAAGCGCTTACATAGGAGGTAGCATGACCACGCAGCTGACCGGACGGATCGCGGAACACATCGCGGCCGCTTCGTTCGATCGCCTCCCTCCTGCGACAGTGCGCGCGACCAAAAGGGCCTTGCTCGACGCGGTGGGCGTGACGCTGGGTGCGAGTGGTATCAGCGATGATGTCGAGCCGTTCATAGAGGCGGCCCGTCGTGGAGCGACTTCACCGCAAGCAACGGTCCTTGGCTGCGGGTTTCGAACGAGCGCCGAACTCGCCGCGCTCGCCAACGGAGCGATGGCGCATGCACTCGATTTCGAAGACACTTTCGACCGCGCGCCAGGCCATCCGAATGCCGCGCTGATCCCCGCCGCTCTGGCGGTGGCCGAGGCCAGGGGAGGCGTATCCGGGCGTGAGCTGATCACGGCCGTCGCGCTGGGGTGCGACCTTTCCTGCCGTATTGCGCTCAGCCTGCGCGCGCCGATGGAGGCGGGCGGTTGGTACCCGCCACCGATCCTGGGTTCCATCGGCGCCGCGGCGGCCGCCGCTCGGCTGCTGGGGCTTTCGCCGCGACAGGTGGCGGATACGCTTTAGCTGATGCTCTGCCAGGTCAGTTGCCCCGGAGAGATCAAGCACGATGAAGCAACGGTCATCCGGGCGGTCCGCGAAGCGTTTCCGGCTTCGGCGGCCGTGCGCTCGGCGCAGCTGGCGCAGCTCGGGGTCCGGGGCTTCGAGCGCCCGCTCGAGGGCAAAGCCGGCTTCTTCCGCCTCTATGTCGACGGCGAGTACGACCCCGGCGACGTGCTCGACGGCCTCGGCGAACACTACTGGATCGAGGAGCTGAGCTTCAAGCCGTGGCCTTCATGCCGGGGGACGCACCCCTATATCGAAGCGGCCGAGAACATGCTGCGCAGGCACGGAGTCGCGGCCAGCCGGATTACCCGGATCGTTGTGGGGGGAGGAGAGGTGCAGCGGATGCTGTTCTTCCCGTTCGAGCGCAAGCGCGCGCCCGCGACGGCGATCGATGCGAAGTTCAGCATCCCGTTCACGGTGGCGCTTGCTCTCGCGGAACGCGGCGTGACGCTGGACTCGTTCGACGATGCGAGCCGAAACGACCCGGAGGTGCTGCGTTTGGCCGGCCTCGCCGAGTACCTCGAGCTGGCGGGATGGGGCCGCGAGCGGGCGGCGAGCGGACTGCTCGAGCTCCATCTCAGCGACGGACAGGTCCTTTCGGAACAGGTCGACGATCCGCTCGGGAGCCCGGCGCGGCCGATGTCCGAACGGCAGTTGCGCGCCAAGTTCGCGCAATGTGCGGCGCGGGCACGGTGCCCGCTTTCGTCGGGACAATGCGATGAGGCAGCCGATCAGATCGAGAACCTCGAGCACATCGACGATATCGCCGTTTTGGCTGTCCTCGCCGCGTAACGCGCCGCCGCGTCAGGCGCTTTCCCGGGCGATGATGCGGAAGCCGATGTCGATTCGGCTCTCGACCTCGAGGTCGTTGGCGCGGGCGCGAAGGACGCGCATGACCTCGTGCGCGATGCGGCTGCCGTCGATGTCCACGGTTGTGATGGTCGGCCGCATGTCTCCGGCAAGGCGGAGGTTGCCGAAGCCGGTGACCGCGAGCTGGTCGGGCACTCGCATGCCGGCGGCCTGGGCCTCGACGATGAGGCCCTGCGCGATCCAATCCGACCCGCACACCACGACGTCCGGCAATTCGGGCAGATCGGCGAGGGCGCGGAAGCTGAGCCGACCCTGGCCGAAATGGCTCGGCACGTTGACTTCGAGCCGGGTCGGCGCCGTTCCGCCGTCCGCGACCCAGCGTTCGCAAAAGGCTGACGCGCGGCGTTCCGAGCGGGTCGATCGCGGGACGACGAGATGCGGGCGGCGGTACCCGCGCCCCCGCAGGAAGCGCGCCATTTCCTCGCCGGCGGCGCGGTGCGAGAAACCGACCGCTACGTCGATCGGATCTTCGGGCAGGCCCCATGTCTCGATCACTGTCGTGCTGCCGTCGCGAAGGCGCCGGGTGACGTCTTCGTCGGATACGATGCCCGTCAGGATGATGGCGTCGACGCGGCGTGCGAGGGCCATGCCGATCTCGAGGTTCAATCGGCTGTTGTCCGGCCCGGTGAGCGCCAGGACCACGCTGTTTCCGGCGAGCGCCAGTTGGTCGATCATCGCTTCGACGGTGTCGTTGAAGATCGACTGCGCGATGTCCGGGACCAGCACCGCGATCAACCGCGAGCGGTTCCCTGCAAGCGCTCCCGCGGTCAAGTTCGGGACGTAGCCGGTCGCCTCGATGGCCGCGCGGATTCGCTCCCGGGTGGCGAGGGCGACGCGCTCGGGACTGTTGAGATAGCGCGAAACCGTCGCCGTCGAAACGCCGGCGGCGATCGCGACTTCATCGAGGCGGGGCGTTCGCGTTGCATCCATGATGTATCCTTCGCGCAGTCGGATAAGTATGAAAAGTATGTTGCAAGCGCTTGCACAGCAATTTACGTCCGCGCGCCATGCCCAACGACTTCGACCCCACGCTACCCGAAACCTTCGACAGCCCTTTCGAGCTTTATCGGGAGCTGCGTGAACGCTGCCCGGTGGCGCACAGCGACGCCTGGGGCGGGTTCTGGGCCTTACTCAAGCACGAGGACGTGGCCCGCGCGGCGAGCGACTACCGGACGTTCATCACGTCGAAGCAGAACGTGATACCCAAGGTCGCCTTCACCGGCAGGCGGCCGCCTCTTCATCTCGACCCTCCCGAGCACACCCCGTACCGGCGGGCGCTCGGCCCTCTTCTCACCGACAGGAAGATTGCGCGCCTGGAGCCCATCATCCGGCAAGTCTCGCGCGATCTGCTGCGTCCGATGGTGGAAAAGGGCGGAGGCGACATCGTCGCCGAGTTCTCGGCGCCGATGCCGATATCGACTTTCGCTCACTGGATGAATCTCGAGCCGGACGCGGTCGCCGAACTGACCCGGGTGGGCCGGGCCTACAACCTGGCGGTCCAGTCCGCGGACGACGAGCAGACCAAGCGCTTCAGCCTGATGCTTTACGACATCGCGCGCGATCTGGTCGAAGACCGCAAGGCCAACCCTCTTCCTGTCGACGAGGACGCGACCAGCGCTCTCTTGGCCGCGCGTGCCGATGGCGCCCCACTGCCCGAAGACATGATCGTGGGGACCGTGCGTCAGGTGCTGGTAGTTGGAATTATCGCGCCGAGCGTGACCATCGGCTCGATGGTCGTCCACTTGTGCCGCGACCAGGCCTTGCAGTCCGCCCTGCGGGAAGATCCGACGCTCGTTCCAGGGGCCGTCGACGAGTTGCTCCGACTATACACGCCCTATCGCGGCTTTGCGCGCACCGCGGTGGAGGACATCGAAGTCCGCGGGCGAACGATCCCGGCGGGAGAACCCATCGCAGTTGTCTACGCCTCGGCCAACCGCGATGAAGACATATTCGACGATCCGGACACTTTCCGTCTCGGGCGTCCGAACATGAAGGATTCGCTGGCGTTCGGCCGCGGGCCCCATACTTGCGTGGGGGCCTCGCTTGCGATCCTAGAACTCAATGTCGCGCTCGAGGAACTGCTCGCGGCGGCGCCTGGGTTTTCCTTGGCCGGCGAAGTCGTGCAGACGCGTTTTCCCGAGGTTGGGGCGCTGTCTGTGCCCATTCGCTTCGAGGACAGGCCGTGAGCCAGACGTTCCTGGCGGTCGGCGATCTGGCGATGGATCGCGAGAACTATGACGAGTGCTTCGCGGCCACGCGCGAGGAGCTTGTCGGTTCCGACATCACTTTCGGGCAGCTCGAAACGAGCTTCGCCACGGTGGGCACTCGCCTGCCTCAGGCGCGCCATGCGGTGCTTGCGCGCCCCGATGGCGCCGCGGCGCTCGGAAGGGCCGGCTTCAATGCGATCTCGATGGCTGGAAACCACGTGCTCGACTGGGGCAACGAGGCCTTCTTCGAGACGAAGGCCAACCTCGAAGCGGCGGACATCACCGTAGTCGGGGCGGGAAGGAACATCGCGGACGCCCGCAAGCCGGCTCGCTTCACACTTCCTGACGGCACGACGGTGGCGCTGCTCGCCTATTCGAGCATCCTGCCGCAGGCCTATTGGGCCGACGAACGACGGCCGGGTTGCGCCCCGATGCGGGCATTCACGGTCTACGAGCAGGTCGAACACGATCAGCCCGGTACCCCCGCGCGGGTCCATACCTTTCCGCACCCAGGCGATCTGGCCGCGATGGAAGCCGACATCCGCGCCGCTAAGGCGAGCGCGGACGTGGTGATAGTCTCACAGCACTGGGGCATTCATTTCGTGCGCGCAGTCATCGCCGATTATCAGCGGGCCGTGGCTCGGGCGGCGATCGCGGCCGGAGCCGATGCCATCATCGGGGGCCATGCTCACATCCTCAAGGGCGTGGAGTTCATCGCCGGCAAGCCGGTGTTCTACTCGCTGTGCAACTTCGCCACCGACCTGCGCATGGATGCGGCGCACGCGGCGTCGAAGAGCTTCAACGAAATCCGGGTCCTCGCCGAGGAGTGGGAGCCGGACTTCGAAAGCCTGTACAACTTTCCCAAGGCCTCGCGACTGTCGATGGCGGTCAAGCTGCATATCGAACGGGGGCGGATCGCGCGCTGCGGGATTCTGCCGATCCACATCGGGCGCGATGCGGTGCCGCGCTTTGCCCCGCGGGGAACCGCCGAGCACGCTGAGGTCGTGAGCTACCTCGAAGCGGTGACGAGCGAAGCGGGACTAAACGCTCGCTTCCAGTCGAGCGAAGGCCTGGTCGACGTAGGAGAGGCGGCATGAACCGATGGGAGCGTCTTCCGCTCGAGAGCTTCGTGCTCCTGTATTTCCTTATGTACCTGCCGAACGTGATCATCACGAAGCTGGTCACGTCGACTCCGCATCCCGAGCTGGGCCGCCCGCTAACCGGCCTTGAGACGCTGCCGGCTTCACTGATCATCAACCTCGTCCTGACCTACTTGTTCATTTGGCTCACCGGTTGGCACCGCGATGCGAACGCGGTTCAGGTCGGCGGAGCGAGGATGCCGGTCCCCACGCGCTACACCCTCATCTCGGGCTTCGGCACGGCACTGATCCTGTTTACGGTGCCGCTGTCGTTCACGTTCACGAACGTCTCGATCCCGTTCATCCAGCTCCTGATGCGCGGCGACATCCTGCTCATCGCGCCGATCGTCGACATCGCGTTCGGGCGGCGTGTGCGGTGGTGGAGCTGGGTGGCGCTGGTCATGGTGCTCGGCGCACTCGTCCTCACCTTGAGCGACCGAGGTGGCCTCAAGCTGCCGCCGCTCGCGATTGTCACGATCATTCTCTACACATTGGGTTACTTCATCCGCCTCGCGGTGATGACCAAAGTCTCCAAGACCGGCGATCCTGCGTCGATCCGCAAGTACTTCGTCGAAGAGAAGGTCGTCGCCCTGCCACTCTCCGTGTTGGCGCTGGCGGCGCTTTCGGCCAGCGGGCTGGGCAGCCAGGCCGGCGAGCTGGAATGGGGTTTCGTGCGCGTCTGGAGCGATCCGGTGATCGTGCCGATCATCGGGATCGCGGTAACCCTGACGATCGTCTCCGTGCTGTCCATCATCATCCTCCTGGACTCGCGCGAGAACGCCTATTGCGTGCCGCTCGAACGCGCCGCGAGCCTTGTCGCGGGCGTGGGGGCGGCCCTGCTGCTCGCTTGGTTCTGGGGATTGCCGCATCCGCGCAACGCGGAGCTGATTGGTGCGGCGATCCTGATAGCCGCCATTGTCCTGCTTTCCGTGGCGCCTCGGCTGGAGCGACGCGTCACCCCGGCGAGGGCCGAAACCACCTGATCAAGACGAAACACGCAGAGCGATCTGCGGAACGATGGGGAGAAAATTCATGTCAGAATCCGTGAGGAAAATGCGCGTGTCGTGGCGAGCTCGTTCGGGGCTGGGCGCGTTGGCGTTGGCGATCAGTGCACCCGCCTGGGCGCAGGACGCCGTGCAGACTGAGCAAGAGCAGGACGCTGCGGCTTCGGACGCCGGGCAGATCGTCGTGACCGGATCGCGCATCAGGGGCGTGTCGGCAGTCGGATCGAACGTCATTGCGATCGATCGCGAGCGGATCGAAGAAGAGCCCGTCCAATCCACCGCCGACCTCCTTCGCCGCGTTCCGCAAGTCGTGACGCTGGGCGCGAACCCGAATGGAGGTTCGGCCCAAAACGGAGCCGCCAACGCCACGCGAAGCTCGGGCATCAACTTGCGCGGCCTCGGCAATACCGCGACGCTGTTGCTCTATGACGGGAAGCGCTTCCCGCCCCAAGGGACGCAGGGCCAGTTCACCGACCCCTCGGTCATTCCCACGATCGCGTTGAGCCGCGTCGAGGTCGTCGCCGATGGGGCTTCGGCCATCTATGGCTCCGACGCCATCGCGGGCGTGGTCAACTTCATCCTGCGCAAGGACTTCGACGGAGTTGAAGTCAGCGCACGCGCCGGATTCAGCGACAGCAGCGGATACGACGAGCAACAGGCGGCAGCCATCTTCGGCAAGACCTGGAGCACCGGCTCTGCGATGATCGCGGGCGAATATGTACGCAACGACGCGTTGCTCGCTGGCGACTTGCCTTGGTATCAGCAAGACAATGTCGCACGGGGCGGCCGCGACCTGCGGACGACCTTCTGCGATCCCGGCACTATCGTGGCGGGAGGCACGACATATGCCATTCCCGAAGGGGGCGTGACACCGGCAACCGCGGCCGCCCTCGTGCCGGGAACGAACAATCGGTGCTTTTATAATGCTCTGGGCGGCGATGCCGTTATCCCGGAGCAGGAGCGCAAGAGCGTGGTCGCTGCCGCTTCGCAGGACCTGGGTAACCGCGTGCGGATCTTCGCCGATGGCTTCTATTCGCATCGTGACGGTTCGATTCCATCCATCGCGAACACGACGGCGGTGGTCCCTGATACCAATCCGTTCTTTGTAAGTCCGATTCCGGGCGCCACGTCGGTAACGGTGCAGTGGTCGATGTTCCCGGACTACGGCGAGCTTTCGAACGATTTCTGGTCCGAGTCCTGGAACGTCACAGGTGGGATCGAGGCGCAGCTTTTCGGAGATGTCGAAGGCACGTTCTACTATGCGCACGGCGAATCCGAAGACGTCGCGGACCGCCGGAACAACGGCATCAACGGTGCCGCCTTGGCGGAGGCACTGGCCGATCCCGATCCAGCGACGGCGCTCAATGTTTTCGGAGGGCCCAACAATCCGGCGACTTTGGCGCGCCTGATCGACAACTACTTCATCATCATCGGCGCCACCAAACTCGATGTGGCCAACCTTCAGATCGATGGCTCGTTGGTCGAGTTGCCCGGGGGCAAACTGCGGTTTGCGGCAGGTGGCGAATACCGCCGGGAATGGACATTCACCGATCTCGTGACCGGAACCAGCGCCAACCAGCGCCACACGGGCGCGTCTGGCTCTCGCAACGTCAAGGCGGTGTTCGGCGAGCTGTTCATTCCTGTCTTCGGCGCCGGCAATGCTCAGCCGGGACTGCAGGAACTGTCTATTTCACTGGCGGGTCGCTGGGAGAAATACAGCGATTTCGGGGAGACATCGAACCCCAAGATCGGCGTCACTTACGAGCCGGTTCGCGGCTTACGCCTGAGGGGCAGTTACGGCACTTCGTTCCGCGCACCCACGTTCACGGAAGTGTCGACCGTCGCAGGCGGCGCTGGCCTCTATTACGACACACTTCCTGGCCCCGCGGGCAACCTGACCGGCATCGGCATCGCTGGCGGAAACCCCGACCTCGAGCCGGAAACGGCGACGACGTGGTCGGTCGGCGCACAGTTGCAGCCCGTCGCTCTGCCTGGCTTCAACGCTGAGATCACCTATTTCGACGTCAACTATGAGAACCAGATCCAGGCCTTGCGAGGTACTCCGGGTCTGTTGACCAACCCCCTCTATACCGCCTTCAGGAACCTCGCGCCTACCCAGGCAGAGATCGATGCGCTGCGAAACTCGGGCCTGCCGATCAACAACCCGAGCGTGTCGACCGGTGTTGTTCAGTTCATCGCGGATGGTCGGCGCCAGAATCTCGGCACCTCGAAAGTCAACGGTATCGATTTCCAGGCGGCCTATCGCTGGGAGTGGGGCGACTGGCGCCTCGATGCCGGGGTTAACGGGAGTTATTTCCTCAAATACGACTTCGAGGCCGTGCCGGGTGCCGGCTTCGCCGACGTGCTCAACACCATCGCGTTCCCGCAGAAGTTCCGCATGCAAGCCGATGCAGGGATAGCTTACGGTAAGATGCGTACACGCCTGATCTGGAACCACCTCTCGGGTTACCAGAACACGACGGTTACACCGGCGCAAGACGTTGCGGCGCTCGACACCTTCGATCTGTTCGTCGGCTTCGACGTGAACGAAACGCTGACCTTCGCCGGCGAGGTGCGCAACCTGTTCGACCGCGATCCCCCGTTCGTCGACACGAACTTCGGATACGATCCGCATGCGGCGAACGCATTGCCTCGCATTTTCCGGTTCACCGCGCGGGCGAAGTTCTGATGATGAGCGGGGTGCTGGCGGCCTGTGCTCTGCTGGCCGGCGCCCATGCCGACGGGGTGGTGGTCACGTCCGCCACCCCGGTTATCGACGCGGATTGGCGGCCGCAGGTGGAAGGCCCCTACCAATCCGATCACGTCGACGCTCGGCTGTGCAGAGTAGAAGGCACCATCGAGGACAATATCGGGTTCGAGCTCTGGCTTCCTGAAGCGTGGAATGGCCGCCTGCTTGGCGCGGGCGTGGGCGGCGATGCCGGTGTGTATAACTATACCGACACGAGCCGCCGCGTGAGCGAGGGTTTTGCGGTCGTTTCGACCGACAGCGGCCACAAACGAAGCCAGGCCAGATGGATGGCCGATCCCAAGGCGCGGCAGGATTACGAGCATCGTGCCGTGCACCTGACCGCGCAGGCCGCCAAGGCGTTGACGGCGGGCTTCTATGGTCGCTCCGTCGAGCGCAGCTACTTCCTCGGCTGTTCCGGCGGCGGGCGCCAGGCGCTCAAGGAAATGCAGCTCTATCCGCTCGACTACGACGGGGTCGTGGCGGGCGCGCCGGGGCCGTACATGCCGTTGCAGTCCGTTCGCATGATGTGGTCTGCCTTGCTGCAAAAAGACTCCTCCTCGCCGCTCACCGCCGAAGATTGGAATCTTTACGAGACCGCAGTCGTGCGACAGTGCGACCGGCTCGATGGAGTCGCTGACGGGATTATCGAAAACCCGCTGCGCTGCCGTTTCGAAACGCGCCAGTTGCTGTGCCGGTCGGGTCAAGGGCGCCAGTGCCTCTCTCCCGACAAGGTTGCTCTGCTCGACACGATCATAGGACCGATGCCGAATGAGCAGGGCCGAGCCATGGACCGCGGGCTGCAACCCGGCGTCCGTACGCGCCCGGGGCCTCCTTCGCCATTGTTGCGAGCCATGTGGGCGGACGGCGTTTACGGCGACCCCCTATGGGATGAAGGCTCATTCCGTCGAAGCGCGGACCTTGCGGCGGCAAATCGCATGATGCCGGAGTTGCGTGCGGACCGGGTCAACCTTGCGCCTTTCATCCAGTCGGGCCGAAAGGCCATCCTGTACCAAGGTTGGGCGGACCCATCGACCAATGCCGATCCGACCGTCGACTACTACGCCGCGGCCGCTGCCGCGAACGGCGGCCTCGAGGCTCTCGCGCACTCGGTCCGGTTGTTCATGGTGCCAGGGATGTATCACTGTGCCGGCGGCCCCGGAGCGGACTCGTTCGGTGGATCGGGCCATCCGGCATGGCCCGGGGACCCTGCTCGCGACATATTGTGGGCCCTCATCCGCTGGGTCGAGGAAGGGCAGGCTCCGGATCGGCTTGTGGCAGCGAAGATCACGGACGGTCGGCAAGCCTTCACGCGCGCCTTATGTCCGTTTCCCTTTTCCGCGCGCTACGACGGAGTGGGTCCGGTCGGTGACGCGCTTTCGTACACGTGCCGTGCAGACGCCGCTCTCCAGCATCGCCTGATGTTGCCGCCGATCGGTGAGGAAGGGTAATCCAAATGTTTCAGCTACGGCGCGTCCTCGGCACCCTGTCTTTCGCTGCGACCTTGGCGTCGTTCTCCGCGCCCGCGACCGCGCAGGATTGGTCGGGTCGGCTGTACGAAGGCCCGGCCCCGGGAGCGGAAGACTGGAAGCAGCCTTACTCCGTCGTTCGGCAAGGAGACGACGAGTCACGGTACAACGTCGTCGACCCCAAGATCGAAGTCTACTTGCCCGATCCCGCACGGGCGACAGGCGCAGCCGTGGTGATGCTGCCCGGCGGAGGTCTGAGAGTTCTCGGCATAGGCGAGGATACGCGCGCGACGATCGAGCGCTTCATCGCGGAAGGCGTAGCGGTCATCCTGAGCGAATACCGCACGCGGCAGCTCTCCGAGAAGGAGATCGCCGCCGCTTCATCGCCGCGTCCGGCGAATGCCCCGCCGATGCGCTTCCCCAAGCTCGAGATCCGCAACGCGAACGCCAATCCTGCACCCGGGGACGCGGTGTTGGCGGAGGTCTTGCGTCTGGCTGTCTTGGACGGGCAACAGGCGCTCCGGTTGACGCGAGCGCGGGCAGCCGAATGGAATATCGATCCCGATCGCGTCGGGATGATCGGAACGTCCGCGGGCGGCGGCGTCGCATTCGGTGCCCTGATGGCCAACGACGCCGGAGCGACGCCCGATTTCATCGTTTCGATCTTCGGACCGGCGCTCCAGGACGTCACTGTTCCCACGGAAGCGCCGCCGCTCTTCCTGGTGACGGAAACACCGCACGGGCCGGTAACGGACGGCCTCTTAGCCCTTTCGCAAATGTGGAAGGATGCTGAGAAGCCCGTCGAACTCCATATGTACGATGTGCCGAATTTCTCCATGCGCGTGTCGCTTTGGGGAGATCGGCTGTTCGACTGGATGCGAGAGAAAGGGTTCATTCCCAGCGAACGCGATTGAAGCGAGAGAGGTTGGTCTTATCGATGAGCGGACGAGTTCGCGGTGAATGCCGCGTGCCACGTCAGCGCCTTCGAGTTCGCTTCTACCGCCGCAAAGCGGCTTCTGCCCAGGTGACGGGGTCGGGGAATCGTGCTCGCTCGGCGGTCCGCGCAACCAGCTCGACCAGTCTTGCGCCGGCTACATCGGCGTCGAGTGCGGCAGGTTCGTCGCCGAAACGCATCGCGGGTGAACGGGCGACAAGACGGCCATCTGCGTAGACTTCGAATGTCACGGGTTGGCTCCGATCGCGCGCGGAATCGTCTACACCTACCAATGCGTTGAAACGCCGGTACCCAGCGTTGCGCACTTCGAGCCGCGAGTTGGCGAGAACCCCAATCCCCGTATCGAAGCTGCGGCCGGCGATGGCGAGTTGCTGCGAATAGGGCGTGCTGTCCGCCTGCGCGCCGCCCCAGCCGCCGTAGCGCGGGCCTTCGCGCGATACTCGAGTTCCCACCCACGGGAGGATGGAGCGATGCACCATTGGGTCGGCTTGCGGCGCGATGACGCCGTCGACCGCTGGGTTCACGCTGCCGGGCATCTCGGAAAGATACGAACCGTCTGCAAGCGCCCGCGTCCCACTGGCGCGAAACACCAGCGTCTCGCGCGGCGCCAGTTCCAGGTCCTGCCGGTCGCGGAACTGCCGTTCTTCTCCACTCCACAGATCGATAAGGACAATATCGGAATCGGCGGTGAACTTCAGATGGCTCGCGGTAAGCGTGGCAGAAAGTGGGTGCGAGGTTCGATTGAGCACGGCGACGGCCTTTTCGCCGCTGGCCAGCGTCTTCACCAAGATGTTCACATCGCTCGAGTCATAGGCGAGCACGGCCTGGTTCCCGGCGGGATCCTGGTTCAGGGCGATGATCTCTTCATTGCCCAATATTTCCATCAATTCGGGTGCCGCAGTCCGCAAGTCGTAGCCGATGATGAGCGGCGCATTGAGCATCGCCCAAAGGCTGAAATGCGAGCGCGCCTCAGTCAGGTGTCGGGCATCGAAATCGCCCGCGCCGATATACAGCATGTCAGGATCGTTCCACGAACCTGGATGCGCGTAGAGCGGCCGGCGGATCGCGGTATCCATGTTGTGGAGCATTCGCCCCCAGATGGGAAAGATGTCTTCGCTGGTACGTGACATGTTCGCCATCTCGTGCGCCCACGAGCGGACATCCGCAGCGCCCCACAGGCAAAGCGAGAAGACGAAATCATCGTCCGGATTTGTGCGCTCCAACGCCTCCCGCACCTGAGCATAGAGCGCCTTAGTGGCAGCGATGTCCGTGCGCCCCAGCGATCCGCTGTCGACTAGTGGTGGAAGGGCCCGGAACTCTCCGGAGAGCACCTTGGGTGCGTCATCGGCGAGACCGCGAATACCGCATGCATCTACCTTGATCAGGTCGAAGCCCCATTCGCCGAAGTACAGGGCAATATCCTGCTCGACATGACCGTAAAGGCCGACCTCGCGTTCC
This sequence comes from Pseudomonadota bacterium, assembly GCA_023433305.1. GTDB lineage: Bacteria > Pseudomonadota > Alphaproteobacteria > Sphingomonadales > Sphingomonadaceae > Croceibacterium_A. The sequence continues at coordinate 387 of JAEZCZ010000034.1, read as the reverse complement.
GCGACGGTGCCGCTAGGGAGATTGGCCTTGTCGTCGCTATGGATCTGGCCGCAGCTGTTGCGGCCGATATCCGAATAGATGCCAGCTTTCAGGCCCATGGCATGAAGCTGGTCCGTGAGCGGGCGAAAGCTGGTCCGCCCGTCTGCAAGCCGGGCGGACGGGAACTTGTCGCTGCGGATCACCAGACGCCCATCGGCGCCGCGCCTCGCCCACCAGCCTTCATCGATATTGATATAGCGGTAACCCTTAGCCGCGAGGCCGGATTTGACGATCGCTTCGGCCGAGCCAAGAAGCTTTGCCTCGCTGATGTCCAGCGCGAATGCGTTCCAGCTGTTCCAACCCATCGGGGGAAGTTCGGCGGCGCCGCGCGAGTAAGCGCTCCATTGT
>JAEZCZ010000027.1 GCA_023433305.1 Pseudomonadota bacterium | reverse complement strand
CGATCGCGGCGGGGATCGTTCAGCCCTGACGAATTGCGGCCGAAAAGAAAGGGCCGGCGAACCGCGTGGGTTGGCCGGCCCTTCGGTCTTGAACGCGGGCTACGCTCAGCGGCTGTCGCGAACCTGGTCGTCGCTCGCGTCGGTGCCATCGGTACTGACGTCGACGTCGAGGTTGCCCTGGGTGTTGCGGCCTACGTCCACATCGACGCCCGGGATGTCCGGACCCGAGGCGGCGCCTTCGAGGTCGACGCCTTCTTCGTCGATCTCGATGCGGGTGCCTGCAGGATCGACGCGGTAGCGCCGGTCACCTTCGGTCACGATGCGCCACGAGCCATCCTCGATGGCGACGCGGGTGCCGGCCGGGTCGACGCGGTAGACGACGCCGTCTTCCTCGACGATGCGGGTGCCGGCCGGCCAGTCGGTCGTGGCGGGCGTGGTGGCCGCGGTGTCGAGCGCGGTCGTATCGTCGGCGACGGGTTCGGCATCGTTGTCACCGCAGGCCGAAAGCATCAGCACGGCAGTTCCGAGCGCGCCGGTCAGGATCAGGTTCTTCATATGTCCTCCTCGAGGAGAGAGTCGGTTGCGGGTTCCAGCGCTGACGCCCGAATACGCGAACGCGGCGTGGAACACCGCATGGCAATGCGACGGCGGCGCAATGGTTCCGCCGAGCGGGCGCAAGATGGCCGCCGTGCGCGCCGTATCGACTGCGCTGAATCAAAGCGGAGCAGTGGCTTACGACCTATCGCCAGACCATGGACCCTTCCCCTTCGCGACGCGGATTGAACGCCCGACTGCCGCTTTCACTTGCCGCCGCCGCGTTGCTGGCGTCGCCGGGGCTGGCGCAGGATGTCGACATTGGCGGCCAAGTGCGCCAGCGCGCGGAAGCGATCGATGCGCCGCGCTTCGGGCTGGACGGCGACCGCGAAACGGACGCCTATGTGCTCCAGCGAATTCTGCTGCGCGCTGAAACGCGGATCGAGCCGGTGCGTGTCGTCGTCGAGCTGGGCGCGCACGAGGCGTGGGGGAAGCGGCGGCTGGCACCACCCGACGAGAACCACCTCGACCTGCAGCAGGGCTTTGCGGAATTCGCTCAATCGGGCCTCACCGTCCGTCTGGGCCGCCAGGAGATCGTGCTCGACGAGGCACAGCGGTTCGTGTCGTACCGCGACGGGGCCAACATCCGCCAGAGCTACGACGGGGCACGGATTGCCTATGAGCAAGGCGGCACACGCGTGGACGCGTTTCTCACGCGGCCGGTGGCGATCGAGCGCGGCGTGTTCGACGACGGCAGCGACGAAGGGCAGAGCTTCGGCGGGCTCTACCTGACCCAGAGGATCGGCACGGAAACTCCGATTACGCTCGGCGGGTACTGGCTGCGGCTGGGGCGGGAGTTGCCCGCCGGGATCGAGCGGCGCGACAGCTTCGGGGTCCGGGTGGCGGGCAAGCGCTCGGGTTGGGAGTGGGACGCCGAGGGCATGCTTCAGCGCGGCCGGCGGGGCACTCGCAAGATCCGCGCCTGGGGGGTTTCGGCAGACCTCGGATACAATCTCGACCTTCCCGCCAAACCGCGCGTCGGGCTGCGCCTCGATGCCGGCTCGGGCGATGATCCGACCGACGCCGCGCTCGGCAGCTTCCATCCGCTATTCCCGAAAGGCGGGCATTTCGACGAGGCAGGGCTGACGACCTTCACCAACCTGGTGGCGCTGCGCGCGAGCGTCCGGCTGCGCCCGACGCCCAAGCTGAGCCTCGAGGCAGCGACCCAGGGCAAATGGCGCGAGAACCGCGACGATGCGGTCTATACCCTCCCTTCGATTCCGCTCGCCGCGACGCTCGGCAACCGCGCACGAGGGATCGGGCAGAGCGATTCGCTCGACGCCAGGTGGAAAGCCAGCAAGGCGCTCACGATGCACGCGCAGTATGTCCGTCACCAGGCGGGCGCCGCGATCCGGCTTGCCGGCGGCGCGTCGGTGGATTTCGCGATGCTGAGTGCGGCGCTGCGCTTCTGACCGAACCGCGGCCGGCGCATTACAATCGCATTAAAGCGCTGGCGAAGGCCCCGCTTTGATGGTCTATTCCCGGCAAAACGAACAGGGAGAGGGGAACGATGATGCGTGCTTTTCGCCGTGCCTCGGCGGCGCTTGCCTTTTCGGTGGTGATGCTCGGAGCAGCGCCGGCTGCGGCGCAAGTCGCCGGGGTGCCGGTGGCCGAACAAGACTGCCAGCGCGCCTGTCTCGAAGGGTTCGTCGACCGCTATCTGCAGGCGATGGCCGACGGGACGGTCGATCCCGCCCTGTTCGCGCCCGACGCGCGCTTCACTGAGAACGGGATCGAGCTCCCGCTCGGTAATGAGGGGCTATGGGCGACGACCAGCGCGGTGGGCAAATACAAGCTCTACGTGCCCGACATGGAGACGCAGCAGATCGGCTTCCTCGGGACGGTGATGGAAGTGGCGTCGAGCTCGGCCACCGGGCCGCAGCGCGAGCCCGAGGCGGTCGGATTGTCGCTGCGCCTGCGAGTCGTCGACGGCAAGATCACCGAAATCGAGCAGATCGCGGCCCGGCCGGAGCGGCCGCTCGGTCCGGGCGCGGCGGCGCCGAGTTCACCGTTCCCCGCCACCGGCGCGGCGGTCGAGGCGCTGGGATCGCCGCACGCCAGCTACATCGAAGCCGTGCCTGAGAGCGAGCGAATGACGCGCGCCGAGCTGGTTGAAGTCGCCAACGCCTATTTCGAAGCGGTCGAGCGCAATACCGGCAAGGACTACTACCCGTTCACCGACGACTGCCTGCGGATCGAAAACGGCATGACCATCGTCGGGCCCCCGGGCACCATCGGGATGCGCGGGCAGGAGGTGCAAGGGTGCAAGGAGCAGCTCGAGACCTCGCTGATCGGCGCGGTGACCGGGATCCGTGACCGGCGCTTCGTGGCGGTGGACCGCGAGCGCGGCATCGTGTTCTCGTTCGCGTTCTTCGACCACCGGCCGATCAACTGGAGCTGGCAACTCGGCGAGCTGTTCAAGATCGAGAACGACCAGATCAGCCGGATCGAGGCGATTTTCATCCGTGGGCCTTACGGGATGTGTTCGGGGTGGAGCACTTATGAGCAGTGCCGGAGCGAGGAAATCCACGACGTTCGCTGAAGCGCGGGGGAGAATGGCAATGATGAGGACTGCATTTCTGGCCGGGCTGCTGGCCTGCGCGGCGACGCCGGCGCTGGCACAAAATGGGCCTCCACCAAGCCCTTACGCGCCGCTGCAGGACCGGCCGACGTGCACGCGCGAGGAGCTCAAGGCGGCGACGGCGGCCTATGTCGAGGGGCAGCGGAAGGGCGACATTTCCGGGCTGCCGCTCCACGAGCAGGCCCATTTTCTCGAGAATATGGTGTCAATGAAGCGCTCGATGGGGCTCTGGAACACCGCGTTACCCGTCGCAAGCGCGCTCAGTTTCCACGATGACAAGCGCTGCAAGACCTTCACCGAGATCGTGGTGACCGAAGGCGCCAGCCCATACATCCTGGGCACGCGCTTGTACCTGCACGAGGGCAAGGTGATCCGCGTCGACAGCCTGGTGACGAAACCCGGCGACTGGCTGTTCAACGCCAACGCGTTTCTCAAGTACACCAAGCAGGAAAACTGGGAGCCGCTGCACCCCTACCAGCGCACCGCGCCCGCCGAGATGATCCGCGGCGCCAACGCCTATCTCGACGCCTTCGCCGACAAGTTCACCGACATCCCGTGGGGCGTGCCTTGCGCGCGGCTGGAGGGCGGCGCCTACACCAACCGCGACAACAGCCCGACCGCGAGCTGCGAGGTCGGCGTTCCGGCGGGCGTGCTCTACATCACCCACCGCGACTACCTGGTCGACGAGGAGATGGGCGTCATCAACGTGTTCTGCCGCTTCGGCGGGCGCGCGGAAGCGCCGGATTCGCACACCTTCCGCTACATCGACGGCAAGTTCCGGCTGATCCACACGCTCACGCCGATCCCCGGCCCGCAGGCCACCGACGACGGCGGGATCGTGCGCGGCGCGGTCGATCCGAACGCGAGCTGAGTTCGGACGCTACTCCGGCTATTGCGCGCCGCCCGCCTCGGCGTCGGCGGGCTGGGCGTGGAGGAGCGCGATCAGTTCCTCGGCCGCCGGAGTCTCGCCGCCGGCATCGATCCGCTCCAGCACCTGGCGCGCGCTGTCCGCCATCGCGCCGCCGTGCGGATTGTAGGCGAGGGGAACGAGATTGCCGCGCGCGTCTTCGAGCATGCCCTTCTGGATCTGGTAGCTGGCGAGATTGAGCCGCAAGTGGAGATCGAACGGCGCCAGCTCCGCGGCGCGCGTGAGGCCGAGGGCGGCCTGCTCGGGCGGCTCGACCCCGCGCTCGGCGAAGCTGCGGAAGTAGTAGACGAGCGGGAGCGGGTGATCGTTCTCGAGCTGGTTGAGCGCCACGAACGGGGCGATCGCGCCGCGATAGGCGGCCGCGCGGTCTTCGGCTTCGGGCGCCTCGCGGAACAGCGCATAGCCCTTCTGGACATAGGCGTTGACCTGCGAGGGATCGAGCGCGAGCGCGGCATCGGCCGCGGCAATCGCTTCCGCATTGTTGCCCGCGTCGTATTCAGCTTCCGCGAGCGCGGCGAGCACGGCCGCGTCCTGGGGGTAACTGGCGGCGATAGCGCGTGCCTGGCCGAGCAGCTCGACGGCTTCCTCGCGAGTCACGCCGCGCCGCGAGCGAATACGCACCGGCATCATCGCCGCCTCGCCCTCGGTGAGCCGCCGGAGTGCAATCGGGGCGATTTCGAGCTGCCCGGGCTGGAACTGCATCGACAGCATCGTGCGTTGGCGGAGATAGCGGTCCAGCTCGCGTTCGAGTTGGTCGAGGTCGCCGAAGACCTCCTGCGCCGCCTCGAGCGAAGACTTGCCGGATGCCATCGCCCGCAAGTAGCCCTGAAGCTGGCCCCGACGCTCCGAGGTGAAGACCAGGTAGTGATAGAGCAGCCAGCTCTTGCCGTAGAACTCATCTAGATCCCGGCCCCTCGCACTCTTCTCTGAATTCGTGGGATCGACCAGTTCCGCCGCCGTGATGCTGCGGCCGAGCAGCAAGCCCCACGAGCGATGCGCGGCGGGCCTGCCGATGGAAACGCCGCCGTCGTTGGTGAACGCGGCCGAGGCGAAGAACTCCGCCCCGCCCTCCCCGAGCCAGCGCGGGCTGGGGAACCGGCTGTTCGAGATCAGGAAGTGGTGGGCATATTCGTGGAGCAGCGCGATCATCGGGAAATCGGGCTGCCCGCTCTTGGCGTCCACGCGCGGCACGAAGGCGACCGATCCGCCGGCCCGGGGTATGTAGAAACCGGCGATGTTGCGGTTCCCCGCGAGCCGCTCCACCTGGCGCTGGTTCCTGACCATGAACACGGTGACGCGGTTCGATGGGCTCGGCCGCTCACCTTCCAGCCCGGTGACGATCTCCATGGCGGCGTGGAATCGTTCGAGCTGCTCCGAGAAGCGACGCACGTCGCGTTCGCTGTCGTCGGCATAGACGACGAAATTGGCGCTCGATGCCTCGAACCATTCGGCCTGCACCGAAGCAGGCGCCAGCCCGAGCGCGAGCGCCAGAATCCAATTGCGCATGAACCGTCCCCCCGATTCCCCCTTACGCGGTAACGCTATCGCACTGGCGGGCCTTCGCCAACCTCGTGTGAAGTCGGCCATTTGGGATTCGGCAAGGATTTGGGGTTACGGTGACTTTCGAGTCCGGAGGTGTCTGAGCGTTGATCGAGATCGAAGTCCAGAACGAGACCCATCAGAGCCAGGAGCGGCTGCGTTTCGCCGCCGTGCCGCGTATCGGCGAGGGAATCCGCCTGCAGGGGCCGGACGGCTTCTGGGCGTCGTACGACGTGGTCGACCTGTGGTACCAGAAGGCCGAATACGGCGACGTCTGGGTGCCCTACCTGCACGTGCGACTGACGCCCGCGCCGCACGCGGCCGAGCCGACCCCGATTCACGCTGCCGCCAACGCCAACGGCTTCGGTACGGTTACCGGCCCGCGTGCCGGCCAGGGTCTCGGCCTCGAGGCGGGATTCGGCTCCGACGAGGGCTTCGGCGCGGAGGAGGTCTACCCATTCACGGCCTGATCAAACGCACCACGCCTCCGACGGGGGCCACGCAACCGGTTTCGGCGGAGCACGCCCCGCCGGCGGCGAACGCGGCGCCCGCGCCGCGCGAGCGCCATTGCCTTATCGTGGACGATTCGCGCGTGATGCGCAGCGTCTCGCGCCGCGTGGCCGAGGGCCTCGGCTTCTCGGTAATCGAAGCCGAGAACGGCCAGGAAGCGCTGGGCCGCTGCGAAATCTCGATGCCCGACCTGATCCTGCTCGACTGGAACATGCCGGTGATGACCGGGATCGAGTTCGTCACCGCGTTGCGTGCGAAACCGGGCGGCGAGCAGCCGAAAGTGGTGTTCTGCACCACCGAGAACGAGCCCGCGACCGTCGGCCGCGGCATCGCCGCCGGCGCCGACGGCTTCGTCACCAAGCCGTTCGACGACGCCACCCTGCAAGCCAAGCTGCAACGCATCGGCGCCGCCTGAATCAAAACGGCCGCCGGTTTCCCGACGGCCGTTCTGCTGGAAGCGCGGTGGTTGCGATTATCCGCCGACGGTGACCGTCGGGCGCGCGAAGGAAACGCCCTTCAGGGCGAGCTGCTCGAGCGCGCTCGACATCGCGGTGTCCTTGCATTCATTCCAGGCGATGTTGGCCTTGATGTTGAGGACGCTGGGCCGCTCGCACATGGCATCGATGGTGCCGAGCAGGCGGGCGTTGAGCGTTTCCGCCCCAGCGGCCGTGGTCAGGTCGAGATCGCCGAAATGGACGGTCGCCTGAACCTCTTCGGCGGCGGCCGGCGCGACCGCGAGAAGAGACAGCGAAGCAGCGGCGAACGCAGTGGCAAGGGTCTTCATGGTGTTGTCCTTCGGTAAGCAGCGCCTCGTTGGCGTGATGCCGAAGTAGAACCGGGTTGTCGCAGCGCTTTGCCGCGGCTGAACCAAATTGTCGGAAATTGTCAGGCCGCCGGAGGTAAGAAACTCCTGCTTTTACAGCATCTTACGATTTTCAAAGGCGTAATCCGCCGGGCCACGAGCGCGACAAACTTGCCGGTCCCGTTACAAGTTGCGACTGAAACCAGTCAGGCGCATGCTTTTTCGGCGAGTGTCACGCCGACAGGGCGGCCGCGACGCGCAGGCCGGTGCGTATCCGGTCCATCACGCCTTCGTCGGCCTTCGCCGAGTGGACCACCGAGGCCGAGTAGGAGAACTCCGGGCTGCCGGAGACTTTCGCGAGCCGCCCCTCGTCGAGGTAGGAGCGGATGAAGCCCTCGCGGAAATAGCCGATTCCCCCAACCGCGAGCATGTAGTCGAGCGCGAGCGGGCCGTAGCCGATCGAGACCACCGCCTTGGGTTCGTCGGGGAACGCGGCGGCGAAGCCGGCGGCGAAATCCTCTCCCCAATCCACCAGGATGTGATCGGCCGCTTCGAGCGGCTGGTCGAGCGGGGTCGTGCGCACCTGGACGAGCTTCTCTTCGAACAAGAGCTCGCTGACGAGGCCGGGGCGACGCGGCGTGCCGTAGACGACCGCCACGTCGAGCGAGCCGTCCTGGACATGGCCGATGAGCCGCTCGGCGGCGTCGATCGTGGCGCTCACCGCCACTTGCGCGCATTCGCGGCGCATCCACAGCAGCCAGTGCCGCAGCAGCGGGCTCCACAAGCTGAGCTCCGCGCCGATGGTGACGACCTGGTCGCGCCCGGGCGGCAGCGCCACCGCGCGCCGGGCGCTTTCCCAGACTTGCACCAGCGTCGAGGCGTACCGGAAGAATTGCTGCCCCGCGGGGGTCAACTTCGCGCCGGCCTTGTTGCGGACGAACAGCGGCTGGCCGAGCTGTTGTTCGAGCACTTTCACGCGCGCGCTGATGGCGGTCTGCGTGAGATGGAGGCTCTGCGCCGCATTCACGAAACTGCCGGTGCGCACGATCTCGAGAAAGGTTCGGGCGGCAGCAATGTCCATAATGCAAACTTTCTGCGGTCAAGCTGCAATAACATTCGTTTGCCTCATAGCATTGCGAAGGCCTACGTCCATCGGGCAAATCCGACGAGGAGCGGTTAGATGTCATTGAAGCTCGGCGAGATCGCGCCCGATTTCACCCAGGATTCCACCCACGGCCCGATTTCATTCCACGAGTGGCTCGGCGACAGTTGGGGCGTGCTGTTCAGCCATCCGAAGGACTTCACGCCGGTCTGCACCACCGAGCTCGGCGAGGTCGCCCGGCTGCGCCCCGAGTGGGAGAAGCGCAACATCAAGGTGATCGGCCTGTCGGTCGATCCGGTGGAGGCGCATCACAACTGGGACCGCGACATCGCCGAGACGCAAGGGCACGAGCCCTATTTCCCGATGATCGCCGACACCGACGGCAAGGTTTCCGTGCTGTACGGGATGATTCATCCCGATCTCGATCCCAAGCTGACCGTGCGCTGCGTCTACGTGATCGATCCCACGCACCGCATCCGGCTGATCCTGACTTATCCGCCGAGCACGGGGCGCAACTTCGCCGAGCTGCTGCGCGCGATCGACAGCCTGCAGCTCACCGATGCGCGCGGGGTTTCGACTCCGGTCAACTGGGAGCCTGGCGACCGGGTGGTCATATCGCCGAAGCTTTCGGACGAGGAAGCGAGCCGCCAGTTCCCGCAGGGCTACGAGACGCTGAAGCCGTACCTTCGGCTGGTTGACCTCGCCGCCTGAGACCGGTGGCATGGAGAGGAGAGGACAATGCTGGTAAGCGTGTACAAGGACGGCCAGGACGCAAACGAGGACCCGGTCCGGCTGAATTTCGAAACCACGCCCGCGGTGGGCGAGATGGTCGAGCTCGACGGGCAGCTTCTCACGGTGAGCCAGGCATGGCACCGCCCCGACGAGAGCTGCGTCGGATCGAAGTTCGCCGTGCTGCTGCGGCCGCAAGGCCAGGTGAAGGCGGCCTGACGGGCCAACGAAAGAGATTTCATGGGTGTCATCATCGTCGACATCTTCTGCGCGCTCCTGATCGTCGGCGGCATCGTGCTGGCGATGAGGGGAGCCGGGCTGGCGCGCGGTCGCGCAGGACTGCCCGGCCGGCCGGGTGAAGCCCCTCGCCCGGCCGCGTACGCCATGCGCATCGCGGGCGTGATGATGGCGGCGTTCGGCCTCGCGCTCGGCACGATCGTCACCGGGTTCGCCATCGCGTCCGGCTGAGCGCGCGGAAAATCCCCGCCAGCCATCTTCCCCAAAACGCCGCCCCGGCGTAGGCGAGCCGGCTTCCCGATCGCGCAACGCGAAACGGAAGCGGTAAGGCGGCGTTCATGCCTGCCTCTATGATGGAAGCGGCATGGCCGAGCGGCTCGCCACGCGAAAGGTTTCGAGGACACGCAGGGGGCTGCTCCTTGCCGTGGCGGCCTTGCTCGCGCTCGGCGCCGCGCTGCTCAGCTTCGGCCCGACGGTCGACCGGGACAAGCGGCCGACCGCCCAGGACATCGCGCTCGCGCGCGGGCTGATCGACCAGGTCAAGGCGGCGCAGGCGGCGGGGGAGCCTGTCGACCTCGACCTCGACAACCGGGAGCTGCGGGCGCTGTCGGCGCTGGCGACCGACGCGGCCGGGCACCGCAAGGTGGCGGCGGAAGTGAGCGACGGGGTGTTCACCGCGCGAGCGAGCCTGCCGCTGTTCGCCGGGCTGTGGTTCAACGCCTCGGCGGCGATCGCCGGGACGCACGAGGGCTTTCCCGAGTTCCGGCTGAAGCTGGGGCATGTGCCCTTGCCCGCTTCGCTCTCGCGGCGCTCGGCCGACCTGGCGCGGTGGTGGCTGGCGCGCCAAGGTGTCGAGCTGCCCGACCTCGACCAGACGGTGCGCCGCTTCGAAGTGGAGGCGAGCACCGTTTCGGCGCGGCTGGCCTTACCGCGGCGCACGGGCCTCGTCGGCAACATGGTCAGCGCCGCGGGCGCGCCGGTCGACGCCAAGCTGGTGGCGCGAATCTATTGCGGCCTGGCGGCGGCGAAAGAGGAGCCGCCGGCCGAGCTGACCGCGCTGGTGCGGCGGGCCTTCCGCGAGGCGAGCGAGATCGAGCCGGCCGAATACAACCGGGCCGCGTTCGTCGCGCTGGCGCTCTATGTCGTGGGCGAGCGAGCCGATCCGCTGGCGCCGGGCCCGGGCGCCGAGCGCGCGCGTTGCCACGGCCCGGCTGCACCGGTGATGCTGCGCGAGCGCGCCGACCTGGCGCAGCACTGGGCGTTCTCGGCTGCGCTGACCGCGGTGCTCGGCGAAGAGACCGCGTCCAACCTCGGCGAATGGAAGGAGCTGCACGACAGCCTTCCGGCGGGATCGGGCTTCTCGTTCGTCGACCTCGCCGCGGACCGTTCCGGGGTGCACGTGGCGCGCCGGGCCGTGGCGCCCGAGACGGCTCGCGCCGCGGCGCTCTCCCTGCAGCGGGTTTCGGAGCGGGACCTGCTTCCCGAAACGCTGGTGACGGCGCCCGAGGGGCTGTCCGAAGTGGACTTCAGCCGGCGGTTCGGCGGGATCGAGGCGGAGCGCTATCGCCGGGCGGTGGCGTGGATCGACCGGCAGCTCGCGGCGGCAAGCTCACGCTGAGCTGTCCTCGCCCAGCTTGGGCGAGCGCTTCGCCGGCGCCAGCTCGGCATCGGAGAACCGGATCGGCGTGCGCAGGCCCCTGAGGCCCTCGCCGAAGTCGAGCACCATGCCGCGCGCCGCGACCTGCGGATCGGTGAGCGCCTGCGCGACGGTGTTGATCGGGCCGGCGGGGATGCCCTGCTCCTCGAGATCGGCGAGAAGCGCGTCACGCTCCCAGTCGCGCAGCTGCGCGGCGATCGCATGGGTGACGGCCGCCCGGTCGGCGACGCGGCCGGCATTGGTGGTCCAGCCGGTGTTCGCGGGGAGGTCGATAAGGGCCGAGAGGCGCGCGAACTGCGTGTCGTTGCCGACGGCGATGATCACCCAGCCGTCGACGGTCTCGAAACCGTCGTAGGGCACGATGTTGGGGTGGGCCATGCCCATTCGGCGCGGCGAGGTGCCCGAGACGAGGTAGTTCATCGCCTGGTTGGCGAGCGTGCCGACCATCACGTCGAGCAGCGCCATGTCGATGTGCTGGCCGCGCCCGGTGACCGCGCGCTGGTGGAGCGCGGCCTGGATCGCGATGACCGCGTAGAGCCCGGTCATGAGATCGGCATAGGCGACGCCGATCTTGGTCGGCGGGCCGTCCTTCTGACCCGACAGGTCCATGATCCCGCTCATGCCCTGAATGATGAAATCGTAGCCCGGGCGCGCGGCATAGGGGCCGTCCTGCCCGAAACCGGTGATCGAGCAGTAGACGAGGCGGGGGTGTGCTTTGCGCAAAGATTCGTAGTCGAGCCCGAACTTTGCGAGGCCGCCGACCTTGAAGTTCTCGATCACCACGTCGGCATCGCGGACGAGCTCGAGCACCAAAGCCTTGCCTTCCGGGGTGCGGAAGTCGGCCGTAACCGAGCTCTTGCCGCGGTTGGTCGAGTGAAAATAGGCGGCGTCTTGCGTGCCGTCGCCGTTGTCGACGAAAGGCGGACCCCAGCGACGCGTGTCGTCGCCGGCGGGGGCCTCGACCTTGATCACCTCGGCGCCGAGATCGGCGAGTATCTGCCCGGCCCAGGGCCCGGCGAGGACGCGGGCGAGCTCGACGACCTTGAGGCCTTGGAGGGGGGTGGAGATCATCGGTACTACCTATCGTCATTGCGAACGTAGCGAAGCAATCCAGGCGAGCCTCGCACGGCCCTGGATTGCTTCGTCGCTGCGTTCCTCGCAATGACGAGGGTCAAGGGACTCATTCCGCCGGCGCGATGTGAAAGATGCGCTCGGCGTTGCCGTGGCAGAGGGCGTGGCGTTCCGCGTCGGTGCATTCGAATTCCTCGATGAACCGGACCGCCGGCTCCATCGGCTGATAGGGATAGTCGATCGCCCACATGACGTTTTCGACGCCGAGCTTGTCGATGGTGTAGCGCACCGCGAGCGGGTCTTCGACGCCGCTGTTGGTGACGACGAAGTTGTCCTGGAAATACTCGGCCATCGTCCGCTCGGTCTTGCGGGCGCGGCCGACTTTCTGGGCGCGGGTGTTCATGAAATTGATGCGCCAGATCCAGAACGGCACCGCCTCGCCCATGTGGCCGATGCAGATCTTGAGCTTGGGGAAGCGGTCGAACACCCCGCCCGCCATTATCCGCACCGCGTGGGTGCCGACCTCGACGCCGTAACCCCACATCGCGCTGTCCATGCCGTAGTCCTGCAGCGGGCCCTTGAGCGTATCCGAGGCGGCGCGGGGGTGAATGTAGATGCAGCGGTCGAGCGCCTCGGCGGCTTCGAGGATCGGCCAGAACTTGGGATCGTCGAGGTATTCGCCGTAAGTGTGGCTGTTGATCATGAAGCCGTTGAGGCCGAGCTGGTTGACGGCACGCTCCATCTCCTGCGCCGCGCGCTTCGGACTGTGCGGCGCGAAGCTGGCGAGGCCGGCGAAACGCTTGGGGTACTTGCGGCACAGTTCGGCAAGCCGGTCGTTGGCGAGCATCGCCAACTCGTGCGCAGTGTCGGCATCGAACATCTGCACGCCCGGTGCGGTGAGCGCCATCAGGTGCATGTCGACGCCGTATTCGTCCATCTGCCGCAGCCGTTCCTGCTCGGCATCGAGCAGGCCGGAAAGGAAATCGAGCTTGCCGTAGCCGCTGGTGTCCTGCGGCGCGTCGTAGATCCCCTTCACCAGCAGCTTGTCGAGGCTCTGCGACGGGCCGTTCGCCACCTTCTTCAGCTCGGCGGCGACCTCGGGGATCGACCACGCTTCCTCGGTGGCGATCAGGCGAACTTTGGCGGCCATGCGGTTCCTCTCTGCCAAGTGTTTCGGCGCACCTTAGGAGCTGAACCGCGCCGCGCAATGGGCGGGCGCCTTACCCACGCTCCTGTTTGCATTCCCTTCCGCCCGTCCAGTCGGCATAGGCCGCGCATGGCGCTGCCTCCACAACCCTGGCCGACCGGACGTTGCGAGCGGCTCGAGCCGCTGGTACGGCGCGTGTTGGCGCCGAACGGGTCGCCGTTCACCTACACCGGGACGCAAACCTATCTCGTCGGCACGGACGAGGGGCTCGCAGTGATCGATCCCGGGCCCGCGCTGCCCGAGCATCTCGCCGCGCTGGAAACCTGCATCGGCACGGCACGGGTCGTTGCGATCTGCTGCACGCATACGCACCGCGACCATTCGCCCGCGGCCGCGCCGCTGTCCGCGCTGAGGGGCGCGCCCGTGATCGGCTGCGCGCCGCTGGTTCTCACGAGCGACGAACCCCGCGCCGACGTGCCGTTCGATACCGACTATCGGCCGGACCGGGTCCTCGCCGACGGCGAGACGATCGAAGGACCCGGCTGGACACTGACCGCGATTGCCACGCCCGGCCATACCTCGAACCACCTCTGCTTCGCGTTGGAGGAAACGCGTGCCCTGTTCACCGGCGACCATGTCATGGGATGGTCGACCACCGTGGTTGCGCCGCCCGACGGCGACATGCCGGATTACATGGCGAGCCTCGCCCGGCTGCACGCGCGCGACGACCGAATCTATTACCCGGCGCATGGCCCGGCCGTGGAGCGGCCGCGGCAACTGGTGCGCGGGATGATCGGCCATCGGCGACAACGCGAGCGGCAGATCCTCAAGTTGCTTGGCGAACGCTCGCAGTCGATCGGCGAGCTCGTGCCGGTGATGTACAAGGGGATCGGCGTGCATTTGTGGCCCGCGGCCGGGCAATCGGTGAAGGCTCACCTGCTCGATCTGGAACGACGCGGCACAGTTGCCCGTTCTGGCGACACATGGACGATCCGCACCTGATCAAGCGCGAGGCGACGAGCGATCGCCTCCAGCACCCGCCCCATCGCGAGCGGCCGCTCGCCCGCGTACAGGCGTTGCCGTGGTTGCTGTTCATCGTCGCGCTGGCGCTTGCGGCCTGGTTCGCGTGGCGCGCGTTCGGGCCCGAGGACAATGGCGACCCGCTGGCCACGAGCCTCGTCGCCTTCGAGAAGCAGAACCGGCTCACCGTATTTTCCGCCCAGCTTTCGCCGGTCGTGTCGAGCGAGGACAGTCGCCTGTTCGGGGCGATCCGCAACCGCCAGATCGCGGTCATTCCCGCGCGCGTCGACTATACGCTCGACCTCTCGCAAATGGATCGGAACCGCATGCGCTGGGACGAGCAGGCGAACACCCTCGACGTCCAGCTCCCGCCGCTGCGTGTGGGCAAGCCCAATCTCGACGAAGGCCGCGCGCAGTACTTGCGCGAGGGCATCTGGTTCAGCCGCGACGCGCAGGACAAGCTGACCCGGCAAAACACCCGGCTTGCCGAGCAGCAGGCGGTCGAACAGGCGGCCAACCCGGTTCTATTGAGCCTGGCGCGCTCGGCCGCGAAGGACGCCATTCGGCAGAACCTCGCTATTCCGCTCGAAGTCGCGGGATTCGGTGAGGTGACGGTGAACGTCCGCTTCGACGGAGAGGCCGTTCCGGCTCGCTAAGGCCATTGCCGCCAGAGGCGCCAGTTCCTATTTCCCCGTGACGATGAGCATCGAATCCAAGCTGCCCGTGGGCGCCGACTTGCGCGCCGAGATCGAACGCCTCCGCAAGGAACGCAACGCCGTTATCCTGGCGCACTATTACCAGAAGCCGGAGTTGCAGGATCTCGCCGATTTCGTGGGCGACTCGCTCGAGCTGAGCCGTAAGGCCGCAGACACCGATGCCGATGTCATCGCGTTCTGCGGCGTGAAGTTCATGGCCGACACGGCGAAGATCCTGTCGCCGGACAAGATCGTGGTCCTGCCCGACATGGAAGCCGGCTGCAGCCTCGAGGACTCCTGCCCGCCGGACAAGTTCAAGGCATTCCGCGAGGCTCACCCCGATCACATCGCGCTGACCTACATCAACTGCTCGACCGAGGTGAAAGCCTTGAGCGACGTGATCGTCACCAGCTCGAGCGCCGAGACGATCATCAGCCAGATCCCGAAGGACCAGCCGATCATCTTCGGCCCCGACCGACACCTCGGCGGCTACCTGAATCGGAAGTTCGGGCGCGAGATGCTGCTGTGGCCCGGCGTGTGCATCGTCCACGAGGCCTTCAGCGAGCGCGAGCTGATGAAGCTGAAGGAGCAGTATCCCGACGCGCCCGTCGCGGCACACCCGGAATGCCCGCCGCACATCATCGACCACGCCGACCACGTCGGCTCGACCAGCTCGATCCTGCAGTTCGCCAAGACCTTCACCGGCGACACCCTGATCGTCGCGACCGAGCCGCACATCATCCACCAGATGGAGAAGGCGCTGCCCGAAAAGCGCTTCGTCGGCGCGCCAGGTGCGGACGGCAACTGCAACTGCAACATCTGCCCCTACATGGCGCTGAACACGATGGAGAAGCTCTACACCGCGCTGCGCGATCTCCAGCCGCGGATCGAGATCGAGGAGGGGCTGCGGGTGGCGGCAAAGCGGAGCCTCGACCGCATGCTCGAGATGGCGAGCGGGACGATCGGCAAGGGGGACCTGGGGCCGAGCGGGAATTGAACCCAGTTCGACCGACCCCCTTGCTGTCGATTTGCCGACATCTCGCGCGGCCCATCGAGATAGATTAACGATTGCAGCCTGCTATCGGATCGATGCATAGGTCGAACGAGACAGGGCCGGGGGGCAACTTGTGAGGACTGGGGCTATCAAGAGAGCGGTGGCAGTACTGCCGCTTATGCTTGGTGTTTTCTTACTTGCCGGCTGTGGCGGCGGCAGCGGCTCCGGTGGTCAGTCTGGCGCTGCGCCTACACCGACGCCGGCCCCCGGGACGCCCGCGCCAACACCCGCTCCCACGGCGCCCTCAACGCCAAGCTATCAGACCCTTTCGCCCGCCCCTAGTAGCTCCATGTCCTTCACCATCGGCGGGTTTACGGGTTTCGGCTACAACGGTGACCCGGCAACGGGTCAAATCATACCGGGTGCTGCGATCTCGGGCGAAAGCCCGAGGGTCGCATTCAGATACGACCGCGCTACCCGTACGTACACTTTGGTGACGCTCGACCTTGTCTCGCAGGAAGACAGATTCGTGCTGTTCTCCACGCCGGACAATGCCACGAATCCGGCCCACACTGACGCTAAGTTCCTGGGGTATACCGGCACCACTTTCGGCCAGAACGCTACTGGCGTCCTGCGGCTTTACCGATCCGCGAGCACCAATCCCGAACTCAAGCTCACCTATTCCGGGCTCGGTCACCTAGCGCGAAGCGCGCCTTTAGGTCATCTGAATTTTGGCGATTTCTGGTTTGGTTACGGTGTCGAGACGAGGGCCGAGGATATTCCTATAACCGGCACTGCGGCATATTCCGGGGTCATCTACGGCTTTGCTGTCGATCCCATCGCTGGCAACCAATACGTGATCGAGGGCACTGCCTCGCTTACGCTTAATTTCGTGAGTCAAAAGGCATCCGGAACCTTTAACATGACACTGGTGGCCGACGACGGATCGCGAATAGCGGTCGGTGCAGCAAGCTTCCCCGATTCGACCATCGGCAGCATGGACGGTGTGCCATTCCCATTCGGCGGAACTCTGACTGGCTCTTCAGTGCCTTTTGGATCCGTGGAGGCCAGACTTTTCGGTCCGCGCGCTGTGGAAATTGCCGGGCACTTCGCGAACGAAATCACGGTCGCCTCCGGGAGCGGTAAGATAAATGCGCACGGTGCATTTGCGGTAGTGAAGGACTGAGCCGAGGCGGT
The DNA here is from genome assembly GCA_023433305.1 of Pseudomonadota bacterium. GTDB lineage: Bacteria > Pseudomonadota > Alphaproteobacteria > Sphingomonadales > Sphingomonadaceae > Croceibacterium_A. Next base: position 793 of record JAEZCZ010000027.1, on the reverse strand, counting down.
CTTACCCAAAACGACCGTTTGGATCAGCGCGGCGTCAGCGTGACCGGCCCCCGCGTATCGTACTGGACCGGGCAGCCGAACACGAACCGCCCGCCCTCCTCGGCCGCCCGGCAGTACTCGACCGCCGCGTCGATCTGGCGCTGATTGTTGCCCAGCGTCTGCTCGATCGTAAGCGGCCCGGAGCCGTGCACTGCGATGTTGCGCGTCGGTTCTATGCCGTAATGCGCGATGTTGGCGGCATAGGCGCTGCCCCACCAGTGGAGTTGCCAGGCCTCGTCGCCGAGGTCGCCTTCCATCATCAGACGCTCCTTCGGCAGGTAGGCGAAGACGGCGTTCGGCATGTGGCTGTGCTCTACGACGCGGTAGATTTCGAGGCGCCGCGCGCCGTCCTCCAGCACCAGCTTCTCGTCCACCGGTGTGAACACCAGCGGATGCGGGTCGCGGGCCAGCGCATCGGGGTAGTGCACGGCCGGGCGTGTGACCATTTCGCGGATGATCCCCTCGTTGCCGCGGTGCGAGATGACCTCGAGCCCGCGCGAGACGGCCGCCCGGAGGCCGCCGGTGTGATCGAAATGGTGATGACTGACGATCACCGCCTCGACCTTCTTGCCCGGCACGAGCCGGTTCGCGGCATCGATCCGGGCAAGCGTCTGCGCCTCGCCGCCGTAGGCCTCGAACATCACGAGGCGATCGGCGAACTCTATCACCGGGCCGCCCGCGGTCCCCACGCGGACGTCCCAAATGCCATCGGCAACTTGTTCGGCTTCGGCGACCGCCGGGGCGGCGGGATTCG